>NZ_JBIQNW010000013.1:0-39226 GCF_047228265.1 Nostoc sp. UIC 10607 | reverse complement strand
GAAGGTTTATTCAACGGTCAAAAAGTCGGATATGAATTAATCTGGGATGGAACGAGAGTTGGCTTTGAACCGGGTTGGTCACAAGAGCAAGCGATCGCTAACTTAGAATTCAATAAGAAAAGCTATCCTGACAAAAAAGTTGAAGGTTTATTTAATGGCAAACAACTCTAATAAATTAGAATCGATACGATAGCTAATAGAATTAGCTCTAGCAAAACTGCTAGGGCTATTTTAATGTCCTGAAGAAAATTGCCAAGCCAAAGTAGTAATTTTTGATATAAAACTACAGATAATACCATTTCTGATTTTGGATTTTACATTGTCAAAGATTTACTGGTAATCTCTTTGAGTATTTCATCTGTCACAATCGTTGTTCAAATTGGTATATAGCGAGAAAAAATAATTAACCACACATGAATGAACACAGATACTCGTAGGGATACGGCATTGCCCGTGTCCCTACCCGTGTACTTTTATTTCTAATGCATTTTTTCAAAATACAAGAACAAAAAGCGATCGCTCTTGGTTATAGTGCATCGGCTGCCACTACCAAAAAATGTTTGACATGAAGGAACTTGGCGATTAACTGCTTGGCTTGGGGTTTTGATAGGCATTGAGAAGAGCGATGTCTATAACGGGCTATTCGGTATCGCCCCTCCTAAAATTCTTAGAGGAACAATTGGGAGTAGCAAGAACCGTAGGCATCGCTGTCTCCTGCCTTCTGAAGATTTGTGACTACTAAGGAGCCTTTCTAGTTTCAGTTGGTGAACGTTGAATTTCGCCTTCGCTGTAACCTAAGTCATACATACTCGCCGCTTGAGAATCTTGTTCTGGTGAAATTTTGGGTTTTCCAGCCCAGGCATCAGATTTTCCTAAGCTAAACCAATCTTCATCAGTCATTTCAGAAGTGACTGTGTTCCCCTGTGTGTTTTTCATGTAGACATCCCTACTTCTTTTAAGCTCGTTAGTTCCTTCCATAACTATCTCGGAGCGCTTGTACATTACCCTATTGCCATGACAATTGTCTTGGCGATACATTACCTCTTCCGCAAGTATGAAAGCATATGTGGCAAACTTTTCTCGAAATGTTTATTGGCAGATGCCGATAAATTATTTGGTAATACAGCAGGATGCGATCGCATCTGTATTAGACTTAGCTAAATCTACCTGTTTGAGTAGCTCAACCCAAGCTGATGCAATTTTTGGATCTTTGCGTTTATTGCTTTGTAAATGTTCTCCTAAAGTTGTTAAGGCATCATACCAGACACCATGTTTGGCAAAAAAAGTAGCCCTTGCCAACGGTGTTTTAGCTGCCTCAAGTTGTTGTTGCGATGATGGGTTGAGGGCCACTTGTGTCATTGAGCCTCGAACATAAACGGCAGCAGAAGGCTTCTGAGGATCGCAATAAATCGAAAAAGTCCAACGATAAGTTTTACCTGCCTCTAGAGTTGATGTAGGTTGTACCGCTAAACTGATAATTCCTGCCGATGTTTGTGAAGGATTAAATTTTTTCTGATACACATAATTGTCTGTTTCATCCTGAAGCACGAACTCTACAGGAACATTTGCAGTTAATTTATCAGGCACAAAGAACCAAAATGTTGGGGTTTGAGATGCTGACTGTCCCCAAACTAAATCTTTTGTACCTGTTTTAGTTGTAGGTACTAAAGCTGTCAAAGTCTCATACTGCTTACAGGAACCACGACTACCTCCACCTCTACGCCTTCCTGTCGGTTCTCCTGGCTTTTCCTGCACTCTTGGCGCAACATACCTGATTTCACTTGTTGATGTTAAGGTTTCAGCCTGTACAGGCAAATTTCCAGGTATGTCAAAAATGCCTAAGGTCAGTGCAGGGATGAGGGTGGCAGTGTGAAACCAAAGTAATTTTTTCATAAAAGAAATTAATTAGCGATCGCAGAAGTAATTTATTAGGATTTTTAATTCTTGAAGATTAATACCTAATTTATTACTACACTTCCGTTCTCTATAATTTCTGTAATTTTTTGCTGATAGAGATAAATATAGTGCTACTAAGTAGCAAAGACATCATCGGTGGTACTAAGGGTATCCAGCCGCCCTGAGTGAACAGGATTAAACAAAGTCCAAACAGCGTACCTGATGCTACGGTTACAGCAATACTGACATAAGCTATTTTGCGAAGATACCAAGCTAGTAGACTACCTGTTAAAGACCAACCCCAAATCCAGCAAATATCACCCCATTGACTCCAAACCCATAACATGGGTCTTTGGTCTAAAGCGGCACTGAGTATTTCACTGACCATTTGTGCCTGAATGATTATGCCTGGAATGATTTCTGAAGGGTTTTTACTATAGGGTGTATACCAGTAATCGCTACTACTATTACTAGTGACACCAATCAGAATAATCCGGTTTTTCAAGGCATTTGGGTTTATTTGTCCGTTCAAGACTTGGCTGAGGGTAGCTTGGGGTGCGATCGCTTGCACTGAGGGCGAAAAACGGTAATTTAGTAAAATCTGACTGCCTTGGGCATCTATCGACTGATAACCGCTAGTCCGATTTTGTAACCGTGGGAAAGTTTTATTTCCCAGTTGCAAATCCCAATTTGGGGTAAATTTGGCTATAATTCCCTGTTTTTTCAGATAAAGAAATGCTAGCTGCACGTTAAAAGCAGAAGCCGGAGTACAACTTGACGAAATCGGGTTGGGAGTCATCGCCAACAAATGACGGCGGAGTACACCATCATTGTCTTCAACAAAATCGCTAAAACCTAGCCGTGTTTCTGGTATTTCCGGTGGGGGCGAAATGCCTGTGGGGTCGTATTTTGGGTCAGCACGTTTACAGATTGCAATTAAGCGATCGCTTTGTTGCATCCGCTTGGCTAGTTCTGGTTGGTTGGCACTCACTGGAAAATCTCGGTATATATCTAGACCAATAGCTGCTGGTTGATATTGTTCCAGTTTGGCTAGCAGAAGATTGAGATACTTATCGGATAAGGAACCTTGGCGCGGTTCCTGTCCTTGGGCTTGAATATCTTGGTCGGTGATAGTTACTACCAAAAGCCGCGAGTCTGGCTGTTCTTTGGGTCGCAGTCGCATTAACTGGTCGAATGCTTCTAGTTCTAGCGGTTGTATTCCACCGAATAACCGGATTAATCCGATAATTAAAGTAACACCTAAGCTATTTAAAAAAACCAGTGGTAACTGCCTTAAATTCGGGCGCGGCAGATATAAACCAAACCTCTGACCGCACAGATCCTGCCAAGTTGGCGAAATTTCTGCTGGGTTTTGGCAAATGACAGGTAACCAAGTAGCACAGGGAAAATCATGTTCTAGAGATTGTAATCTTTCTCTGGCCTCTCTCACGGCTGCATACAGAGTTTTTCCTTGAGAAAAAAGTGCCAGGAAGTGCTTCAAAAATTCCTGCGCTACCCGGTCTGGTACGGGTTCGCGCATGACAATCACTTGGGGTAAATGCAAATCAGCTAAATCTTGTGCTAATCCCAAACCATCACAAGAATTAAAAATTGCTAGCTGTAATCCTTGAGCGATCGCCTTTTGTAAACCATACTTTAATTGGTCAATAGTTAAAGTTTCGCCAGAATTCAGCAGCATTCGTCCTTTACCTTGGCTGGAACTATGCCCCGCAAAAAAAAGAATATCCCAACCTGACTTCCATAATTGTTCTGTGAGTTCGGAACGGTTGGGTTCGACTAAAAACTTGAGTTCAACATTAGGTAATTGGCGAAGTAAATTTTGGTCTTTTTCGAGATCGATGCCCTGGCGATCGCCTAAAATTGCTAAGATTCTGACTTTACCTTGAGTTTTTTGAGGATTTGTTTTCACAGAACGGGTATATTCTGGCGGACTCAGGGCAATTTCTGCTTGGGGGTAATCAGTAAAAAAATGCCACAGACACCAGGGAAGCTGCAAAACTTGATCTGATTCAGCAGTAATAATGCAACGAATTTCCTCGTTCGGTAAGAGTTGAGTCCGCAACTTCCGGTCAATATTCAGAAACAGGGAACTATTCAGCCATGTGTTCAGATTTTGTTGTAATTCTTGAGAGAGGTTGTCAAACTCTGTTTGGGAAATATGGGTAACGTCTTCTTCATCAATTTCAAAGTCTGCAATGTTGCGACTGCGCCAACCCAAACTAGTATACAAAGCTGTATACATTTGTTGCCAACGTTGATAAAGATGTTCCAATTGTGATGCAGCAGGTAATCCACCTGTAAATTGCATCGGAGTAGGAACATCCGTTTGCCAAAGTTGAGCAATGACCGTGGGAAACCCTTGCTGTAAGTTTCCTTTTCCTAAGTTTAGGACGATCAGTTTACTCATGGCGATTAATTTCTAAAACTAGCTGATAAACTCTTGTGTGAAATTGAAATCATCTAAACCAACCTGAAGACTAAAACTTGTGTTTTCAGGACATCGGAAGCCTTTGAGTTGGATCGAGTTATCTGTTTCTCGTGCTTGCACTGATTGCACAATTTCTCCAGAAGCAGAAATCAATGCCAAGCTAACATTTAGAGGTAAATAGAAATTGCGCTCCTTGGGATACAATTGGACACGGATTCCTACTTTATTATCTATTTCTGTGGTTAATGTCAACATTAACACTACAGCTTGATTTCTAGTTGGTAACTCAATTTCCTTAACTCGTTGGATTGATTGTTGAGCCGAATCATTTTGGCGAAAGCTAAAGGCGAAATCTGGCTGTGTACCCAGGAAGTTTTCTATTGTTTGCCAACTATCTGCAACTATATTTTGGAACCACTGGCGCAAGTTAACAAGTGCTGGTTTCTGTCTAAATCTTTGTGGACAATCTTCCCTATCTAACAATGCTCCCCAGATTTCAAAGGGCAATTCCAGGCGAGGATTAGTAATTGTGGGACTTGCTAATCTTTGCCACAAATTTTCTACTTGAGCAGCTGATAAAACAGGCAAAGGAGCGATGACAGTTTGTGTTTGTTCTTCAGGATACAGTTGACGTACTACCCAAAGCACATTTAGATCCTCAACCATTTGATTAGCATCTAAAGAGTAAGTCCGTTCTTGGGAATCGTAGCTAGCTTGATTTTTTAATTGCTCATGGGTAGTATAGCCCCAAATTCTCATCCACTCACCATCAGGACTGACTTGTACTGCCAAGTAGTAATCTCCTGCCCATTGAGGAATATCTATCCATTCTTGTGGTACAGAAAATTCTCTAGTTTCTAAGCTTTTATCTGGAATTAGAATCAAGCGTTTTGTATCTAGATTTATAGCAGTGCCGTTGACAAGTTCCCAAGTTATTGGAAGTGTATCAATAGTAGCTTCTGGTGCATATTCTGCTTGTAACCAAGGCAGAAAAGTACTGAGGCATACTTGATTCAGAAAAGTATTCCAACGACCACGCGGACTAACACTAGAATGGCTTTGCTGCCAAGATTGGTCTTGAACTTCAGGAGACACCTCTAACCACAGTTGAGTTGGAGGAACACAAAAAGATGACATAGCTACTGCTCCTTTGAGGAGTGAGGTTCCAAATTACTGAAATAATTTTGTAACCATTCCTCTAATACTGCACTAATATGTTTAACCACGTTGGAAGTTGGAGAAATATGCATTGTTTCTTGACTCCACTTGGCGATCGCCAGTAGTAGAGATTCTCTTGTTTTAGCCAATTGCCGCGATATTTGATATTGCTGGATTTGCTGTTGTTTAGCAATTTGTTGTTGAGTAAGTCCTTGCTGATAGTAGAGTTGCAGCAATTTTTGTGATTGGGGAGAGAGTTTTGCCAGAGTATTAATTAATAGATTATGGATTTCTTGTTGTTGGTTTTTTTGAGTCTCTGCTTCTTCTCTGGCTATTAAATCTGCGAGTAAAGATTCATTTTGAGTAGTATCTGGTAAATCATCTTGTAATTCACTATCGGCTTGACCTGTTTTAGGGGCGTTGAGTGAAGAAACCACAGGATATAAATAAGAACGTGCATGTTTGGCGGATAACAGTAGCCATTTTTCGAGAGTTTGGGCGTTGCATTCTGTCCCTGATGGGTTGAGTTGTGTTAAGCGATCGCGGTTGTAGAGTTGAGCGATCGCTTCCCAAGTATCTTGATCAGGTCTTTGTAACTTCCGCACTCCTGGCGATTTACCCAGAATGTAACCATCTGCAAAACATTTCCAAGCTAACAGGTAACGGGCAATAGTTTCATCTGTTAGCCCAGCATTTTGTAATGATTGCTGTAGTCGCTTGCGGCTCAACTTTAGCAGCAATGCCCAATCGTTACAAAAATCTATTTCTTGTTTTTGCCGCAAAGCATCCCGAATCACATTGCCAAAAGCCACATTGCTGTAGCTTTTCAGGCTGGCTTTTTGGTCAGGATCGCAAGCTTTGAGAATTTTTGGCACTTCTGCGATCGCTATTTGAAAACAGTCAGATAAGGTGCACTGCACACTAGTAATTTGAGGGATCGTCCTTTGCGCTGACCAATAACAAGTCTCTTGCAAATAAGCTGATAGATGCGCTTCAGCTAGAGAGTTAGGCTGATTTTGCCAGTTCTTATGCCAGTAAATCGCCCAAAAATTTTCTGAGTGTTTTGTTTCTGATATCTGTACCAAGCAATTTTGGATACTGCGCCGTAGTTTGGCATCATATATCCAACAGTTGAAGCGATCGGCTTCAAATTGGATGAAAGTCGAAAATATTTCCGAGATGTTCTGGCGAGGACGCATGAATTCAAAAGGATGAACCTTCAAAAATAAGTATATAGGAGTTACGGTGAGATCATTGGTGTCAACTTAAGCTAAAAGCCTTTTCAAATCTCGTTTCCAGCCTCTGGGCTGGAAATGCTGCTCAAAAGCGGCTCTGCCGCCAGCCCCTAGGACGGCATTCCCAGTCGAAGACTGGGAACGAGACAAGATCTAAAAGCTGCTTCTAGGATGGCTTTCACGTTAAGTTGACACGTATAGGCAGTGCCGTTTTATCTCACCGCATACGTGTCAACTTAAGCCAAAACCTTATTAAAACCTCGTTTCCAGCTAGAGGCTGGAAACGAGGAAATCTCTCAAAATTTATATAACCTAAGTATCTACTGTTGCTTCCAGGGAATCCTAAAATCAGGAAACCTTTTGAAGATAATCAGGATAAAAATGACTCAAGGTGCAAGAGCAGTTACTTCTGGCAATGTTTTGGAAAAAGCTGTAGAAGGTACTTTACTGGGTCATGGATATGTGCAAGTGGGCTTTGATTTACCAAAGAAACAGCGTCTAGGATGTCTTTTAAGCTCGAATACTATACCAAAAAGATATGCAAGGCAGGTTTATATCGGAACAGGAATTTATGGGAGCTATATATATGTAGACTTTTACATTATTGGGGCTGCATCCGTTTCTTCCGGGCTGATTATTGAGTGTAAATGGCAGCAAATTAGCGGTTCAGTTGATGAAAAACTTCCTTACCTTAACTTGAATATTCAAAATTGCTATCCTGCACAAGCAGTTGTATTAATTGACGGTGGAGGTATGAAACCGCAAGCTGTATCGTGGTTAGATAAACAAGTTGTTCTCAATCCAAATCTTCTCTCTGTTCATAATTTAAGTTCATTCATTGCTTGGTCTAACAATAATATTTAATACGAAGTTACTAAAACTTCTGTGATCTTTCCACGCTTTTTGGCGTTAGAATTAATTGCCCTAGATGCTGATATAGTGTGGATATTGAAACTGCTGTAAAGGTTGCGAATAAATTCACAATCTGAATTAGATAGCATGACTTTTACTCCACGTTCAGCTAATTTTTCAAATACATCTTTGAGTTGAACTTGCTGTTCTTCAGCAAAGCGATCACTACTGTAAGCTGTAAAATAGCTAGTTTCACTTACAGGATAGTATGGTGGATCAAAGTAAATAAAATCATCACTACTTGTGGCATAATTTAGCACATCAACAAAATCTGTTTGTTTAATTTTAGATGTAGAAAGTGCTTCTGAAGCTGTTCGCAGTAAAACCTCAGAACAAATATTCGGATTTTCATATCTGCCCAAAGGCACATTGAATTTACCCTGTGAATTGACTCGATAAAGACCATTAAAACAAGTTTTATTCAGATAAATTAGACGAGCAGCTTTTTCTATATCAGTACCAACAGAGTTATTTCTGACACTATAGTAATAATCTTTATCATGTCGGTTTTTATGCTCTTTCAATATAGAAATTAATTCTTCAATATGATCTCTAACACAACAATAAGTGTTAATTAATTCGGCATTAATGTCCGTTAAAATTGCTGCGGTTGGTTGGAGATAGAAAAAAACAGCACCACCACCTAAAAATGGTTCATAGTAATTTTTATAACTCTTGGGAAGATAAGGAATATATTGCTGTATCAACCTACTTTTACCCCCTGCCCACTTCAAAAATGGACGCGGGCTAGTTTCTTTGGGGATTTGAATTACCATTTACTTCCGATTTAACTGAAAATAATCTTGATTAAATAAAGCCAATATAAGCGACGAACCATATTTTATATTAACTGGGTAATTTTCCAGCCGCATAGATTACAATTGAGTAGATCAACATATCAAAACAAACGTAAGTATATAACAAGGCAGTTTACATTCAGATGTTTGACGGATTTTGGGATAACGTCTTTCGCTACCCCCGGTACTTAATTAGTATCGTCTTAGGCCTGTTTCTGAACACCTTTGCGCCATTAATGCCACTGTTAAAGCGCCCAGTTACCTTGATCGCCCTCTTGGGTTTATTTGTGAGCAGCCTAGTCTTCCTTACTCTCACCCTACGTGCAATGCTGGGCTTGAGTACAATCTAGACTAGCGCTATATCGGGGCTGTGCCCCAAAGACGGTTGCTCTTGGCGTTGCTCCCGCTAAGTACTGTCTAAACCAACTTGCATATATTTTTGTGTACAACCTCTGTGAGGAGGCGAAATTTTTATGGCTACAAATCGCCGGGTTTCCCGCGTTGCTGAACTGATCAAACGGGAAGTTAGCCAAATGCTGCTCAACGGCATTAAGGATGACCGTGTGGGTACAGGAATGGTAAGTGTTACTGATGTTGATGTTTCTGGTGATCTCCAACACGCCAAAATCTACGTCAGTATTTATGGTACAGATGAAGCTAAAGCAGAAACAATGGCAGGCTTAAAGTCAGCTACGGGTTACGTCCGTAGTGAACTTGGGGCGCGGGTGCGGCTACGTCGTACACCAGAAGTGCTGTTTCTGGAAGATCGCTCCATAGAACGCGGTAATAAAGTACTGGCACTACTAAGCCAACTTAACCATGAGCGTCCCCCAGAAAATCTGGTACCAGTAGAAGACAGCACAGATCAAGATGATGAATCATTTAGTGAATAAGTAACTTAAATAACAATGTAACTTCAGAACAATTAATCTCAGCAAATCCGCCAAACAGTTTACAGACGTGACTAGATCGCGTCTGTTTTAATGTGACCATAAGCTACATCAGCGATCGCTAGTTGCATATATACACTTTTTGTTTGCCTTGGCTTTCGTCCTTACTCTACTATTCCTCTTTCCCTCTACCCCCTCTTGCCTATTTGTAATGACCTTTAAGAGAAATCCTATCAAGGGAACTCCAAAAATCCAATTATCCAATTCTTGCATCCAATCCAACTATCAGATTCTGCTTCGCCTGCAATTGGATATTGTTTTATTTGGAAATTCCTTACTCTACCCTTGTACAGATGTTTATCCAAAGAAAGCTGTGTAACATTAGTGCCGAAAATAACCAAGATATTACGGTTTTACTTAAGAAATTGTTAACAGATCCTGGGTAAAAGCCTTCGTATTGTACTTTAGCCGTTATGTTTTGCAACACTTTATACCCAAGTATCTGACAAATATTCTTGTGTTGTTTACCCTTAGATAAATACCAGCAGTTCTAGATCCGGGTTTAAGGTGATTATTTGATATGTAAGCGATCTTAATGTGAATTCTTCCCACCCACAAAATCTTGCTTAAATACAGTAATGGCAAGACTTTCAGACTTGTGGAATAAAAGTCATGCAGCTACCCTAGCAGGTTAAGTTAACTACTCGGAATTTTTTTTGTAAAGCGAATTTTCGAGAAATGTCAGGATTCGTTGACTTTCTTAACATTTCTTGAGATAATTTCAGGATATGTAGCGTCAAAATAAAAATAGTTCCGTATAGCAAACTACAAAATCCTAGCCACAAGTCTAATTTCTGTAATGTTTGTTCCTAATTATTAACGGGAACACTATCGTAAGTGTTAATTTGTGAGTAAAAACCATGAGTGTGAATACGGTGCCTTCTATCAATTACTACTCTCTCGATGTGATTCAAGACGAAGCACGCCGACTGGTGCAAAAGGGAATGGTTAGCAGACAACAGCCAATATATACCCTCTGCCAATACATTCCAGCGAGAGAGTGGGTTTGCGTTGAATGTGAATTAGAAAAATGTGACTTTTTGTTACGCGATCGCATTGGCGACCTAATTGGTCGTGAACAGTGGGACAACGACTAATCAATGTTTGATTTCAAATTTGGGATTGGGAGTTTATTTTCGATGTGTGGATGTCACAATCAACCATTGAACGCCCAATCTAGGGGATAATCTCTGGTTTTTGATGAGCATTGCCCCATACAGAATCTTGCGTTTTTCATTAACACAGAAGTATTGGAGTCTGAATTTATACAACTTTTCAAGTGAAAGAAGGCATCGGAATTAATTGTTCTGGATATCTGGTGCTAGAGCTTGAGTCTAGTATATAGATTCTGTGAAGTTCCTACATTTATCCGATAGATAAGTGTAGGAACTTCACTATCTAAAAGGGGATGGGATAACACGTGCATACTGATGACTGATGACGGTTAACAGTCAACAGTTAACGGCGACGGGGCGGCTATCCCGGACACCCCTTGTTCGCACAGCGTCTCGTAGAGAAGAGGTGGGCTTCCCGCCGCCTTGGTGAATTATTAACCTACTTGCTCTAAATACTGATTAATATCTTCAATGATGCGGGTAAGTTCAGCTTCAGTAGTCAAGCGGATGTTGACGTTGCGGACAGTCAGTAAAACTTTGGCTGCAAAGGGGGTTGGCCAGATATTAGGATTACAGAAAATTTCTAAAAATACTTCACCCGTATAACGATATTCCAGGGGTGGTTGGGGAGTGACTTTACCGCCGCCAGGAGTGGGTTTAGAGGCGACAGCTTTCAGGCGCTCCATCAGTTGATCCGTCGCTGTCTTTAATTCTCGTGCTGCTTGGGGTGAAAAACTAAAGGAGACAGAACCTTCAATTAGGTTCAATGTTAGAGGAATTGAAGACATCTCTTTTTTATTAAAACTTCTTGATAAGTACTAATAGTACCGGAAGAAGAGACGAAGCCGCCGAGATCGACGGCGGCGAAGCCCACTTTTTCGAGGATGCGCCCCAGTTTTGCCTTGGTGCTGGGATCGTCGTCAGAAAGATTTGCATGATCGGACTTTTCTTGGTTTTACTATTGCCGCCGAATCAGGCTGCGAAGCCGCCATCAATCTTCAGGTTCGCACCGGTGACAAAATCAGCTTCCGCACTGGCGAGATAGGAAACCATGCCGGCGACTTCTTCGCTTCGTCCATAGCGCTGGAGGGCGATCATGCTTCTCATGGTGTCGGAAAAGGGGCCTTCCGCTGGGTTCATGTCCGTGTCTACCGGGCCGGGCTGGATATTGTTCACCGTGATGCCACGAGGTCCGAGATCGCGGGCAAGACCGCGCGTGAAGCTGGCGATCGCACCCTTAGTCAAAGCGTAGATGGAGCCGCCAGCAAAAGGCATGATGTCGCTGTTGACGCTGCCAATCATGATGATCCGTCCGCCCTCGCCCATATGGCGGACAGCTTCCTGAGTTGCCACAAAGACACCCTTCACGTTAACCGCAATCAGCCGATCAAAATCCTCCATTGAGAACTCGTCGATCGGGGCCAAAGCGGCGACCCCTGCATTGTTCACGAGGATGTCGAGGCGACCAAAGGCTTTCACAGTCTCGGCGACAGCGTTTTTCACCGCTTCAACATTGGCACTATCGGCGCGTATAGCCAAGGCTTGCCCACCTGCCGCTTCGATGGCAAGCACCACCTCGTCGGCTTTTTGGGGCGAGCTAGTGTAGGTGAGAGCAACAGTTGCACCATCGTCCGCGAGACGTTTGGCGATCGCTGCCCCCAGACCGCGTGAGCCGCCAGTTACCAATGCCACTTTACCTGTGAGTTTTTTGGTGCTCATAATATTTTTTTGTCGTTGGAGTTTGTTGTTACAATACAATTTTGTATCGTCTGGTATAGATATAAAGCATGGGGACAAGCCTGTCAAGAAATTATTATACTGATAAGTATGAAACAGGAAAAAACCACTGCGGCTATGGGCCGACCCCGCGAGTTTGATACCGATGACGCGCTGAATCAGGCAATGCATGTGTTCTGGCGCAAGGGCTATCTGGGGACATCCCTTTCGGATCTGACTGAGGCTATGGGCATCAATCGCCCAAGTCTCTACGCCGCCTTTGGCAACAAGGAATCTCTGTTCCGCAAAGTACTTGATCGCTATGCCGATGGGCCGTCAGCCTATATTGGTGAGGCTTTGAAAGAGCCGACCGCGCGCCAGGTCGCCGAGCGGATGATGCACGGGGTCGTTGAACTGGGAACCGATCCGGGCAATCCACCGGGATGTCTCTGGGTTCATGGCACACTTTCATGCGGAGATCCGGCCGATCCGATCCGGCAGGAATTGTCTGCACGCCGAGCCTCAAACGAAGCCGACCTGTGTAAGCGTTTCGAGCGGGCGATTTTGGAGGGCGACTTGCCGACTGATTCAGATCCAGCCGCTCTCGCCCGCTTGGTGGTGACGGTCAATTGTGGAATGTCAGTTTTGGCGGCGACCGGAGCCACTCGGACGGAACTATTGCGGGTTGTGGAGACAGCGTTGCAAGCGTGGCCAAAGTAGGACAACACCCAATACGGTTCGGATAAGGTTTTTTGATGAAAGTTATAGATCACAAAGACGCGATAAATCGCCGTCTTTACAATAATCAGTCCTTTGTAGAGACGGCGATTTATCGCGTCTCTTCCCTTAACCGAACCGTATTGGGACAACACTTATACCTATTTGGTGTCGCATGGACATTTGAGGTGGAAATCAGATTTCGCTCTTCAAATCTTGCTCATTTTCTGAATAAAGCACGGGCTTCTTATCCTTTAAAATCTGTCAACGCAGACAAATAATTTGGCAAACGACAAGTTAATCCAGATTTTGCAGCCCCATCGCAATCTTACTATGCTTCTCAATTTGCCCCATCACTTGTTTTGCTCGTTGAATAACTACGGCTGGTAAACCCGCCAATCTTCCAGCCTCAATTCCATAAGACTTATCAGCGCCTCCCGGTTGAACTTGATGCAAAAAGATAATTTGGTCGGGTAATTCTTTCACCGTCACTTGATAATTAGCCACATTCGGCAAAATGCTAGCCAGTTCATTCAATTCATGGTAATGAGTAGCAAAAATCGTTCGTGCCCGAATATCCACTGCTATATATTCTGCCACCGCCCAAGCTATAGAAAGACCATCAAAAGTTGCCGTTCCCCGGCCAATTTCATCCAATAAAACCAGCGACCTAGATGTGGCATGGTTGAGAATATTCGCTGTTTCATTCATCTCCACCATGAACGTAGATTGACCAGTTGCCAAATCATCCACTGCACCTACACGGGTGAAAATGCGATCGCATATTCCTAATTTTGCCAACCTAGCTGGTACAAAACTACCAATCTGCGCCATTAACTGAATCAATCCTACCTGACGCAAATAACAACTTTTGCCACTAGCGTTTGGCCCGGTGAGAATAATCAAATCGGGGAGTGGGGAAATTTCTTCTTCACTACTCCCTAATTGAGTCGAATTCGGCACAAAGAAACCCGCAGGTAAAGACTGTTCCACCACCGGATGACGGCCATCAACAATATTTATTTCCCTTCCTGGCAACATTTCTGGACGACAATAACCTTGATGCACCGCCAACTCAGCCAAACCACACAACACATCCGCCGCCGCCACTGCGCGAGAAAGATTGCGAATTACTTCCGCCTCTTGTGCTACCTCTTCCCGCAACGCCGTAAAAATTTCATACTCCAACTGATTTAAATCATCCCGCGCCGTGAGAATCCGGGCTTCTCGTTCCTTCAAATCTGGGGTAATGTAACGTTCCTCATTCGTCAGGGTTTGCTTGCGGATGTAATTAGCAGGTACTTGGTCAGATTTACTGCGGGAAATACTGATATAATAACCAAAAGTTTTGTTAAATCCTACCTTCAGTGTCGAAATTCCGGTCTTAGCTCTCTCATCAACTTCCAAGTTGGCAATCCATTGTTGGTCTGCTTCTACAGTCGCCTTCCTTTCATCCAACAAGGGATTTACACTAGGGCGAATCAATCCGCCTTCTTTGATTAGTATGGGTGGCGACTCCACAAGATGCGCGTGTAACTTTTGTGCTAATTCTTCCAACACACTTGGAACTTTCTGCAAAGCCTTGAGGAATGGAGAACGCGCCTCAGTTACTAAGTGGGATAATTCTGGTAACCGTGAGAGGGAATCTGCCAAAGCTACTAAATCTCTGGCATTAGCTGTACCAGAACCTGCCCTTCCCGTCAGGCGTTCTAGATCATAAATTTGGCGTAACAACTGCCGCAAATCTTGACGTAGGGGCGTATTTTCCATCAATTCTTGGATGGTATCAAGACGTGCCCGAATGCCTTTAATATCGAGTAATGGTTGCAACAACCACCGCCGCAAAGCACGCCCACCCATCGCTGTACTAGTTCTATCCAATGCCCAGAGTAAGGAACCGTGAAAAGTTCCATCCCGGACGGTTTGGGTAATTTCCAGGTTACGGCGGGTTTGATTATCAACAATTAGGTAGTCGGTGACTGTGTAGGTGCGGAGTCTTTGGAGGGTAACTGGGTTTTCTTTTTGGGTATCTTCCAGGTATTCTAGAAGGCCACCAGCCGCACGGACAGCGAGGGGAAGATGATCGCAACCGAGTCCTTCGAGCGATCGCACCTTAAATTTCTGCAATAATCTAGGTCTAGCTTCGCCTTGGGAAAAGGGTACTTGCGATCGCAAACTATAGCAAAATGATGGTGGCAAACACTGGGGGAGATGCGGCGAAGTTTCTCCTGGACGCAGCAAACTACCCAAATCGGGCGCATTTGTCGGAACTAACACCTCTGAAGGTTGCAAGCGCATTAATTCCTGTGTCAGATATTCTAAATCGCTACCTTGAGTGGTGAGAAATTCCCCTGTGGAGATGTCTGCATAAGCTAAACCCCAATGATTTGCGGCAATTACTACTGCTGCAAGGTAATTATTACGACTAGATTTGAGCATTCCCTCTTCTAGCAAAGTGCCAGGAGTCAAAATGCGTGTTACTTCCCGGCGTACCAATCTACCAGCAGCTTCTGAAGCATCTTCCACTTGGTCGCAAATTACCACTGCATAGCCTTTTTCTACCAGCATTGTGGTGTAGCGTTCCCAAGCGTGGTGTGGAACACCAGACATCGCCACTCGTCCCTGTTCCCCAGCTTGCTTACTAGTGAGGACTAATTCTAATTCTTGGGCTAGTTTGACAGCATCTTGGAAATAGCATTCAAAGAAATCTCCCACCCGATACAGCAATACTGCGTGAGGATATTTATCCTTCGTCTCGACATAGTGCAGATACATTTGACTTAACTTGCTGCGGTCTACCTGTCGATGGTCGGAAATAAAAGTACTCGCGTCGGGTTTAGTAGATGGAGTTTCAGAGTGAGAAGCGGTCATAGATGCTATTGGGTTACGCACGGAAATTCCACAATATCCGATGATAGCTTGATGTTAGAGGTGAATTGCGATCGCTCAAGAATTTTTTACTCTTCATTAGGGTTGTTGGTTGATACACCCATTTTTGTTGTTAGTGTGGTGAATAGGCGATCGCAGTGTGGCGAAGCCTCGCGTACTTTGTCCACATCTAATAATTCTAAAAGTTTCGAGACATGTTTGATTTTTTGGTACTCACCTTTTTTAGTAGAACGAGTAGCAGCTTTTAAGCTTGGTTCTAAACTATCTTTGTCAATAATCTCCACATTAGCATTTTTGGGAATAGCATTTTCTTTAAATCCCTGCCCGTAAAATTTTTTTTAGGGTTGCTATATCACTAATAAACTAAGCTTCCATTGCTTGTACCATTAAATGGCAATGACTATCATCAACACCTGATGGTGCATCCCAATTATCCCTAAACTTCAGATGCTTCCAAGGAGACTGTGTGGTAACAGATGCTTCTGCATCAACAAGCAACACATTAAAGGCTTCTGGATGAGATTTTAAAGCATTCCTAAAATCACGGAAAGCGTTATTACGAGAACCACAGATAGTAATATCCCATTTAATTTTTTGACTTTTAGCTATTTCTACAAGTGGTTTTAAAAAGTTACTAAATCCTTGTCTAATTAAAGCTTTCGTATTCCTTCCATCTCCACCACCTTCTATATAAATTCTAACCTCTATTACCATCGATTTCCCCCAATTTCACCCATCCGCCAGAGGTCGCCAAGAGTATAATTTTCAAGCCAATTTTTCAGTTTATCAGGTTCAAGGCGGCGGAGATGAGATCCTTTTTCATTGCGTTCACACACCAGTATTGATTCAGGATATTCACTCAAAGCAGAAACTAAAGCATCAGAATGGGTAGTAACTATTATTTGAGTTCGCCCTGATGCTTCGATTAACATTTCTGCAATAGTAGGTAAAATATCTGGATGTAAACCAATCTCTGGTTCTTCAATACATATAAGTGGTGGTGGAGTTGGGTCAAGCAGTAAAGTCATTAAAAATAAATAACGGAGTGTACCATCAGATAAACGATTTGCAGGAATTGGTTCAAGAAGTCCTTCTTCACGAATAAATATCTGTACTGTACTACCATATATTCTTACACTCACTTCTTCAGCTGCTTCATAAAACTTTTTCAGTTTTTCAATAACTCTTCTATTCCCTATTTGGTGTTGTAAGTTATTTAACATTAAACCTAAATTACTGCCATCTTCTAGTAGAGGATGTTCAGGTAAGTCAGTTTTTTGAGCATTCCTTGGTTCTGAATATCGCCCCATCTGCCAGTAACGATATAAACCAATATTAGAAAATTGTGTGCTGAGATAAGAAAGTTCTGGATACAGGTCTGGATCTTTTCTCTGAGATAAAACTGACTGATCTGGAATCAAATCTTCTCGGCGAAGAGAGCGTTTGAATGGTTTTCCATCGTTCTCTATCTTGGTGATATTTAAAACTGGATGACCACTTTGGTAACGATAGTAAAAATAGACATCGCTTTCACCGTGATATCTTTGTTCATTTTCTACAGCTTCGTCTACTAGCTCTAGTCTTTGACCAATCGAAGTCAAATTAACGTAATAGCGCAAATTTTGGAGTCTTTGAGGATAATTTAAAGTTACTTCTATTTTAGCTACCGGAGTTTCCTGTCCACCCTTCCACAGAAACTCGCTAATGCCTCCCCCTTGACGAAAAGGTGCTGGTAAATCTGTGGGTGTTGCGCGTAAAATACCCATTGCTTCAATTAAATTCGATTTACCCGAAGTGTTAGCCCCAATTAAAACATTGAGCGGTTGCAGTTCAATTTCTTCACCCTCACTTCCATAGGAAATGAAGTTTTTTAATCGCAAGGTATGGATAAATCTTTTACCTTCCATTATATTTACCTATTTAGCTAATCATAGTTACTATTAAACCTTACCCATCAATAACGTAATTAAGAATCGCCAATGTGGTTTGTCAGCATAACAAACAATTAAACAATTTAATTGAGATCATATCAGTAGCGATCGCTCAAGGATATTTTACCCTTTTGGTACGATGGGATAGTTGGTTGATAAACCTTTAGGGCAGATTCTGATAACTCTACTGACTAATTGCCAAACAATCATTTTCTGCCCACCAAGCGTAGATAGGCGTGTTGCGGTCTGCTAAAGGGCCAAAAGTATTAGGTTGCAACACATTTATGCTAATACCATTTGTTAATTCCACAACATAATTAACGTGTGTGCCCAAATACATAACATTGATCAGCCGTCCTTCAAAGCAGTTAGCTGGCAAATTGGGTGGATAAAGCGAAAGCTGTATTTTTTCTGGGCGGATGCTGACTACCACCGCTTGCGATAATTCAGATGGTGTATCTTCAGCGCGGCTAATGACAATTGATAGACCCGTTTTGGTCGAAATTCTAACATTAGATGAGTCTACCGCTACGATTTCACCGCTGAATAAATTAGTATCACCAATAAAATCAGCAACAAAAGATGTCTGAGGACGTTCGTAAATTTGGCTGGGAGTGCCAACTTGTTCAATTTTGCCTTGGTTCATCACGGCAATGCGATCGCTCAAAGACAATGCTTCTTCTTGGTCGTGTGTCACCATCACAAAGGTCACTCCCAAATCTTTGTGTAAATTTGATAACTCAACCTGCATTTCCTTACGTAGTTTCAAATCTAACGCCCCTAAAGGTTCATCCAGTAGTACGACGGTGGGACGGTTGACTAGGGCCCTTGCTAAAGCGACTCGCTGCTGTTGACCACCAGAAAGTTGATTGGGAAAGCGCGATCGCAAACTTTCCATTTTTACTAGCTTTAAAGCTTCTTGAACTCTAGCTTCAATTTCCGATTTGCGGATTTTTTTTAACCGTAGTCCAAAGGCGATGTTATCCCAAACATTCAGGTGGTTAAATAGAGCGTAACTTTGAAATACAGTATTGACGGGTCGGCGGTAAGGCGGCACATTAGTCATAGACTGGCCCTGAATCAGGACTTTGCCAGCGTCAGCGATTTCGAACCCAGCAATTAAGCGCAGTGTTGTTGTTTTACCACAACCGGAGGGGCCTAAAATACTAAAAAATTCTCCCTGTCTGACATCCAAATCTATTCCATGTACTGCTGGTTCTTGGTTAAAAAACTTGAACACGTTACGCAGTTCAACATCAAGTGGCTGAAAAGTTGTTATCCCCCTCTGATTCTGCATGACAATTTGAGCCATAGTTCTGAGTAGAATGCCGTGATATTACGTAATTTTGTCAGTAGTCTTTTGGGCAGACTAGATTTGACACTTTGGTTTATTGTATCCGCCAAAAACAATTGTTCAATAATATACTTGCCCGATTCTTTTATACCCATTATTGGGCATGAGTTTAGGGTAATTGTATACAGATAATACCGCTCTTGGTACTCGCTATCCTAGCTCTGTATATTTGTGGTCGATGGCACATACTAAGCCTTTCCGGTCTGTAGTTGACACGCGTCAAGCACAAATTCTCAACATCCTGCAAAATGAAATGGAAAAGAAATATGTCAATTGGTCAAGGTGCTTTGCAAGTGACACCCCTGCAATCAGCGATTATGTTTTCTGTCCCTGCTAATGGCGGGTATCGAGTTCAGCCTTGGTTTGGTGCTTATGCCCCCAGTAATAAACCAGAAATTGTGGTTGTGGCTTTTGGTGAAAACTCCGGCGAGCATGGTGGTACTCTTTGCTGACCGATGGTTTTACAAGTGCTAGAAGCTTATTTTCAGCATAAATATCCAGGTAAGTATCAAAAACCTCAGCCTGAGCCATCAGAAGCAAAAACTCATAATTCAGGACATGGCACTGGAGACTAGTACTCGACCAACCCAAAAATGATGAGTGAAAGTAGACAAGGAGAGAAAAGAAATTAATTTTCTTACCATAAAGCCCGTAAAGTTTCTTTGGGGGACTACTAGTGTGGGAAATTAAAAATTAAAAATTCCCTATTTCTAGGCATTTTAAGCATTTTCAATGCTATTTTTATTTCTGCTGTTATGTAATCGTGTGCGGAGTTCAAAATTCAAAAAGCCTTTGGGTGACGAAATCGAAGATATGAGCTTATGGTATCTATTAAAAATAATTAATCACTCTCGATTAATTTGCTATCAAATCCCTGCTAGGAATTTAGCAGAATTGTTTACAAATAATCTTAATTTTGAAATCCTCTTTGTCTTATGACTTTATTCAACCCATCTCCACTTGGCGGACAAAAAAATACACGTACAGTCGGACGGAGTTTCCAGCCGATATTTTTAATTATATTTACTCTATTGATGATGACTGGGATCAGTGTTCGTTTGGCATATTTGCAAATTACTGAAGGAGCAAGCCACCGAAAACGAGCCGAGTCAAATCGGATTCGGATGATCCCTAAACAACCAGAACGAGGCAACATCTTTGACCGCAATGGCAAACTTTTAGCCAGTACTCGCTATCCTCGCTCTGTCTACTTGTGGCCGATGGCACATACTAAACCCGCGTGGTCGGTTGTGGGAGCACGTCTATCTGAAATTCTTGACGTTCCTCAAGAAGAAATGGAAAAGAAACTAGAAGAAGCAGGCGCTAACTCTTCTTCACTCATACGGATTGCCCGTGACTTGAACGAAGCACAAATTACCGCATTGAAAGAGTATGAAACTGAACTCCAAAACGTAGAAATTCATACAGAAGCGGTTCGCTACTACCCCCACGGTAAGCAATTAGCACATGTATTAGGATATACGCGAGAACTAACCGCCGACCAGTTAAAAGAAAAGAAGCAGGAAGGCTACAGATTGGGTGATGTGATTGGTCAAATGGGAGTTGAAAAAGCTTATGAGAAAAATCTGCGGGGCGAATGGGGCGGTCAGCAGGTAGAAGTCGATGGTGCAGGTCGGCCGCTCCGGGTTTTAGGTGAAAAGCAGGCAAAAGCTGGTAACGATTTGCACTTAACTATAGATGTGGATATGCAAAAGACAGCAGAAAAAGCTTTGGGCGATCGCGACGGTGCGATCGTGGCACTTGACCCAAAGAATGGTGCCGTTTTAGCTATGGTATCTCACCCCACCTTTGATCCAAATATTTTCTCGAAGCAGAAACTCACCCAAAAAGATTGGGAAACTGTCCAAGGTGCCGACCATCCTTTAGTAAATCGCGCCCTCAGTGCTTTTCCACCTGCAAGCACCTTCAAAATTGTCACCACCACAGCCGGTCTAGAATCAGGTAAATTCTCTCCTAGCACAGTTTTGCAAACCTACGGTTCCTTAACTTTTGGCGGTACCCGATTTGGTGAATGGAATCACGCTGGATTTGGCCCATTGGGTTTTGTCGGTGCATTGCAGTGGAGTAGTGATACTTTCTTCTATCAAATTGGTCGGGGAGTCGGTGGCCCAACTTTAATTGAATGGACTCGCAAGTATGGATTTGGTAAAAGAACTGGCTTTGAGTTTGGTAACGAAGAGGCAAAAGGTTTAGTGCCAGATGAGACATGGAAGCAGAAAGCTTGGAAGATACCTTGGACTGTAGGCGACAGCATTAATATGTCAATTGGTCAAGGTGCTTTACAAACTACACCTTTACAAGTCGCCGTTATGTTTGCCGTGCCTGCTAATGGTGGCTACCGAGTCCAGCCACATTTGCTTAAAGACAACGAAGAAGCAAAAAGCTGGCGAGAATCTTTAAATATGAAGCCGACAACCATAAGTGTTCTCCGTCAGGGACTACGAAAAGTAGTAGCTGAAGGCACGGGTAAAGCTTTGAAGCAGCCAACAGTTCCCCCAGTCGCTGGTAAAAGTGGCACAGCTGAAGCGTGGAAGGGCCGTGTTAAGCAAAATCACGCTTGGTTTGGAGCCTATGCACCAGCTGAACAGCCAGAAGTTCTAATTGTGGCATTTGCTGAACATTCCGGCGGTGGTGGTGGTAGCATTGCTGCGCCGATGATCTTACAAATTATGGAGGAATATTTTCAGCGCAAGTATCCAGGTAAGTATCAGAAACCAGTGCCTGTGAACGCAGGAAACAGCAGATGAAATTGGGCATGGGGCATTGAAAAGAGGCAGAGGGGCGGGGTGTAGGGGGCAGAGAGGAAAATTCTACTCCCTTGCTTCTTCCCATCGCCAAATAACAATGAGGTCAATCGTGATTGATGACTATAATAATGATGCTGGTGGAGCAATGGAGCATTTCGCTAGAAGAAGCGATCGCAGTCACTAATCTTTAGTTGTTCCTGCAATAAGTTAGCACGAATTTTCTACCAACTTTGGATATCTGGAGGTGACTATCGAGATCCTGGCATGGATTATTATGAGCAACTTTACCAGGAACGAGTCATCAATAACCTCCAGAAAAAGGCTCTAGCTTTAGGTTTTGAGCTTGTTCCCCAGCCCAAAGCAAATACGGTTTCTTAGGAAAGGGATTACTTAGTGATGTTGCTATTGTTGAGTAATTTTAAAATCTTCAAAGACTACTGAGAAACCTTCACCTTGCGGAGAGGCACACATTAGCCCCACTTGTACCGTTTCTGCATGGGTAAGATATGCCAGTCGCAGCATTTGATAATTCTCACCATTTAGGGAATACTGCACCTCTACTGTTTCTGAGCGACGCTGTACCCGCAGCCATAAGGCAACTGGTGGTTGTGATAAGGGGACTACTGACCAATCTGAATAATCTCTTGTCACTACAGCGCTGACGTTCTGCACCTCTTCAACATACTCAATTCCACATTTGAGCCAGGTCTTTTCGTTCTCCCGAATCATCAATCCAGCTTGGTCATATAAAACCTGATACTGTCCTTTAATTTTGACCTCAACTGTAAAATCACCCTTTACTTCCTGATAGTAAAAGTTGCCATTATCACGCATGAAATGATAGTAAGTCTTTTGCCAAAAATCTGTTTTTGCACCTGCGTTAACAGAAATAAATTTAGCTTGTTCACTCCAGGTAGAAGGTTCGTTGTACCACTTCATTTGAGTCATAAAATTTGTACTATCATTAACAACAGAATAGAAATTTCAGAAATACCATTGTCTACGTTTATCCTAAGCAAACTTGCATTATAGATAGGAACTGCGCTCAATATTCCTGTTCATTTTCCTAACTCTTTTGTATATATGATAAATCCAGATAACTCTGGAATTTCAATTTTATGAGTAAAATCTGGTAAATAATAGAGATAAAATTTTCCGTATTCGCCTCTTGTATCAGCCCAAGCTGGTATATATCATGGTCATATTCTCAGGTATATAAGCCATAAAATCATCTTTACTAATGAGATATCCAGCTAAATAGCGATCAAGAGGCCCAGAATCAATATGATATATTTCCTCTCAATTCGATTGGTGGGTGAAAACTAAACAATTGGTATTGTGGATTTGGCTGTCAAGACTGATTTAACCCAAGTATTTTAGCTTGCTCCGCGTTACATACCAGAAAATCTGGTTTTGTCTTTCTCCCCAATGTAGGGGCCTTGTTTGGCTTCAAACATTTCGATTTCTTGAGGTGGAGATTGTCCTGGCTGGCATCTGCCTGTGAGTATCCCTTGAGCTAACGGCGACCAAACAATCTGACCGATTAAGATAAAGCACTTTTTGTCAACCAGTTAAAATATTCAAAAAAGCCTTCGTCCTTGCCAAATCCTGAAAAATGGTGGAAATTTCATCCAGAACTACTATCAGACCTACGTGGAATTGGTCAGCATCACAAGCTCTGTCTTATGCAACTTTGAAAAAAGATGATGGCGTTCGCTTATTTGTACGATTACTATATGCTGGAATGCAAGAGTGAGAACTTAACTCTTGAAAATAGTACGGGAGGGCTCCTCGAAACTAGGTGTTAATCACCAGAACGCTCAGAAGATATCAGTACGCTCTATGAGCAAACGTATTGAGTCTGGGAACCTGTGCAAGCAGGACATTAAGATTGTGAAGTCTTAAGAATAAGAATCCCATTGGCTTTAGCCCTGAGAGTGCCAATACTACTAATTACAAACTACGCACAATCTCTTAATTATGAATCAATCCAATAATAGTGGAATACTTGAACAGTTTGTCAATACAGTGATGGGGGTAAAAACTCTTAATCAACAACAGTCTCCACATACATCAATAGCTACTACACAAGAACTAGATATCAGAGCAGTTTTAGTTTATACACTAGGGACTATCCTACAAATAGTAGTTATGATTCTCGTGTTGCTGGGAATGGAAAAATTAGTAATGTTGATTGATAGCAATTCTTCTTTTCCCAGTTGGTTTAGCACTTTATTGACTGGATTATTTTTTGCTATATTAAGTATCCGTTCACGAATTTTTTCTCTTTTAGATAATACTCGTTCTCGTCAGACTTATGACCAGGTGATCAGACCAAGATGGTCTCCTCCACCTTTAGTATTTCCCATAGTTTGGATGATAATTGCCGTTTTGCGGGTAATTTCTTCTGTATTGGTTTGGCAGCAAATGAATCACCAATTTTTAGTGCTGCCTTTAATTTTGTTTGTGGTACATCTGGCTTTAGGTGATACTTGGAATACGATTTTTACTGTAGAACGGAGATTAGGTGCTGCTGTACCTGTAGTTATTTTCGGCCCTTGGTTATCTGCTGTAGTGGTGACGGCAATTTATTGGCAAACTAATCCTATAGCGGGAATGACTTTATCATTTTCCTGTGTATGGCTAACTGTAGCTGCTGTATTGGTATTTAGAATTTGGCAATTAAATGGATCTGAGCCATTGTATCCTTTAAAACTAACACCTGTGGATAAATAAATACTCAAAATTCATCTTGAAATGAAAGCAAGGAAAAATATTACTTGACTTTTGAGTACCATATTGAACATACATAAAAAACGGTAGATAAATCAACAATCTACCGTTTTTTAAGCTCTTAAATCTGAGACTTAATTAATCTTAAATCTAACTTGTACATTGCCTTAATCAACATCAACTAGAGCGACATTGCTATCTTTGATGCAACCACTATGATTAGTCGCATATTACAGACCAAACACATTTATAAGCCACTGCGGTCTTGGGATTTCCCCAAGTACAGCAAGTGGCGTGCATGGGTTAATAATTACGAATTACGAATTACGAATTACGAATTATTTTGACTCCAGTCTCCTATGGTGATATTTGAGCGGGTTTCAAATTTCTGGCTTTGTAGAACATTTCTAAGCTATTGCGATCGCCTACAAAACGCCAGTGCCAAGGCTCATAACTCACACCTTGAGCATTATTTTTAGGAAATGACATTTCAAAGCTGAAACGTGCTGCATTTGCTTGCAGCCACCGATAAGCCTTGGTATTGTCAAAGTTAGTTTGGAGATTAGTTGCTGGTACTGATCCGTCTCCAACATCCACAGCATAACCTGTGTGATGTTCGCTATGACCAGGAGGAGCGCTGAGGGCAGCTCGTTCTATTGGTGTTTGATTTCGCTGGGCACCGACACCAAAAAACAATGGCTCCTGGTCTTTGACTGAGCGAAAGCCAGAAATTGGTACTAAAATTACACCTGCACTCCGCGCTGCTGCTACCATCTCCTCAAACTTTTGGGCAGCAGATTTTCGCATTCTAATGCCCCTATTTGCGGAGATGGTTACCAGTTCTGACTCAGGGGCTTCTGGGTATGCCAGATGCCCTAACAAAGTATTGACATTATCAGATTCTGTAGTTGGTGTAGGTGCAGAACTAGTGACCGAGGGTTGAGAATCAGCAATTTTTTTGGGTGCAGTGACGAAAAACAAAAAACCGCTAATTAAAGCCAGCAAGACAAATCCCGCAACTCCCCCAATAAGGATAATTCGGGGTTGCAACCAGACGTTAGGTGTTGCAACAGGGGTATCGCGTACAGCCACTGGAATATCATCACCAAGGTCATTCGATGAGTTTTGCGGTTTTCCAGAAAACCCAGCCTTATTCAAGGGTAAACTCCTGTTTTTGTGGGATAGCCATAACAGATTTTGCACTGGACAAAAGTAAACGTAACAGGTAGCATTTTACATCTGTGGTTCTTAGGCGCAATCTTGACAAACCTTTTAGCACTATACGTCAAGCTGGGAGGATTAGTCCTGGTAGGTTTTATTCTCGGACGCAAACTACCTGTAACAGTTCCTACACGTTTGGGACAGTATCTTTTTTGGGTGGGAGTACCCATAAGCATAGTATCTTTTTTGCGTCAATCTAGCTTGTCAGGGCAAATTTGGATTGCACCTGCAATCGCTTATCTCGCCATTTTACTCGGAGCATTTTTAGCTTGGTTAGGGATTAAAGGACAAGCCTATTTTAGAAATACTGTCCCCCAAGCACCAACTCAGGCTAGCTTGATCCTAGCGGCAACGTTGGGTAATACAGGTTATCTTGGCTTTCCCATCACCTTAGCAATACTAGGCAAGGAATACTTTGCTTGGGCGTTATTTTACGATTTGTTAGGTTCATTCCCAGGAACTTATGGCTTGGGTGTTCTACTAGCAGCCCGTTTTGGCGGCGGTGTCCAGAATCATTGGCAGACTACTAGGGTCATCTTAATTAATCCTGCGCTATGGAGTTTCGGATTTGGCTTGCTGGTTCGAGAAGCAACAATTTCCACAGTAGTAGAATTTTGCTTGGAGAAATTGGCTTGGAGTAGTGTAGCTTTATCTCTAGTGTTAATAGGAATGCGATTAGGACTGCTCAAATCTTGGCGTAGCTTACCACAAGCAGGGATGAGTTTGGGAATCAAAATGTTGTTAGTTCCCTTGATATTGGGCAGCATATTGCCACTGTTTGGATTAACTGGTTCCACAGCAAAGGTAATTCTCTTACAAATGGCTATGCCCCCAGCTTTCGGCACACTGGTAATTGCTGAGACATTCAATCTCGACCGCGATTTGGCGGTTACTGCTTTAGCTACTGGGGCTATAGTATTGCTGGTTACTCTCCCAGTTTGGCTGTGGCTGTTCTGATTTTAGATTTATGTACTGTGACGCGAAGGAATTGACGCATATCAGTTAAAGTTCTACAGGATGTTGCCCATAATATGGCAAAGCCTCTGACCAATTAGGACACTTGCCCTCTTGCCAATCGAGATTAGCTAGTTCCAAAATACTTGTCACTGTCGCTGCTAGACCAGATTGGGCTTGAATCAACTGACAATTAGTGTTCCAATTCGCTAAAGTTTCCTGCCATGCTTCTGGTGTGAACACTCTGTCTGGCAAACACACTTTGAGTTTAGAAGCATCTGGCTCAAACTGATAAATAGCAGCGAAAATTTGACCTCGTTGGGCTGGCATTTCCACAGCAATCGTTTTTGGATTTTGACTTTTGCTTGCTTCTGACCAAGCTACCGCAGCCAAAGTTGAAATCGCAAATACAGGAATCTCTAACTGTTGCCCTAAAGTACGAGCAGTAACAACACCAATCCGAGTTCCTGTAAAGCCGCCAGGCCCTTTTGCAACTGCGATAAATGACAAATCTCCCCAAGTTTGCGGTTTGATAAATTCAATTAAATATTGATGTACTAAGCTAGATAAATCACGTCCCAAATTCCAAACCTGAGAGCGAGTTTCACCAGCAAAATTACTAATTCCCAAACCTAATTCGGGTGTGGTGGTATGTAGTGCCAAAGCGTATTTATTTGTTACAAGGTCTTTTAGTTCCGTTGTCAAAGTTACTTAAAATATCTATTTTTATAAAGTTAACGTGATTTATTCAAGCATATAACATAGCGGTTCTTAATTGAATAGACTACATTTCTTTTCTTATGCTTTGCACAGAAGTCTTAGGGTAAACGTTTTACTGTTTCAGCAAAATCAGAAAGCGATGGCGCAAGCGCCCGCCGTAGGCGATCGCAAATCTTCCCTTGCTGTTCACTCTCTAATAGCGATCGCTTTCCTGACATCTCTTCCCCATACCATAAATTCGCGATCGTTTAGATGGACAAAATCTCATTACAGCAGAAATCATGTATTTGAAGCACATCTGTCGTAAGGGCACAGCAATGCTGTGCCCCTACCGAGTGGTCTATTGACCAGAAAATAGCTGTAAGATACACCAATCATTTTCTATCAAGTCGGCACTAATTCACCAGGACGCAACTTCGACCACTTACCCGTTTCCCGTTTGAAGCTCAGACAACCAACAACATCCCATTCCATTTCAATTACATCATCTTTAGTCCGAATGTTGACATTGATAGAAGGTTCATTCGGGTCAAAATTTGGTGTTTCGGTCAAGTGAGGCTGTTGGTGCTGTCCTTCGACGGCATGATAGGTAACACATCGGTCTACATAGTGGCAGTTCACGCAAATACACATAATAGAACCAACTCCAGGGGCCTTTATTGTTAATCTAACTTAAGCCCAACTGTTATTCATGAGTTGCTGGGTTGATTTTTATTACAATGCACGAATCAATTCTTTCTACCCTAGCTCCCGAAAATTGGCCTTTTAGCTTGAAATTCCTGCCACAACCTGCTTACATGGTAGGTGGCGCTGTCCGAGATGCTATCCTTGGCAGAACTCGCGAATATTTGGATCTAGATTTTGTTATACCATCCAAGGCGGTAAAGGTAGCAAGAGCGATCGCTCATCATTACAAAGCTGGTTTTGTGTTGCTCGATGCCGAACGACAAATTGCTCGTGTGGTTTTTCCTCATGCCACGGCTGACTTTGCCCAACAGGAAGGAGATAGTTTAGAAGTTGATTTGCACAGACGGGACTTTACAGTAAATGCGATCGCCTATAATCCCCATACCCAAGAAATCATTGATCCTCTGCAAGGTTATGCAGATTTACAACAGGGCATCTTGCGAATGGTATCACCCGCGAACTTAGAAGATGATCCTTTGCGGTTAATGCGAGGTTATCGCCAAGCCGCCCAACTAGGTTTTACTATTGAGCCAGCTACCAAAGCCGCAATTCGTTCTTTAGCATCACATATCAGCAAAGTTGCAGCCGAACGAGTTAGGGTAGAAATTGGCTATCTACTGGCAAATTCTCAGGGTACTCGCTGGATCACAAGTGCTTGGGAAGATGGTTTACTTGCCCCTTTCTTCAAAAACACCACCCGTGAAAGCTTGATCAAACTAGCAGCAGTTGACAATGCAGCTGCCTTGCTCACCCAAAATTGGCAACAATTAGGGGCACAACTGCAAGAATATGTCCGCGATAGTATCAAAACTACTTGGTTAGGTATTGCCAAACTTGCTTGTCTTGTCAACCCAGATCCAGAATTAGCAGAAATAGAGCTACAGCAACTAACTTATAGTCGTGCCGAAATCCGGGGTGTAACCACTGCTTTGAAACTGTTACCGCAGCTTCAAGTAGTCGATATGTCCTTGCGAGAACAATACTTTTTCTTCCATGACGCAGATATTGTCTTTCCCGCGACGGTAGTACTCGCTGTAGCACTTGATAATTTGGTAGAGGCGATGTCTGGTGACAAGCCACTACACACAGCAGTGGAAACCAAAGCAAGACGCTGCCTTATTTGGGCACCTTTGATCAACCGCTACCTAAACCCTGATGATCTGGTCGCTCATCCCACTCCACTAGTAAGCGGGAAGGAGTTGATTATAGCATTAGATATTCCAGCTTCCTCAATAATCGGCCAATTGTTGACAGAAATTGGCGTAGCACAAGCTGAGGGAAAAGTCTCAACACCAACCGAGGCGATCGCTTTTGCACGTCAGTTACAACAGAGGACAGCAGGTAAGTAAGGATAAAAGGAAAACTTTAGTGTAAGTTTAGAGATGCTAGATATGATGCTAACTAATTTGAGTGCGAACCGAGTTATTAATTACCTCAAACACGACTCAAAAACCGCTACTATCCCAATCATTGCAATAACACCTCTAACAATGGCACAATATTATGAATCTGCGATGCTCACAGGATTTGATGATTGCATTACTAAACCCTATGATTTTATTCAATTAGAAGTAGTAATCAGTCGCCACATCAGTCAGCTAAGTTCTTTACATTTCCCTTGGGAATAAATTCAAGATTACGCAGATCAGGTAATTGATTGAAAACTACAATAATTCCAGTACGACCTGTTGCTAAATTTGTGTTTGACATAAGTTCTAGGACTGGTTGACCAATAATTTCTTCAATCAAATTTTTCAATTCTGGTTTAATTATTTTGTCTAAATATAATCGTATTTGTTCAGCTAAAATCGCATAACCTCCCTTCAGTAGAGTTTGTTCTGCTTGGGTCACAGAGTTTTCTATAGAAATTACAATTTCAGTATCAAAAAAATGACAGATAATTAGGCTAGGAGACTTGCCTAGTTTCTCACTATATAATTTTATGATTTGCTGTGATATTTCTGTTTCTAATTGTCCAAAAGTCGATTGTTCCATAATTATCTACAATGTAATATTTAACGTTCGAGTCTGTTAGTTTAAATATCCAATACTATAGTAGATGCTCATAAAATAGTCCGAGAAAATCAATATTTTATATGAAGTTAGTTTATCAATTTGATGTATTTACTATGATTTTATTTTAGAAAATTATCAAATTTTACGAATGTAAAAGTTGTTAATCAAGGATTCGTGCAGTGTCCAGTTAATTACTGCATTGATCATCATTTTCTCATGGTTAATCAGCTTATTTTGTGCCAAATAAGCGATCGCCTGCATCTCCCAATCCAGGAATAATATAGCCATGTTCATCCAAATGATCATCAATGGCGGCAGTATACAGCGGCACATCAGAATGTACATCACAAAAATGCTCGATACCTTCTGGTGCAGCGAGTAAGCAGACAAACTTAATTGATAAGGGATTAGTTGATTTCAGCCGTTCCACAGCGGCCACAGCCGAATTACCAGTCGCCAGCATTGGGTCTACCACGAGCATATCTCGCTGGTCAACATCATGAGGAACTTTAAAATAATACTCAACAGGAATTAGGGTTTTTGGGTCACGGTATAAACCAATATGCCCTACCCGTGCTGATGGCATCAACTCCAGCATACCATCCAAAATTCCTTGTCCTGCCCGCATCACAGAAACTAGCACCAACTTTTTATCAGGAGCAAGCATTGGTGCATTCATTGGGGCTAATGGTGTTTTAATCTGTTCATATTTCAGTGGTAAATCCCGTGTGACTTCATAAGCTAACAACAGGCTAATTTCTTTAAGGAGAGTACGAAATTTAGTTGTGCTGGTTTCAGCTTTACGCATCAGCGTTAGTTTGTGCTGAATCAATGGATGTTCAATTAATGTTACTTGGTTGTGCATATTTTAGTCATTTTGAGCTACAAAACCTTCTTCAATAATTAAGTAATTTTCTGAAAAAATTATGGCATTTTTGTATCCAGTGTATACGATAGCCACTTTGGAGTTGGTGATCTGAGGAATTAGTTTATATGAACTTAACAGTTAGTTGGGCTATGGAAGTGTAGACGCATTCGTAGAGCGTCTCCTAGAGAAGCGGCTTGTCGCTAGACATCGCTTGATATAGAGGTTACTTAAAACATCGACGTAATAAACCCGTTGGTATCCAGGTACTGTGGTGGGGCTGGTTAAAATTACTCATAAAAGTAAGAGTTGGCTGCGATCGCTCCTAATCCACGACTTGGGGGAGACCCCAGACGCTGCGCGAAGAGAGCGCACCCCTAAAAAAGGGATGGATCTTATTTAGGGGATTGGGGGATGTGTTCTGCGGAAGTCCTAAGATGTATATATCTTGAGTTAGTTTCAGTAAGCTTGTCTAAGAAGTACAACTTGAGGATTTTTGATAGCAAATCAAGTATCCTTATGCTGTGCTTTGTTAAAAACTCGCCATATGATGATTTGATGCTATATCGGCACAAAATAGAAGTTGGTCACTAAAGCAAGCAAAAAAATCTGAATCCAGAATTTATTGGCAATATGAAACTCAGTCTGTGCATGATTGTGAAAAATGAAGCAGCAACACTGCCTAAATGCCTGAACAGTGTCAGAAAAGTAGTCGATGAAATGGTAGTCTTAGATACAGGCTCAATCGATCGCACTCCCAATATTGCCCAACAACTCGGTGCAAAAGTCCATCATTTTAAATGGTGTAATGACTTCAGTGCTGCCCGCAATGCAGCTCTCAAATATGTCACTGGAGATTGGATTCTGGTATTAGATGCTGATGAAACTCTGACACCAGGAATTGTACCGCAAGTGCGAGAGGCGATCGCAAGAGACGAATACCTGCTCATCAACCTCGTCCGCCACGAAATTGGTGCAGAACAATCTCCCTATTCTCTGGTTTCCAGGCTGTTCCGCAATCATCCAGATATTCATTTTGACCGTCCTTATCATGCTTTGGTAGATGATAGCGTGTCAGAAATTTTAACTAAAGAACCTCATTGGCAAGTGGGCTATTTACCAGGGGTGGCACTTTCACACGTAGGATATCAAAAAAGTGCGATCGCTCAAAATAACAAATATGCCAAAGCAGCTACGGCGATGGAAGGGTTTCTCGCTACTCATCCTGATGATCCCTATGTTTGCAGTAAATTAGGGGCATTGTATGTGGAAACTGGGAAAGTTTCCCAAGGTATGGAGTTGCTGAGACGAGGAATCAGCGCTGCTGAAGAAAACTACGATATTTTATATGAACTCCACTATCATTTAGGCATTGCCTACAGTCGGTTGCAAAAATTTCCACAAGCTATTTCTCACTATAAAACTGCCATCAAATTGCCAATTTACCCCATGCTCAAATTAGGAGCATACAATAATTTGGGTAACTTACTCAAAGCAGCAGGAGATTTAAACGGTGCAAAAGCTGCTTACGCCACAACTTTGAAAATTGACCCTACTTTTGTTGTTGGACATTATAATTTGGCGATGATATTTAAGGCTTTGGGTTTATTTACAGATGCGATCGCATGTTACCAAAATGCAATCGCGTTAAATCCCAACTATGCCGAAGCGTATCAAAATTTAGGGGTAGTGTTGCTCAAAGCTGGCCATCATCAAGATAGTTTAACAGCTTTTAAAAAAGCGATCGCTCTGCATGAAAGATATAATCCCGATGAAGCGAAGAGACTACGCCAGGGGTTACGGGAGATGGAGTTGATGTAGATTTGAGAAGGCATTGGGGAGAATAACAAAAGTTTCAAGACTTGTCTCCCCTAGTTCTACCCGATTGTTACCTAATCTAAAAATATCGACCTAAAAGTTGAAATCAAAACTTTTGGCTATATCGAACTTTTGAAAATTTTATGAATGAAGATACAAAGTTCTTTCGGATATTTGGTTCAATATTCGGCGGTGTTGGCAGCATAATTGCCGTCACGGGCATAATAATTGGGCTGAATACTCGTTCCTTTGTGGGCACCGCAGTACCAGCACAAGGGACAATAATCGATTTGGTGCAACGTTTATCAACTGATAGTAAGGGCCGTTCCTCTTATGTCTACTATCCAGTGGTGGAATTTACCACTCCCTCTGGTGAACCAACAGTTTTTGAAGCAAATTCAGGCAGCAACCCACCAGAATTTACTAAAGGTCAGCAGGTAGAAATATTATACAGTCCTGAAAAGCCAAATTCTGCCATGATCAACTCTTGGTTAAGTTTATGGTTTTTACCTGTTATGTTTACTAGTTTAGGATCAATTTTTGCCTTGGTTGGAGGAGTTGTCCTAGTCAGGACTTTTCCACGTTTGATAAGTTTTAAATAAAAGTATTTTGAGAACAAAATATACTTATTTTTTTATATTGCATCAAAGTTACCAGTCAAATCTACATTAAAAACAGAAAAAATCCGACAAGGTAGATTTAATAAATATTTGAGGCAGTAATAACTATGCTTGAACCCTGTCCGATCCGCACCAAAGCTGATTATTGTGCTGCACTTGATGCAATTGAAAGATTGTTTGATGCAGAACTAAATACACCAGAGTTTGACCGCTTGAAAGTTTTAACTACGCTTGTGGAAGCATACGAGCATAGGCATTACCCGATTGAAGCACTAGACCCTATTGAAGCAATCTTATATTATCTTGAATCCCGTGAGTTGTCTTTAGATGGATTAGAGCCAATAAAACAAGTGATGTTTTAAGCGTCTGGAACTTCTAACTCAGAACTCGGAACTTCTAGCTCGGAACACGGAACTTCTAGCTCGGAACACGGAACTTCTAACTCAGAACTCGGAACTTCTAGCTCGGAACTCGAAACTTTTAGCTCGGAACTCGGAACTTCTAGCTCGGAACTCGGAACTTCTAGCTCGGAACTCGGAACTTCTAGCTCAGAACTCGGAACTTCTAGCTCGGAACTCGGAACTTCTAGCTCAGAACTCAGAACTTCAGGTTTAAAAATGAACTCCACCTTTTCGACTAAGAAAAGGTGGAGCTAATAAGTTGAAGAGTTGATAAATTCTCCTCACAAATGACAACTAACTAAATACGCGACTTGACAAATTGCTCTAATCTATCCATTCCCTTTTCAATCGTCGCCATATCTGTGGCGTAGGAAAGGCGAATGTTGTCATCAGCGCCAAAAGCAATTCCGGGAATGACTGCAACTTGATGTTTTTCCAACAAAGCGTCACAAAATTCTAAGGATTTTAGACCGGTTTTGCTGATATCAGGAAACAGATAAAAAGCGCCATCTGGTTTTGCGGTACTCAATCCGGGAATGGCGTTGAGTCTGTCTAACATAACTTGTCGCCGCTTGGCGAAAGCTTGGCGCATTTCTTCGACACAATCTTGAGAACTTTCCAAAGCCGCGATCGCACCATATTGGGCAAAGGTACACACGTTAGATGTACTATGCCCTTGGATGGTACTCGCTGCTTTAATGATTTCCACAGGCCCTGCTAAATAACCAAGTCTCCACCCAGTCATGGAATAAGCCTTTGCAAACCCATTACTGATCAAAGTGCGGTCAAAAATTTCCTTCCCAAGCGAACCGATACTGATATGTTCTGCACCGTCGTAGAGAATCTTTTCGTAAATCTCATCAGAGACGACAAAGATATCTGCATCAACTACTACCTGCGCCAGTGCTTTGATTTCATCTGGCGTGTACACCATCCCAGTGGGATTAGATGGGGAGTTGAGGATAAATAACTTTGTCTTGGGGGTGATTACTTTACGGAGTTGTTCGGGAGTAATTTTATAACCCGTCGTTGCATCTGTAGGCACAATCACCGGAACTCCACCGACCAAGGTTACCATTTCGGGATAACTTAGCCAGTAGGGTGCAGGGATAATTACCTCATCACCTGGATCGATCAGCGCCACCATCAAGTTGTACAGAGAATGCTTGCCGCCATTGGTGACGATGACATTCTCAGACTTGTAATCAAGACCGTTATCAATTTTAAGCTTGTGGGCGATCGCTTCCCTTAACTTTGGTTCTCCGGCTGCTGCACCATACTTGGTTTTGCCTTCATCCAAAGCTTTGACTGCTGCGGCTTTAATATGCGCTGGGGTATCAAAATCTGGTTCTCCAGCGCTAAAACTACAAACATCTATTCCCTCTGCCTTCAGTGCCTTAGCCTTGGCTGCGATCGCTAAGGTTAATGAAGGTGTTACCTGACTTACTCTTGCTGCCAGCTTCATTCTTACTTTTTTTTGGCAAATCTTTCACTTATCTAAGGATATCCCAGAATCCCTACCAAGATTTGCTTTCTCAGAATTCCTTCGCTGGTTTAGTTCATAAAGATTTGCAATTTTATATAGCAGCTAAGTGTCTATAGATGCAAGGGCACACAGCTAGGCTCATCAATCTCACCAAGCCTTCTTTGGAGGTAGAGTGTAAGGATAATTATTTTTGTTGGATTTGGATTGTAGTGAAGTTAAGTGACTCAATCAAAATCCCCTTTAGCGGCTTTATTTTGGGTAATTTCTTTTTCAAAATTACTGCGATCGTAGCCTTTCGCTCTAAATTAACTGCTTCCTCACCGCCTCGGTTCAGCATAACTTCTGGAATTTCTTAGCCGACTTTCACTTTCCGAGTCTCTAGAAATCCCTTCTGTTGCACGCTTTCCACTATCGATATAATTATCGCCAGTTGCTGGTATCTTAACTTTTACCTTCTGACGTTCTTTGGTGGCGTAATAAGGTTTGGAAGATTCAGTTTGTGCTACCCGTCGGTCTTTGGTGGTGTAATAAGGTTTATTTACTTCTACCTTGTGGTTTTTTTCCGAATAATAACCCTCCGCCTGAACTGAAGTAGCAGGTAAGCTAATGAGCCACACTAAACTTGCCAGCATGACTATCGCAATTTTGCGGCGCAATTGATTAAATATTCTCTGGATTTCCAACATTGGAGATATTTGCTCCTCAATATTTAACAAACGATTAAATATTAGAGAACTGTTATGGAGTGAACGTCTTCCTCTAGGTTGGTTATCTATATATAAAAAGTAAGGTGGGCATTGGGCATGGAATGGGGAATGGGGCATTGGGCATGGGTTACGCTCATGTCCCCACTCTCCACTCCCTAAGCTATTGTCACATCCGGCGACAAGTAAACATCTTGAATAGCGTGAAATAGCTTCACACCTTCCTCAAAGGGACGCTGGAATGTTTTTCGCCCAGAAATTAATCCCGAACCACCAGCCCGTTTATTAATTACAGCGGTGCGAACTGCTTCAGCGAAGTCATTTTTACCAGTCGCGCCACCAGAATTAATCAGCCCGACCCGCCCAGAGTAGCAATTTAGTACCTGGTAACGAGTTAAATCAATTGGGTGGTCAGTTGTCAACTCTGTGTAAACCCGCTCATCTGTTTTGCCGTAACTCTTACCAGTGGCTTTGGCAATTGCACCGTAACCATTGTTATTTTCAGCTAACTTTTGTTTGATAATGTCGGCTTCAATGGTTACACCCAAATGATTCGCCTGTCCGGTGAGGTCAGCAGCAACGTGGTAATCTTTATCTTGTTTAAAAGCGTTGTTTCGCAGATAGCACCAGAGAATTGTGACCATCCCCAGTTCATGGGCGCGTTTAAAAGCTTTGCTAATTTCCTGAATTTGTCTAGTAGACTGGTCTGAACCAAAGTAAATTGTCGCACCCACCGCCACTGCCCCTAAATTCCAAGCTTGTTCCACATCAGCAAACAATACTTGGTCAAATTGATTCGGGAAAGTCAGCAACTCGTTGTGATTGATTTTGGCAATAAAGGGAACTTTGTGGGCATACTTACGCGAAACGATACCTAGTGTCCCCAAAGTGGTAGCAACTGCATTGCAACCTGAAGCGATCGCTAGCCTGATAATATTTTCTGGGTCAAAGTAAATCGGATTGGGTGCAAAAGACGCACCTGCTGAGTGTTCAATCCCTTGATCCACCGGTAGAATAGACAGATATCCAGTATATGCAAGACGACCAGTAGAATAAAGTAGCTGGAGATTACGCAATACTTGAGGGTTGCGATCGCTGTTGATCCAGATGCGATCTACAAAGTCTGGCCCAGGCAAATGTAGTAAATCACGAGAAACTTTTGCTTTGTAGGTAAGCAGGTCTTCTGCCTCTTTACCTAGCAATGACTCTATAGAAGTAGCCTCTATGAGCGTTGTAGTCATAGCGTTTTCCTCAAAAATTGAGCAAATGACCTTTGCCCTTAAGATAGCATTTTTAATACTCGTAACCTGCTTAAGCTTGCATTAACTAGATATATATTCCTTTGGATATAAAAGTCTTAAATCATTCTTTAAAAATCGATAAAATCAATGATTATCTGAGATATAACCATGATTTGAGCCAAGATGCACAAAGAAAAAATAGTGCTTTTGAGGATTTTGGTGAATTGCAGACTGATAATTAATTTGATATATTTCGATTCTGATACTTATAATCTGACAACAATAAGGTTAGAAAGTAATCTCCATAGACCCCCATTGTAGTAATAATCGTTGGAAGAACAAATACAATTCTATGAGTAAGTTTCAAATTGATATCGACTTCAGCAATATAGATTTAGCTTCCCTTGAGACAGAAGAAGATTTTCAAAGAGAGGCAAAAATATTACTACCAAAGGTACTAGTCAAAGTAGGTGAAAGTGTGGGGGAAAAGACTTGGGAAGAATTACAGCAAAAGCTGCAAGGAACCGGAGGTAAACTCAAATCTTCTCCAAGCGAAAAACGCAGGTTTATGCAAGAAACCGGAAGAACTTATCAACGAAATGCCAGTAAGAGAGAAAGGCAAGAACTAGAAGATTATATAGTAGAGCAATTACGCCAGCACAAGCAGTAAATAGCTACCTAAGTCTGATGTAAGTGTATTCTAACTTCTATCTCTGAGTAGCGATGTCTACGACAGGCTATGCCTACGCTGTGCCACTGACATGGCTACCGTCGCTAACGCCAACAGACCGAAGTCCTCCTGAGCGGACTTTGTTTTGTAGTACCTTTGTAAATCTTAAATTTACACCAAATCTATTTTGCATTATTGTATAAAAATCATCCTTGTATTACAGCGGTATCAACAATAATGCTTAACTGGGACAGAACACTGCTAACTACTAGTTCCTTATGCCTACTTTTGTTCTCTGCAATGCTGCCAGTCCAGGCTAAACCAGTCCAACAGAAGAAACCAGCACCCACAGCCACAACATTTTACCAGCAAGCTAAAAAAGAATTACCTGAAGATTTTTATACTCTCTATCGCGTCATAGATAGAATAGCGCGTGCCAACGAATTAGATAATCGTCCTTGGCGAGTTGTGGCTGTTCCCAAGTATGATGTCAATGCATTTGCAAGTGACGTTAATTTGGTTGCGATTTACGATGGCATACTTGACCAGTTAGCTGGTGATTCCTCAGCATTAGCTTGTGTAGTTGCCCATGAAATGGGACATCACACCAAGCGTCACATCGCTGTTGGCGCAGCTCAAAGAACTGAGTTGATTGCCAAAATTCAGGAAGAAGCAACCAAAGAAGTACTGGGAGAAAGAGAAACTGCAAACCAAGAGTCAACAGCTGCTACTGTTGGCGGTGCCGTTTTGGGTGGTGTAATCGGGGGAAATGTCGGTGGTTTCCTGGGTTCCGTTCTTGGCAATCAAGGCACTCAACGACAAGTAGAATCACAGCAACGCATTAATGAGATTGTCGAGAAAAAGAAAAAAGAGTTAGAACAGCGGTTAGCAGAACAAGAACGACAACAAGAGTTTGAAGCTGATGAAATTGGCTACATAGCTTCTGTGAAAGCAGGCTTTGAACCAGAAGGATGTTTGAGAGTCATGCAGGTTTTGGCTCAAACTCCTGGTTCTGAATTTGATACAACTCATCCAGCAGTACCCAAACGGATTGAGGCAATTAAAGCTTTAATTATTAAGTATCCACCCCAGACTTTGGTTAAAGAGGGTGAAGCGCGAATATCTAAGAGGGTGTTTATAAATAAAAAATAAACAACACCATAGTCATTCCCCAAGACAGGTATCTTAAAAGAGACAGTCGTA
>NZ_JBIQNW010000012.1:44610-186794 GCF_047228265.1 Nostoc sp. UIC 10607 | reverse complement strand
AATCTCAACCCAAATCCCGACGACAACCCGCTTTGAACTTATCTCCATATCCTGCTTGACATTTTGACCATCGCCTTAAGTTGTCACCAATAGTCGGAGACTGGGAACGAGATAAACGAAAAAATAATCGGAAATCGAGTTTTTTTCGACTTGTGTGTACACCGTAGCCTAAAAGGAGAGAGATTTAGAGAGAGGTTTTCCAGATACAGTGAAAAGTCACATTGATCTATTCCATCGACACGTACCAATAAACCGATGAGTTGAGCAGGTTTCCTGATTTAAGAAGTAATAATAACTACTAAAATACAATTAAGCATATGCGGTTATGTCTTTTTATATGTACAATTTACGCCAATTTGGCATGACGTAACTGATAATAAACTGCTACAAAGTTAATAAGCTTAGTAAAAATCCTCTTAAACAGTTTTGTAAATACCAAATACTTTAGGGGCGGCAAATTTTGCTTTGTGGTTAACAATCTTATTTATAAATAAATAGGATTTATTTAAAGCTTGATATCTCCTAAAAAAGGTATGTAATTAAGAAATTTAAAATAAAGAGATGTAATTATAGCTACAACAGAAATATATTGATATATAGGCATTAAAGTTCCAGTATCAATTTAAACATTTGCTATCATTTTAAATTCCCTAAAAGAATTATTCTTCTAGGGTAGTTTCACATTGCAAACATCCTTTATCTTTGATCAATTGACTAGATTTTTTTGTCTTAATAAACTTGGAATATTTCTACTTAACATAGATTATCCTAGAGGCTCTTACATACATGAATTGCTTATTATTTGTTTCTCACTGGCTACCTCAAAAATTAATTAGCAGCTTATTGACCAAATTGCTAGATTTAAAAAATAAGCATTTGTTTGTTTTTGATACTATTGTTTTTTCATTTACCGCCTTTATAGCTCTAAATCTATGTTTAAATGGTGACTTCTACATCCAAGAGTATAAAGCGGAATTAGGAATTGCAACAATACTTTTTTTAGCAGTCAAACTAACTGTATTCTGGAATTTTGGTTTTTATAGACTTTACTGGCGCTATGCGAGTATTGAGGAACTTTTATATATAACGATGCTAATGGGTATTGCGGTAGTCATTCAAGCAGTATTATTTGATGCGATGCGATTTATACCAAACTTAACATTGAATACACTGCCACAATCATTACCATTAATCGACGGGTTACTTTCGTGTATTTTTATTGGTGGAGTGCGTTTTAGTATTCGGATTGTAGAAAAAATCAGTCAGCAACGTGCAGTATTTAAGCCACAAGACCGCGTGTTAATAGTTGGTGCTGGCAATGCTGGCGTTTCACTTGTACAAGAAATGCAAAGAAATCCTCAACTGGGGTTTCATCCTGTTGCTTTTATTGACGACGATCCGCGCAAATTTCGTGCATACATCCGCGGGATTCCTGTAGTAGGCGATCGCTATCAAATTCCTGATGTTTTAAAATCTCTCAAAATCCATAAAGTTATCATTGCTATGCCTACAGTTACAGGTGGAGTCATTCGGGAAATCCTAAATATTTGCAAAGCAACTGGAACTCAAACTAGCACTTTACCAGGCATACATGAAATCCTCAATGGTCGTGTGCGAGTTGATAGCATTCGGGATGTACGCATTGAAGATTTACTCAGGCGAGAACCTGTACAAATTGATATTGAGCAAGTTGCTCAATTCCTTAAAGATAAAACAGTACTAATCACAGGCTCAGGTGGATCAATTGGTAGCGAGCTTTGCCGTCAAATTTTTAAATGCAATCCTGCTGAAATGATCCTTATGGGACATGGAGAAAATTCTGTGTTCAATATCCAACAAGAACTAGAACAACTTGTTCAAGTTCTCGAAAATGAGGGCAAATCACCAAAAAACACTCCTCGTATTTCTACCTTCATTGCTGATATCCGCTTTAAGTCTCGATTAGAACATGCATTCGAGCTATTCAAACCTGATGTAATTTTCCACGCTGCGGCTCATAAGCACGTCCCACTAATGGAATTAAATCCAGTAGAAGCAATCACCAACAATGTAATGGGGACAAAAAATTTACTAGAACTGTCACTGCAATATAATGTGAAACATTTTGTGATGATTTCTACAGATAAGGCAGTTAATCCTACCAATGTTATGGGTGCTAGTAAAAGAGTCGCCGAAATGTTGGTACTACAAGCCGCAAAAGAAAGCGGTAAGCCTTATGTAACTGTGCGTTTTGGTAATGTTTTAGGCAGTAGAGGTAGTGTAGTTCCAACCTTTAAAAAACAAATTGCAGCAGGCGGACCAGTAACTGTTACTCATCCAGATATTTGTCGTTATTTCATGACTATTCCAGAGGCAGTTCAACTCGTTTTGCAAGCTACTGTACTTGGTCGTGGTGGTGAAGTCTTAATGTTGAACATGGGTAAACCCGTGAAAATTGTTGACTTAGCCAAAGAATTAATTCGCCTTTCAGGATACGAAATAAACCAAGATATTGAAATTGTATTTACTGGTCTACGCCCAGGTGAAAAGTTATTTGAGGAATTATTTCTTCCAGGAGAAGAATATGAACCAACTCAACACGAAAAACTATTAGTAGCCCAAAATGCTAGTAGGATGATTCCAGAAAATCTGTCTATTACTGTAGAAACTTTATGTCAAGCAGCAGCTAAAAACGATACGAATTTTATCCTGTTTCTCCTTCAGCAACTAGTACCAGGATATAAACCCAAACACTTAGAAAGTTATACAGCAGCAACTATTTCCAGTAATACTTCTGTCAGAATATTGGCACAGATGAAACCCTAAGGAGAATAACTTAAGACTGTTGGTCGTAAATATCAATAAAATCTACCTGACTCGGCAGAATAAATATGTACAAAACCTATAAACTCAACAGTAATTCACAGGTATCTAATAGAGTATTTAGGCTTAAAGATAGATATTTGACTGGAATGAAAAATATAGCCAAGACTTTTGTTAAAAGAAGAAGTGAATGGTCAATTGGAATTTATCTAGGCGAATCTCTTTTTGATTTTGTTTCTCCAGAAAAAATTAGTAATCCAGTTTTGACTGCTAAGGATATCACAGATGTTCCAGCCAACTTTGTTGCTGATCCATTTATGGTCTGTGAGGACGGTATTTGGTATATGTTCTTTGAAGTACTGAATAGTCTTCAGAATAAAGGAGTAATAGGATTAGCAACTAGCAATGATGCATATAAATGGAATTACCAACAAATTGTACTTGATGAGCCGTTTCATTTGTCTTATCCATACGTATTCAAATTCCAAAACGAATATTATATGATTCCAGAAACTTCTGAAGCTGGTTCTATTCGTTTATATAAAGCAACTAGTTTTCCGACAAAATGGACGTTTATAAAAACCTTACTCGATCAAAAGGATTTTGTAGACCCTAGTATTTTTCAATACAATAATCTGTGGTGGCTATTGACTGCAACATCAGAAGCTAGAGATACTCTCCGTCTTTATTATTCTAAAAACTTGACGGATTCCTGGATTGAGCATCCTAAAAGTCCTGTTATAAAGGGGAATAAAAATATAGCAAGACCAGCCGGTAGAGTTATAGTAACTGATGACAAAATTATTAGATATACCCAGGATTGTGAGCGAATTTATGGGAATAAAGTTCTAGCTCTTGAAATAACTGATCTGACAACAACAAATTATCAAGAAAAACAAGTTAGGGAGAATCCAGTTCTCAAAGCAAGTGGGTTAGGTTGGAATCAAGTCGGTATGCACCATATTGATCCTCACGAAATTGACAAAAATAAATGGATAGCATGTGTGGACGGGAAGCATTATCGATTTGTGATTGACCCATATTCAATCCGAGCATTTTTGCGAAAAGGATTAACTTCCTGTTTTAAAGTTATGAATTTATAGTTATTGCATTAATGAGTTTAGTTTGAATCAAAAAGTGAGAAAAAACATGTTGATTGTCACAAAAAAATTTATCTTTTCAGTAGGAGAAGTCTGGTTTGATGAAACTCCAAAAGAATTAGGTAATGTGGATGTACTTCATTATAGGCAATGGATACACCCCATTAAAGGTGGGCAGTCTGATGAATTTTACACAAGGTTAATTGACTTAACCAAAAGTCATGATGAACTCTGGGAAAGTATCAGTAGCAATGATAGGTATAAAATTAGAAGAGCAGAGCAAAAAGACGAAGTTATTTATGAAACCTGGGAGAATATTGACTCAAATACTTTCAATCAATTCTCAGATTTTTATGATTTATTCGCCACCCAAAAAGGTTTAAGCAAGATTAATCGAACCCAGCTAAAAAATCGTATAGATGCTGGGGTAATTGAGATTTCACATGTCAAGCTAAAAAATGGCGAATCTTTAGTTTGGCATGTTTATTATCGTAGTAACAATAGAGTTCGTCTTTTGCATTCTGCATCACTTAAAAATAGTAACGATACTTCCTATCAATCGATTTTAGGGCGGGCAAATCGTTACCATCACTGGCAGGATATATTGAGATTTAAAAATTTAGGAATTTCGGTTTATGATTTTGGAGGCTGGTATACCGGAAATACAGATCAGGAAAAACTCGGTATTAATCAGTTTAAAGAAAAATTTGGTGGAGAAATTGTTAAGAACTTTAACTGTATTAATGGCATCACGATGAAGGGCAAACTATATTTACATCTACTGAAAATTTATATGAGTTTATCTAAATTACCGTTACCACGTTTATCGAATTTTAAATTTTAGATTGAATAATTCTAAATCGTTTCAACTGCGGTATGAAAATGTGGCGTTTGCAAAGCTTAGTTGATTACTGGAAGCAACTGACAAGCGGCTCTATCAATCGCCAAATTTTTGGTGCAGCGATGATAGTTGGTTTATTGACAGCATTGGTTAAAGTAGCGGCTGTAGGTAAAGAATTGGTGGTTGCTCAGAGGTTTGGTACTGGGGACGATTTAGATGCATTTTTAATTGCTTTGTTAGTTCCTTCTTTTATCACCAATGTAATTGCTGGTTCTTTTAATACTGCTCTTATACCTACTTATATGCAGGTACGAGAACAGGAAGGTATAAAGGCGGCTCAAAGGCTTTTCTGTGGAGCCACAATCAGCGGCTTGGGACTGCTAGGAATCACGACGATACTAATGGTAGCTAGCGCACCCCTGTATTTACCACACATTGCTGCTGGGTTCAGTCCCGAAAAGTTAGATATGACTTTTCGTTTGCTCTATGCGATCGCACCTTTTGTTCTCTTAAGTGGGATTATTATCATTTGGGGTGCCGTATTGAATGCAGGAGAGCGTTTTGCCCTAGCAGCTTTGTCACCAATTATCACTCCAACTATTAGCGTGCTATTGCTCTTGATGCTTAAATCTTGGGGTATTTTCGCTTTAGCCGCAGGGCTAGTCTGCGGTGCAGCAGTAGAAATAACTCTTTTAGGAGCAGCACTGCACCGACAAGGCATTTCATGGCTTCCAAAATGGTATGGGTTTGATCCTCACCTGCGTCAGGTTGTTAGCCAGTATTTACCAATGATTGCGGGCGGTTTTTTGATGTGTAGTACAAATCTAGTAGATCAATCTATGGCAGCAATGCTGTCACCTGGTAGCGTAGCAGCACTGAGTTACGGTAACAAGCTCATTGCCTTTCCGATATCTTTAGCTACCACAGCATTAAGTACTGCTGTGATTCCCTATTTTTCCAAAATGGTAGCTTCTAAGGATTGGATAGGTACACGTCGCACACTTAAACAATATATGCAAATCATTTTTGTTACAACTACTCTACTGGCAGGATTCTTGTTTATATTTTCCGAGCCTATAGTTCAGATCCTCTTTCAAAGAGGTTCATTTACAGCTAATGATACTTATTTAGTAGCTCAGATCCAAAATTCGTTTGCCTTACAAATACCTTTTTATGTAGCGGGTATTTTGGCTGTGAGATTAATTTCGGCAATGCAATTAAATCATATATTGATGTGGGGTTCTGCTTGTAACTTAACTATCAATATTTTTCTAAATTATGTTTTTATGGAATGGTTTGGTGTTATAGGTATTGCTTTATCTACTACTTGTGTTTATGTTTTTTCATTCTGCTTTTTAACGTATTATGTCAGCAGAAAACTAATAAGTGCTTCTGAAAATTAAAAGCAACATTATTTGTTAAATATTTACTTTAAGAAATGAGGCTAACACTGATTATTTATTCACTTACTTATGGTGGTGCAGAACGTGTCATGTCAATCATGGCAAATTACTGGGCAGCCAAGGAATGGCAAATTACTATATTGACATTTGATGATAATAAAATATCCCAATTTGATTTAGACAATCGTGTTTTTTACACTCCATTAGGCATTGCTAGCAAATCTTCCAATGCGATTATCGGTATTTATAATAATTTGAAGCGCATCAGAACATTACGAAATGCAATTATCAACAGCGCCCCAGATGCTTTGATTAGCTTCACATCTAAAACTAATGTGATCACTTTACTCGCAACACGATACTTGAATATACCAGTGGTGGTGTCTGAACGCAGTAATCCGAGCAAAACTTCTTTAGGTGGAAATTGGAAACACCTACGACAACAAACTTATCCATTTGCAGATCGGATTGTTTTTCAAACTAAAAGAGCAAGAGATTATTTTCCATTAAAGCTGCAAACTAATAGCTGTATTATCCCTAATATGGTTGTATTACCACCTATAGAAAAACAGTTATCGGACAAGGTTTTAAGAGAGCGATCGCTGATTGCTATGGGACGCTTTGTCCCAGAGAAAGGCTTTGATCTGTTGCTGCAAGCCTTTGCACAACTGAAGGAACGTTATCCAGAATGGACATTGACTATTTTAGGAGATGGCATACTACGTCCAGAGTTGGAAGCTTTGCGTAACCAACTTGGATTGAGCGATCGCGTTCATTTTCCTGGAATGGTGAAAAATAATTATGGTTTTTTGCAGCAAGCGGAGATTTTTATTATGTCTTCCCGCTTTGAGGGTTTTCCTAATGCGCTTTGCGAAGCAATGGCATGTGGATTACCAGTCATCTCTACAGATTGTCCCAGTGGACCACGAGAGATTATTCGTGATGGCATAGATGGCATTTTGGTTCTAAATGAAGATGTGTCAGCATTAGCCGCAGCAATGGAACGATTAATGTCTGACGAAAAAGAACGGAAGTCTTTAGCTGTTCGTGCGCCAGAAATAATCAAACGATTCAGCGTAGAGAAAATAATGGGGATGTGGGAACAATTGTTAGCTCAGATTATTAATAACAATTTAGGTCATGTGGAAAAGCCCACAAAAAATCTAACCATCTAACCCTCTTCCCGACGCAGGAAGTGGGAAAATTCAAAGTCTCTCCCCTTTTAGGAGAGAGATTTAGAGAGAGGTTTTCCAGATAGCGTCAAAAGCTAGAAAGTTATTAAAGAGAAATCCTGAAAATTAATAACAAATTTTTATTTTTAAATATATGAAAAAGAAAATTGTATTCCTTATTCGTGACCTTAACTATGGAGGAGCAGAAAGGCAATTAGTAACGCTGGTAAAAGCTCTTGACAAACAATGCTTTAATATAACCATTTTATGCTTTTACCCTAGTGGGTTATTATCTTTAGATAAAGACTTAAAAGATAGTGATATCCCAATTATCTGTTTAGATAAACAAGGACGTTGGCATTTATTTGGCTTCTTTTTACATCTTGTTCAGCATCTTCAACGTATACATCCTGATGTATTGCATGGATATATTGGGATACCGAATTTATTCACTATCTTCTTAAAGCCATTTTTTCCTTCAACCCGCATGGTTTGGGGAATACGCTCATCTAATGTAGATTCTAATTCTTACAATTGGTTAGGGCGTTTGCTTTTTCGATTAGAGCGCCTTTTAGCCCGCTTTGCTGATCTGATTATTGTCAATTCCTATGCTGGCCGAGAATATTACCTGACTCATGGATTTCCTTCTAACAAAATGATGGTAATTCCTAATGGTATTGATATCGAACTATTTAAACCCGATCAAGGAGCTAGGATAAAAGTACGAAAATCGTGGGGAATTCCTGAAGACACGATTTTGCTTGGTTTGGTGGGGCGACTAGATATAAGGAAAGATCATCCCACATTTCTTAGAGCAGCAGCATTACTCTTTAAAGATAGACAGGATGTGCGTTTTGTCTGTGTGGGTAGTGGCTCGGAAAACTATGTACGAGAACTACGTCAGATGGCTGATGAATTAAGCATCTCTAATCAAGTTATCTGGATCAAAGCACGTGCAGATATATCTGCAATCTACAACGCTCTAGATATTGTTGTTTCTTCATCTTATACAGAAGGATTTCCAAATGTAATTGGAGAGGCAATGTCCTGCGGTGTACCTTGTGTAGTCACGGATGTAGGTGATTCTGCTTGGATTGTTGGTGATATGGATGTAGTAGTACCTCCTAAAAATCCAGAAGCACTAAAAACTGCTATGAAAAAGTTGATAGAAAAGCTTGGTAATAATAAGTGCGATCGCACTCAAATTCGACAGCGAATTATTGACAATTTCTCAGTAGCTAAATTAGTCCTTAAAACCGAAGCTGCTTTACTTGATATATCTCATGAATCCATCTCTAAATAAAAAATACGATTTACTCTTTTATTATCAATGTGCCCTCGCAGTAGGTGCTGTTTTCACTTTTTTTACAGAAATTAGTTCCTATTTATATACATCAGGAAGCTTCTCTCAACCTCCTTTAATTTGGGTCATGTTATTTGCTCTAGCCTCCACTCCATTGCTTTTTACAAAAAACAAATACATTCCACGCCCTGTAATTACTTGGTGCCTTGGCTTTATATTTATCTCTTTATTATGGTTCGTATTATTATCGATACCTGGTGAAATTGTTGTTGAAGAATTAAGAAAGCGGATTTTGTCGGTAATATTTATTATAATCATGACCCTAATTTTTTCCAGCAATAACGATATTCACATCTGGACTAGATGGGCAATATTTATCGCAGTCTTAATGGCTGTATTCAATAACGGTTACGAATTTTTTAATCCAATAGCATTTAATTCATTAGGTACTGGTGGCCGGTCTGCTGGATTTTATTTAAATCCTAACAATGATGGTGCAGCGTTAGTACTTGGCATGATTTTTAGCGTGAGTCTATTGCACCCAATATATCGTTTACCTTTCGTATCTATCATTGGTATTGGGGTGTTGTTGACATTTTCTAGAGGAGCTATTCTTGGCTGGTTAGTTACAGTTATTATTTTTACCATCACCCGTATATTGCATCCGAATAAATTACTTTATTGGGTGTTGGGAATAGGAACGATATTTATTAGCTTAGGCTCACAGTGGTCAGCAGAACTATTACAAAACTTGAGCTTGAATAAAAATTCTCTGGAAAGAATTTCATGGTTTCAGAACATTTCAGCTTCTGATTCTGAAGACTCTGCTGATTCTCGTTTAGAAGTGGCTCAGTTAGCTTGGCATATGTTTACTAAACATCCATTTCTCGGTAATGGAATTGGCTCAACTTTAACGTGGAATATGGGAATATCTACACACAATATTTATTTATACTATATGACCGATCACGGGATTTTAGGCGCTTTTATTCTACCTGCTTTAGTATATGCAGTTACACAACATGCACATGGGGAAACTAAATATATTGGCTTGGCTTTTGCTGCTTTTATTCTTCTCTGGGGACTATTTAGCCATAATATTTTAGAGGAACGCTACATTTTAATAATGTTCTCCTTAATGGCTGCTATGACTGCGGCGAGTCAGTTAGAGCAAAGGTTTCAAGTAGGAAAATCATTATGAAAATAATTTATATCATTACAGGACTTTCCACGGGCGGGGCTGAAGTCATGCTTTATAAACTTCTTTCCAGAATAGATCGAAAGCGTTTTAGTCCAGTTGTCATTTCTTTGATGGATCGTGGTACATGGGGCGATCGCATTGCGACTTTAGGTATTCCTATTTACACCATTGGGATGAAACAAGGAAAGCCTACAATAGCTAACATTTGGCGAATAATTAACATAGTACGTCAACTCAAACCTGACTTAATTCAAGGTTGGATGTATCATGCAAACTTAGCTGCACAGTTTGCCAGACTTTTTATATTCAAACAAGTGTTCGTTTTATGGAATGTGCGTCATTCCCTTTATTCTTTAGACTTAGAGAAGCCGGGCACAACTATTGTAATTAAACTGTGTGGAAAATGTTCTAATTTCCCTGAAAGAATTATTTATAACTCTCAAAACAGTGCTAATCAACATGAAAAAAGCGGTTATTGTATCGATAAAACTTGCGTAATCCCCAATGGGTTTGAAACAGATAAATTCACACCATCAGCTAAGGCTCGCCTCAGTGTTCGTTCAGAATTAAATACCCCTGAAAATGCTTTACTGATTGGTATGATTGGTCGTTATCATCCGATAAAAGACCATTTTAATTTTCTTCAGGCTGCTGCATTACTACTTAAGAAGTATCCCAATGTCCAATTTGTTCTTGCTGGCAATCAAGTAGATTGGCAAAATAATATTTTATCTGAGCTAATCCATGAATTAGGGCTTCTTAAACAGATACATCTACTTGGTGAACGTCATGATGTGCCCCGTTTAACTGCTGCTTTCGATATTGCCTCTTCCTCTTCCTCTGGAGAAGCTTTTTCTAATGTAATTGGCGAAGCTATGTCTTGTGGTGTTCCTTGTGTAGTAACAGATGTGGGAGACTCGGCTTGGATTGTTAGTGATACAGGAAAAGTTGTCCCTCCAAAAGATCCAGAGGCATTAGCGGATGCTTGGAAAGCATTGATAAATATAGGTAAGGAGGGCAGAGAAGTTTTAGGAAAAGCAGCACGGGCAAGGGTGATCGAATGCTTTTCTTTAGACTCTGTTGTGGCTCAATATGAGGCGCTATACGACAACGTGCTTGCAAAAAAACTAAATTGAAAGGCTAACATTCAATGTGTGGCATTGCTGGTTTTTGGAATATCTCTAGACGAGTCAACTCTGAGGAATTGTCTTATGTGGTTCAGCAGATGTCAGACACACTGTTACATCGAGGGCCAGATAATGGCGGGAGTTGGGTCGATGCAGAGGTAGGGATTGCCTTGGGGCATCGACGACTGGCGATTGTAGACCTTTCGCCAGAAGGACATCAGCCGATGATCTCTGCGAATGGTCGGTATGTAATTGTTTTTAATGGCGAGATTTATAACTTTTTAGAGTTAAAGCGTCAACTTGAATCACTGGGCCATCATTTTCGGGGACGTTCTGATACTGAGGTGATGCTGGCTAGCTTTAGTGAGTGGGGATTACATAGAGCAATTGGGCGCTGCAATGGGATGTTTGCCTTTGCCTTGTGGGATCGTCAAGAGCGAATTTTGCATTTAGGGCGCGATCGCTTAGGTGAAAAACCTCTCTATTATGGTTGGATGGGTCAAACCTTTCTATTCGGCTCCGAGTTAAAAGCCCTGAAAGTCCATCCCGCTTTCCAGGCAAAAATCAACCGTGATGCATTAGCAGTGTTTCTCCGAAATAACTACGTACCTGCACCCTATTCAATCTACGAAGGCATCTATAAGTTGCCACCGGGAACAGTCCTCACTTGGAATGGCGTGGATACTCATCCTAATCCTGTTCCCTACTGGTCTGCAATAAAAGCCGCAGAGTTGGGTGTTAATGAACCCTTCACTGGGTCGGAAATGGAAGCTATTGCACAGATGGAAGCATTATTACAAGATGCTATCGGACTACGGATGGTAGCAGATGTGCCACTAGGAGCTTTTCTTTCAGGAGGGATTGATTCCTCCACAGTGGTAGCCCTAATGCAAGCTCAAAGTAGCCAACCGGTGAAAACATTTACCATTGGTTTTGATGAAGGTAGCTACAATGAAGCACATTATGCCAAAGCAGTGGCACAGCACTTAGGCACAGACCATACAGAACTTTATGTAACCCCAAAAGATGCACTTGCTGTCATTCCTAAACTACCGATACTTTATGATGAACCCTTCGCCGACGATTCCCAGATTCCGACTTTCTTAATATCCCAGCTTGCTAAACAGCATGTAACAGTCAGCCTTTCCGGGGATGGCGGCGATGAACTTTTTGCGGGATACAAACGCTATTTTTGGGGTGACAGCACTTGGCAAAAGATTGGCTGGATACCTCTAACCTTGCGCCAGACTGCTGCACGCACCCTGTCTAGCTTATCGCCTCAAACTTGGAATCGTGGTTTGGTTAACTTTCATAGCTTACTACCAGCTAAACTCAAGCAACCTACTCCTGGGGATAAATTGCACTGGATTGCGGAAATCTTGGCGGTTTCTGATGCCAAAGCTTTGTACACAGGCATGATTTCTCATTGGAAAGAGCGAGAAGCATTAGTAGTAAATAGTTTAAAGCCTTGGATGAACGACTGCGATCGCCAACAATTAACGCAGTTACCCGACTTCATCCCACAGATGATGTACCACGACACAGTGAATTATCTCCCAGACGATATCCTAGTCAAAGTTGATCGAGCCAGTATGGGTGTGAGCTTAGAAAGTCGGATACCATTTTTAGATCACCGCGTAGTGGAATTAGCTTGGCGCATACCACTGTCCATGAAAATCCGTAATGGTCAGGGTAAGTGGCTATTGCGTCAAATTTTGGATAAATATGTACCTAAAAACCTGATTGAGCGCCCCAAAATGGGGTTTGGGATGCCGATTGATAGTTGGTTGCGTGTTCCTTTGCGAGACTGGGCAGAAGCCCTCCTAGATGAACATCGGCTACAGCAAGAAGGATTTTTGAACCCACAACCAATTCGCCAAAAATGGGCAGAACATCTTTCATCTGAGCGAGACTGGCAAAATGATTTGTGGGATGTGTTGATGTTTCAGGCTTGGTTAGAAGAAAACCATTAAAAAATTCAAAATTCAAAACAGTTACATCAGGATATTTAGACCCCAACTAAAAACTTAGCCACGTAAGTAGAACGGCGTAAATAATTAAAGTTTGTAGTGACAACTTTAGCCATCACTACTATACCAATACTCAAACATTTATGAAATATTCTCTTTTTCCACTTTGTGTTATTTGCGATCTTTGCGGTTCGTAAAAAAGGCAAATTCATATTCTAATAAATTAGGATAACTTGAAATGTCACATATTTTCAAAAGAAAGATAAGGTTTTTTAACAAGTTCAAACTTATCATCTGGATGCTAGGAACAGTATTTACTTTATTTGCTTGTTCAAGCATCGGTCTATTAGCTAACAACTCATCCTTCGCTGATCATCCCTTTGTATGGGTAACTTCAAATTTAGAAAGGATAAAACGAGAAGACCTACCAAAAAATAAAACTAGCATTGATTTGTATGCCGCTCGTGGGGAATATGAACCATTTCAAATCGGAATCCGGGCACCCAATACTGGATTGACAAACGTCAACGTTTCGGTCTCTGATTTGTCTGGCCCAAACAATCAGGTAATTCCGAATAATAACATTACACTCTACCGAGAACATTACGTTCATGTTACTCATTCCAGCCCTAACAAGAAAGGCAGTAGCAATCCACCCTTAGGTACTGGATGGTATGCCGATGGATTAATTCCGTTTATTAATCCTGAAAACCAAGCAGATATTAAAGGTGCTGAATTAGATGCAGTCCCATTCAACCTCAAAGCTAGGAATAACCAACCTATTTGGGTAGACATCTTTGTACCCCGCGATGCTCAAGCCGGTCAATATCAGGGAACTTTCACTGTTAGCAGTGACCAAGGAGCGATCGAAGGCAAAATCAACCTGAAAGTTTGGAATTTTGAGTTACCGATAAAACCATCGCTCAATTCTGAATTTACATTCTATGAACATCGAGATAAAAGCGACATGGTAGAACTTCTCAAACATAAGTTAATGCCTGACGCGCATTTTGATCCAGCAGATGAACCTGAATTAATGAAACGTTGGGGACTCCGTTCTCGGAGTCTTCCTTTCTGGAGCGGGGCTAACGTTAGTACTTGCAAAATGTCTCCAGCCCCTTCTCTTAAAAAGATTAAAACTACTGCTGCTAAACATGAATCTAGTCTATTTCTCTACACTAGATATGCTGATGAAATTGATAACTGTCCAAATTTGATTAAACCAGTAAAGGAATGGGCGCGAAATTTTCACCAAGCTGGAATCGCAACAGCTCTAGCCATGACTCCTACACCCGCGCTTTATGATGATGGTTCTGGAACTGGACGTTCCGCTGTAGATATCTGGGTAGTATTGCCAGAATCTTATGATGAGGCTCCAAAACAAATATCTGAGGTTCTGCAAAAAGGAGACAAAGTTTGGTCTTACAACGCTTTGGTACAGGATGGCTACTCTCCTAAATGGCAAATAGACTTTGAACCAATCAACTACAGAATTCACCCAGGCTTCATTAGCCAAAGCCTGGGACTGACAGGGATTTTATACTGGCGAGTTGACCTATGGACAAAAGATCCGTGGAAGGATATTCAAACTTATTCTCAGAAGAAAGACTATTATCCTGGTGAAGGGATGTTGTTTTATCCTGGTAAACAGGTAGGTTTGACAGGAGTTGTCCCTTCCATGAGACTCAAGTGGCTCAGAGAAGGAGTAGAAGATTACGAATATCTCGAAATTCTCAAAAATGGCGTAGGCGTAGCCCATCCTAGACATCGCCAAGAATGGGGGCTTCGATTAGCTCGGCGTGTCGGTCTTGACTGGAAGAACTGGACGCGGGATACAAATCTGCTTGAATCAGTCCGGCGACAGTTGGGTGAGGAAATAGAGAGGCTCTCTTCTCAATCAGCATCTTGAAAAATTTGCAATTACTTGTCCCCTTTTTAGAACTCAATTAAAAAGGATGATATGTTGGTCACACAAGCTAAAAACTAGAGTTTTTGGTTTGGGAAAGATGAATGTCACATTATTTAAACGATAGGGAATCCTAGATTTAATAACCAAACAAATCTATTAGTCAGTTAGACAGGATGAACTTTCAACAGCAAGGCATTCACTCCGGTAATAATTTTTCTGTCAACCAAGTGCTCAAAGTTGATGAAGTCAGTATAAATGATCAAGAAATTGGGCATAAATTAGCAGAGCAAGATTTGAAAGATGATGCTTACGTATTTCAAACTGCCCGCTTGCCAAACAAAGCATCAAAGTAAGAATAAATACAGGCAGACAATTAAATAGATGCAGTTATGTCTTTTTATTTGTAGAAGCTTCGCCAAATTGGCATTACTCAAATAAAAAAGTACTACAAAATTGACGTAGAAGAAGAGGATTGCAGAAGCATCTCACTTTTATAAAAACACGCCTGCCCTGGCAAATGGAATTCGCAGCTATACAGACAAAACCCACCTCCGTTGGTTTCGAATTCCTAGAGTTCGCTTAGTCTGACTACCGTTTGTATGCAAAATGAAGCGTGATTTATAATAGCCCAGCATATTTGTAAAAGTGAGATATTATCGATAATTGCTGTATTAACTTTCCTCAAATTCCAAAATTAAAAAACGAGGCTTATCTTAATTATCAAAAAATTGCCACTTCTCAAAATGGCAATTGTCAAAGTTCGGATATTTTGAATATATTCCTGTTAAGACATGAGCAACCGCATTGCAGTTATTGGCCTTGGCTACGTTGGTCTACCCGTTGCCCTGGCATTTGCTAAAAAATTTCCCAATACTATTGGATTTGATATCAATTTAGAAAAAGTTAAAAGTTTAAATCAAGGCCGCGATCGCACAGGTCAAGTCTCCACCGATGAGTTAATAAACTCTAGCCTAATCATTACTTCCGACCTTTATGATCTAGTAGATACAAACTTTTTTGTGATTGCTGTACCAACTCCTGTTGACCGCAACCATAACCCTGACCTAACTTTGCTGATTAAAGCCTCTGAACTCGTTGCTAAAGTGCTACAACCTGGAGCGATCGTGGTGTACGAATCCACTGTGTATCCAGGAGTGACAGAGGATATCTGCGGCGCGACTTTGGCCAAGGTATCAGGCTTAAAGCTGAGTGTTGATTTCAAACTGGGCTACTCTCCAGAACGGATTAATCCGGGTGACAAGGCTCATACACTAGAAAAGATTGTCAAAGTGGTAGCTGGGGAAGATGCCGAAACTCTGGAACGAGTCGCAAGTGTCTACACGACCATTATTGATGCGGGTGTCTATCGCACCTCCTCAATTAAAGTAGCTGAGGCTGCCAAAGTCATTGAGAACACCCAGCGAGACTTGAATATTGCTTTGATGAACGAACTGGCGCTAATATGCGATCGCATTGGTATCCGTACCCACGACGTTTTAGCAGCTGCAAATACCAAATGGAACTTTTTGCCATTCACACCAGGGCTTGTTGGTGGTCACTGCATTGGGGTTGATCCCTACTATCTAACTACCAAAGCAGAAGAACTGGGATACCATCCCGAGGTCATCCTAGCTGGTCGTCGGATTAACGACAGTATGGGTACTTATCTTGGTCAGCGTTTTATCAAACTCTTAGTTGAAGCTAACCTATCGATTAAAGAAGCGCGGGTAGGAATTCTCGGTCTCACCTTTAAGGAAAACGTACCCGACATCCGCAATAGTCGCATACCGGATATGGTGGCAGAGTTACAGCAATTTGGTATTGAACCACTCTTACACGATCCTCTGGTAGATCCTGATGAAGCATACCAGGAATATGGCATTCATTTAGTAGATTGGCATAACCTATCTGATTTAGACGGGGTAATATTTGCAGTCAGTCATCAGGCTTACTTAGATATGCCTTGCAAACAACTTTTCAACTGTTTGCGCCCAGGTGGAGTGCTAATGGATATCAAGTCCATTTTTAGCCAAGCTACACTACCACCCCATATTCATTACTGGAGCTTATAGGAAAAATATTATGGTCAAGGTTTTAGTCACTGGTGCTGCTGGTTTTATTGGTTTTCACCTTAGCCAACGTCTATTAAGCAGAGGTGATGAAGTTGTTGGTCTAGACAACTTAAATGATTACTACGATGTCCTCCTCAAAAAAGACCGTTTAGCTCAATTAGAGGAAAACCCAAGTTTTAGTTTTTATAGACTGGATTTGGCAGACTCAACAGCTATAGGCCAACTTTTCGCCGAACAACGCTTTGATGTGGTGGTCAATTTAGCAGCACAAGCTGGTGTCCGATACTCCATCAAAAATCCTCATGCGTATATAGACAGTAACTTAGTTGGCTTTATTAATATCCTTGAAGGTTGTCGCCATTCAGGCGTTCAGCACTTGGTATTTGCCTCTTCTAGTTCTGTCTACGGTGCTAATACTAAAACACCCTTTTCTATTCATGACAATGTAGACCATCCAGTTAGCTTATATGCTGCTACGAAAAAAGCTAACGAGTTAATGGCTCATAGTTATAGCCATTTATACGGTCTACCAACAACTGGACTCCGCTTCTTTACTGTCTATGGGCCGTGGGGTCGTCCAGATATGGCGCTGTTTTTGTTTACTAAAGCAATTTTGGCAAAGCAACCGATTGATGTGTTTAATTACGGTAAGATGTGCCGAGATTTTACATATATTGACGACATCGTAGAGGGTATTATCCGAGTGATGGATAAAATCCCTGAGCCAAATATCGTCTGGTTGGGAAATGCACCCGACCCAGGTACAAGTAAGGCTGCTTATAAAATTTACAACATAGGTAACAATCAACCAGTTGAATTAATGCGCTTTATAGAAGTGCTAGAAGACTGTTTGGGAATAAAAGCACAAAAAAATTTGCTACCTTTACAACCTGGTGATGTCCCCGTTACCTATGCGGATATTGATGATCTAGTCAAGGATATAGGCTTTAAGCCTAGCACGCCTATTGAGGTAGGAATTGAACGTTTTGTAGCTTGGTATTGTTCTTATTATCAGAACACGAGTACTCGATCAACTCAAAATTCTTGGGTGAGAGTGGGGAGTAGTAAATAATGAAAATACTGCATATCTGTGCAGTTGGAAGTACTGCTCAGGCGCTTTTACGACCTCAAATTGATTACTTTTTGTCTCATAATCTATCGGTTGAAATAGCTTGTTCTCCAGGTTCAGAGGTTGAAAAATTACAACAACAAGGATATATAGTTCATCCCATTCAAATTGATCGTCAGATATCTCCTGTTTTGAATTTGAGAAGTATTTATCAACTGACGCAATTAATTCAAAAGAATCGGTATGACCTTGTTCATGTACATACTCCAATTGCTGCTGTATTAGGTCGCATTGCAGCGAAACTGGCTGGTGTTAAACGAATTGTCTACACTGCTCACGGTTTTCCATTTCACGATCAGTCTTCACCTAGTCAATATCGTTTTTATTTTATTGTTGAGAAACTTGCTGCTTTCATAACTGATCTAATCCTTACCCAAAATTATGAAGATATAGCCACAGCTAAAAAATTAGGTCTTTGTCCATCGGAAAAAATATGTTATTTGGGGAACGGTGTAGACATTAATCGTTTCAAACGTGATCGCCTCAATTCCACTCATCAAACACTATTACGAAAATCATTGGGTATTCCTGATAGTAGGGACTTAATTATTGGCACCATTGGACGTATAATCCATAAAAAAGGGAGTGGATATTTGATTGAAGCCGCAGCCAAATTGCTCCCTCACTTCCCTAATCTACAAGTTCTAATAATTGGTTCTCAACTCAGTAGCGATCCTGAACCTTTCCACACAGAATTGATAAAAAAAATTCACTCTTTGGGAATTGAACAACATGTTACTCTGACAGGCGAACGTCAAGATATACCAGAGCTTTTAGGACTGTTAGATATCTTTGTGCTACCTACATTTACTCATGAAGGATTACCCCGATCTATCGTAGAAGCAATGTCAATGGGTTTACCAGTTGTTACTACAGATATTCGAGGATGTCGAGAAGCAGTAGTACATGGAAAAACTGGTTTAATTGTGCCACCTAAAAATAGTGAAAAGTTAGCTGAGGCTTTGAAAATACTATTATCTAACTATGAATTGCGACAAGGTTATGGTAAAGCTAGCCGTGAGCGGATCGAAGTTCAATATGATGAAGAATTAGTTTTTAAACGACTTAATAATTACTATCAAGATTTAGGCGTTTATTCACTATGTCTTGAACAGTAATGTGGAAAAATAATCTCACTTAGAGGCGCAAATAAGAGGCAAAAGAGAGAAAAAAATACTTTAAGATTGAAGGGTGTGTTTATGAATGGTAATAATTTTCAGGGCATTAATTTAAAAATATACCGCAGATTAATCAAATCTTTATTAGATAGAGTTGTGGCAGCGATCGCTTTAATTTTTCTTTTTCCTTTACTGATGAGCGTAGTCAAACTTTTTCCGTGCTTATCGTTCTCTTAAGTGAAGGAAAATATTAAGACTTAGGCGAAATTTTGAGCTTGAGTTTTGTGTTCATGGTTTCTAAAAAATTCTACTTAGCAACTTAATTTTCACTTCAAACACAGCCATTATCTTAGAATAATCAATTATGTCAATAAAAGAATCTTCTGGAACCTTTGATAAATATGCACAAATTCTGAAGCGCCGTTGGATTCCTGGCTTAGGTGTTTTTGCTTGTGTATTCATAACTTTGCAGGTAGCTACATTTTTCAAAAAGCCTTATTTCTTAGCAGAAGGAAAGTTAAGGTTCCAAAGAGTAAATACTGTTTCTTCTCTAACAGGACTAGGAACAGAAATGGGTAAATTAGAACCCTTAGTTGATAACAAAAATAATCCTCTTAATACAGAAGCAGAAGTTATCCGCTCTATCCCAGTTGTTAGAAGTACTATAAATAAACTGAACCTGAAAGACGACAAAAAGGTTGATTTAAAAATTAACCAGTTTTTGAAAATGCTCACAGTAAAGGAAATTAATGGGGCGGATATTCTAAGTATTTCTTATAAGGATAAAGATGCAAAAATAGCCGCACAAGTTGTTAATACTTTAATAGATGTCTATTTAGAATACAATATATATGCTCATAGAAGTCAAGCAACCACTGCTCGGAAGTTTATAGAAAAACAATTACCAAATGCGGAATTAGTTGTTCGACAAGCAGAAGCAGAACTAGCAGGGTTTAAAGAAAAGTACAAAATTGTTTCTCTGCAAGAAGAAGCAACGAAGTCACTGGAGATCATTACAGCATTACAACAGCAAATTAGTGAAGCTCAATCTAGATTTGCTGATGCTGAAGCACAAACTAAAGGAATTCGTAAACAATTAGGTATGAACTCCCAGCAAGCAGTAGTTATGACTTCTCTTAGCCAAACTTCAGGGGTACAAGATATTCTGAAAGAAATTCAACAGCTAGAATCACAACTGGCAGCTAGGCGCACTGTTTTGCAAGACAACCATCCACAAATAATCGATTTGGGATACAAATTGCAGTCTTTAAATGAGCTACTACAAGAACGGATAAAAAACGTTGTAGGAACAACTCAGGCACAATTAAATCATAACTTTCAACTGGGAGAGTTACAACAGCAGCTTTCTGCAAGGCTTGTAGAATTAGAGTCAAACCGTCTGGGTTTAGCAAGCCAAATTACTACTTTATCTGGTTTACAAGCTGCTTATAAACAACGTTTGAATAATCTACCGAGATTAGAACAACAACAGCGCCAGTTTGAACGTAAAGTACAAGCTGCGCAATCTACCTATTCATTGTTACTACAAAAGCTGCAAGAAAGCCGAATAGCTGAAAATCAAAATTTAGGTAATGCAAGCATGATATCCAAAGCCGAAGTACCGGAAGAGTCAATTTCTTCCCCAATGTTTTTGTACTTGAGTACAGGAATATTGGCAAGTTTAGCAGCTTTGGCAACTGTGTATATTTTGGAAAAAATAGATAAATCAGTTAAGAATGTTGAGCAGGCGAAGGAGTTATTGAAATTTACTTTATTAGGAACTATTCCTGAATTTAATAACTCAAAAAAATTGATTCGTGGGAATGAAGAGCTAGAGTTATATAGTAAAAGACTTGTAGTTCGAGATATGCCGCGATCGCCCATTAATGAAGCTTACCGAATGTTACGGGCAAATCTGAAGTTTCTGAGTGCTGATAAGGAGGTAAAAGTTATAGTTGTCACTAGTTCTGTACCCAGAGAAGGCAAATCAACGGTAGCAGCTAATTTAGCTCTAATAATGGCTCAGATGGAGCGGAAAGTCTTACTGATAGATGCAGATATGCGCCGTCCTGTTCAGCATAAAATCTGGGAACTGATGAATAATCAAGGTCTAAGCAATTTGATTGTTGGACAAGCTGAAATTAGGACAGCTATCAAACAAGTAATGGATAATTTGTATGTCCTAACTTCTGGAGTTACACCTCCTAATCCAGGTTCTCTTCTGGACTCGAAAAAGATGGCTGTATTAATCCAAACTTTATCTGTCTACTATGACTTCGTAATTATTGATGCTCCATCATTAAACGTTGCTGCTGATGCTGCTACTCTAGGTCAAATGGCTGATGGTGTTTTGTTTGTAGTTCGTCCAGGGGTTGTTGATTCTGTTAGCGCCAGTATTGCCAAGGAGCTTTTAGAAAAATCTGGTCAAAATGTCCTTGGACAGGTGGTAAATGGAGTTACTCCCCAGACTGAACGATACAATTACTATTACTCAACTGAGGAAAATAATCTCCAAGAACCTGTTGGGCTAGTAAGTAGAACATAGGGAATGATTGATAGAATAAATAAACTCAAAAATACTGTCATAATGCGTATTTTAGGCATTGATAATTATGTAGAATTTGGCTTTTATCGTTATCTAAGTCATATTGTTCGTACACAACTTACTTAGTGCGATCGCAATCAGGTTAGAAGAATTAAATTTACGTTAGTTGTTGTTTTTTAAACAGTGATAACAGCAAACATACGAATCCAATTACTACCAATGACACTGAAGAAACAGGTTCTGGGACAGACTGAGGGTTTTGCACAGGCTGATAATCGATCATATTCCCTTGAATTGGGCTAAGTGATGCCAAAAGTTGCTCAATGTCGTTAGATATATTTGTGTCATTAATACCAACACTTTTAGAAGAGATGAGTCGGTTAAACGTTTGGCTACTTGATACATCAAAATCTCCTGTTAACCCAAGAAAATTTTGACCCATTTTACCTATAAGAGAGTCTATAAGATTGTTAACATCAGTCTTAATTTCTTGTAGGGATAAATCTAAATTGCTGGTATTGTTGACTTTTCCAATTATTGTTTTTTCACTATCCACTAACCAATTGCCATTACCAATAATTTCATTTCCACTGGTAAAAACCCAGTTACCATTACCAATAATTGTGTTATTACTGCCGAAGTCCCAGTTACCATTTCCAATCGTTGCGTTATCACTACCGAAATGCCAATTACCGTTACCTAGTGTTGTATTGTTACTGTCAAAGTGCCAATTACCATTACCTAATGTTGCGTTGTTACTTCCGTTGTCCCAATACCAGTTGCCGTTACCAAGGGTTGTGTTACTCTTTGCAAATAGCCAGTTGCCATTACCTATGGTTGTGTTTTCATTATTAAAGTTCCAGTTCCCATTCCCAATGGTTGCGCTATTACTGCCATAATCCGAGTTAAAATTACCAATGGTTGCGTTATTATTACCAAAGTTCTTGTTACCATTACCAACCGGTGCGTTGCCCTCATTAAAGGTTTGGCTACCAGCATTAGATGTATTCCCAGCATTACTAAAGGGTATATTCTTACCAAGAACTTCTTTCAATGGATCGAAAGGCGATTGTTGAAGCAGATTTCCAGCACCTGCAATAGGATTACTGTTACCTGCAAACGGATTGCTAGCGCCACCTGTAATAAGATTACTGTTACCTGCAAAGGGATTGCTAGCGCCACCCGCAATAGGATAATCACTACCTGCAAACGGGTTACTACCTCCCGCCAATGTGTTGTCAATATCCTTAAAAAAGCTATCACCCAAAATTAACTTTAATCGATCAAATATTAATTGCTGAAGCTTACTACCACTATCGCCTGCAAACGGGTTAATACCGCCACCTGGAATGGGATTATTACCGTTACCTATCAATAGATTGCTACCACTTGTCAATAGGTTGCCTTCAGCAGAGAAACTGTTATTGGCAGCAAAGGAACTAACGCTATACAGGTTACTACCGTCGCCTGCATTTAAGGGGCTAACTTCACCACTAATGGGATTGATAGCAGACGCTTCCATTGGCACTAATCCTCCTATTTTTACTTAAAAAATTATGAGTTCTTCAGCACCTGTTATATCAATTATGAATTTGCTAAATCCAAAATATCTCTAAAATAAAGGCTTTAATCATTTTACTGTCAAACTAACAGAAAGTATTGCTTAAATCCTTATCTGTAAAGAGTTAAAAGGCGTAAAATAGCAAACTAGTACAAGAATGCAGAAGGCAAATCACCGATAATACATGCTTCTCAGTTTTATCGAATGGTATGTTTATTTGCGCCAAACTGTACTAGGATACTATGTACTGAAGAACTCATTATTGTTCTCCTCTATTTATCTGTTAGTTTTCGCAAGAATTCTATTAAGCGAACGGTATTTATCAACCGCCAAATGATGGGATTTGTCCACCACCACCAAATGATGGGATTTGTCCACCACCGCCAAATGATGGGATTTGTCCACCACCGCCAAATGATGGGATTTGACCACTACCACCAAATGATGGGATTTGTCCACCACCACCAAATGGTGGGATTTGTCCACCACCACCAAATGGTGGGATTTGTCCACCACCCAGTTCCTTGTCAAGTCTTGAGTCAATTAGCTTGTCAATAGTAACCCTCAAACTGAACCCGTCCGGTATTTCAGTTGTGCTAATAGTACCAGTCTGGCTACCAGCACCAGTCAAAGGGTCTCTGCCACTACCTGGATTACCACCGCCTGCGGATGGGTTCACACCGCCTGCAAAGATATTCCAGAAATTGTCGCCAGCGAAAGGATTACCACCATAGGGTAAAGCAGGCTGACTGCCACCTCCACCCGCACCGCCGCCAATAGGGCTACCGCCACCTTCTCCATTTCCAACACCACTGAATAGATTGGTGAGTTGTTCATCACTGAGAACTTCACTCAAACGACCGAAGGGTGAATCTCTAAGCGGATTGTTCCCACTAGTAGAGGAGTTATCGCTACCACTATTATTCAAATCTGCCATTAGGATTAAGCCTCCTATTCTTGGGATAAAAATCTGGCTAGCATAGCAACATAAAATAGACAAAATTAAGTCTGCGGACTTTTTTTTCTTGTCTTTATTGTTAGCAACACTAGTTAGTAGCCATTAGATTATTTGGTTATCTTTTTAAGTGCAGTTAAGTGCAGATAATTTATTATTTAATTAATGCTACTTACATTAACAATGTATGTGATTTCATTCTGAAGGGCAATGCAAAATATTTTGGTATTTTTATCAAAGTTGTAGATGTTTTTAGACAATAAGTTAAGGAAATTAACTGAGATATTTGTATAATAAAATTCAATTTAGGTAAAATACTATATTGCAATAAACAATCTTTTGATGAATTTGTCAAATTTTTAGATATTTAGTTAATTTGCATTTATCTAGGGTTCTATCACTTTTGTTCGACATTATACCGCTATGCTGATAGCAATAAATAGCGCAGTCACTGGTATAAGGTTCAGATGCAGGGATTATTTCAGATAAATCAGCAAATTCAATCCCGGAATTGTGCGAGAAAGTGTCCACAAAACGAGAGTGATGTAAATTAAACCCAAACTCCATTGATACCAAGCTAGTGCAGAGATGATGCCTGGTAGGTGTTCATCTCGCAAGCGAATGTCGTTAAATCCTAATTTAACTAGGTTGTTGAGACTAAAATCATAGTAGTTGAGCCAGTTCCAACGGCGATCGCACAACAGAGGCATATATCGTTCCCGAAATGTCTGATTCCTTGGTATCACTGGCAAACGTCCAATCAACAATCGTAACTGGCGAAATGTGCCGTCTTCTGTGAAGTAAGAAACGTCCATTAAATTGTGATAACGACCTTGTTGGTAAAGTCGGATCAATAAAGCCATTGGGACAGGGACAATAATAATTAAAAGGCACCCCAATGTCAGCCAAGGTTGTTGAGCATTGCGAAAGATGGCTAGTAAGCTCAAGAATTCTAAAACGCTAAAACTCACTAATATCGAAATGGTTTCATAAGATGTAGGAATAATTGGTACAGGATGCAGCCGACGATAGCGATCTACTAACCAAAACAGTAAGCCGAAATAAGCGATCGCAACTCCTCCCACGCCAAAGACTAGCCAAAAATTCGTACCATAGCCACTCAACAACAGCAGTACACTCAATCCCAAGCAACTCCAAGCTTGCAGTAACCACCCAACGATGGAAAGAGGTTCACCAACAATTAAGCGATTGCTTAGTTGTGTGTATTTTTCTAAATCGATGTCTGCTAAGGTGAGTAACTCACTACTGTTGCGAAATAATTTTATCAGACGACGCTGGGCGATCGCTTCGGCTTGAGTTGCAGAAAACCCCAGTTTAATCAAACTTGCAACAGTTGCACTGTTAATATTTGTAGCCGTCAAACTGCGGCTCATTTCTACTAATCGCAGTTGTTGTTTTGTGTATTCCAGTTCATTAGCATCGGCAACTTGTTGTTGCTGACGGAAATTTTGTCCTAAATTCCGCAAGATGTTTTGATTACCTTGCAATGTAGGGATGCAGAACATCTTACCAATCTGACCAGGATTACCTAAAATTTTTGCTTGGTTAGAGTTAAAAGTTAAACTAGGTACGCTTAAACAAGCTTCTGTAGAAAACCTCGCATCGCTAAAATCTGCTTGATTGAGAATGCTTGCACCTTGCAAATTTACTGATTGATTAAACTCCACTTCTCGAAATATGACAGCTTGCTCGAAAGTAGCTTCTGTTAAAAGGAGGAACTGATTAAAATTTGCTTTAGTAAACTGGGCTTGATTTGCAAAGCGGACATCAGAAAAATCAGCATTTTCTTGCCACTGTCCACTATTGAATTTAGCCAATTGCTTAAAATTTGCTTGGTTGAAGTTGGCAACCTTTTCAAAGATGCTGCCTTGAAAATCAGCGAGTTCCTGAAATTGGGTTTGTTTAAAATTAGCTTTTTCAAAAAAAATACTGCCCTGAAAATTGCTTGGTTGCTTGAATTTAGCACCGCTAAAGCTGACGGGACGACCAAATCGAGTTTCAGCCCAGTTAGTGGATTGGAGAAAAGTCGCACCTTGGGCATCCACTGACTGAAGAAAGAATGTATTAGAGAACTTCATTTCGCCATTGAAACGAGTTTGCACCAGTGTCAAGACACCACGAAAAACGGAAATTTCACTCGATGGAGTTGACTTTGTTCCCAAAAGCGATCGACAATCTTTGGAGTTCGTAAGTGACTCCAGACAAACGAAGCGCAAACGCTCTAGTTCTTTTTGTTCGGTGGCGGTGAAAATCGCAGCGATCGCTTGGGCATATAAAGGTGTTCTTAAACCCAAATCGCTGCCTACAAAATCTCCTAAAATCAGAGTATAGCTAAGGTCTAAACCTAGAGGTTTTGCACCTAGTTCTTTTCGCAGTAGTTGGTAAAAGGCATCACGAAAGCTAGTATTTTCTGGGCGCAAATCAATCACCATCTTCTGCAAATCTACCGTCAAATTGCCTTCGCGGAGTGTCGGTGTGCGTAGACGTTCTTGTAATAATTCTAGAGTTAAGGGTGTACGTTCTGGTTGCGTCTGTGCTGCCCACGTTGGTAGAGGGAAGAAGAGAAGAATTAATAAAACGCAAAGGAACGCAATCGTAAAGCGTCTCGCAGAGAAGGAAAGCGTAGAGTAGCACCAAGAAACACCTTTGCGTACCTTTGCGTTTAACCTCTGCATACCTACCCTGCGGGAAGGCGTTCGCGTAGCGTCTCGTAGAGAAGCGCCTATGCGTTTAAAAAATAAATTATGCAAATTGTTCGATCAATCGTCACTAATCAGTAGAACAATTTTACCCGTCACAGAACCGCTTTCAATTAGTTGGTGCGCCTTAGCCGCTTCTTTCAAGGAAAATTTGTGACTAACATGGATTTTTAATTTACCTTCATCAATCCAGGTAGCACATTGTTCGAGAATTTTTGCATGGTGCTGGAGGCTTTCTTCTAATCCTAGCAATGCTGGTGTCAGCATTAATTCTAACCCAATGCGGAGATTGCGTAGTCTAGCAGTTTTCCACACAGTATTGGCATCTGGTTCGAGAATCGTCACAATATCGCCATATACTCGCACTGCGGGGAAGGTTTTATGAAAGGTTTCGCCGCCTACGGTATCAAAAGCCAAGTCTACGCCTTCGCCGCCTGTCCAATCTAATACCGCTTGCACAAAGTCTGTTTGTTTGTAAAAAATTACATGATCGGCACCTAGTTGTTTGACGAAATTAGCTTTTTCTTCAGAACTGACTGTGGTGGAAACAGTAGCACCTTTGAGTTTCGCCAATTGAATTGCTACATGACCGACACCACCAGCACCCGCATGAATGAAAACCCGTTCCCCAGGTTCCAATCGTCCCCGTTCGTATAAAGCTTCCCAGGCAGTGATTAACACTAAGGGCGCTGCTGCTGCTTCGGCAAAGGAGATAGACGCGGGTTTACGTGCCACAAACCGCTCATCCACAACAGTATATTCAGCATAATTACCCTGGTGTGCGCCCAAGCCGCCATAGCAAAAATATACCTCATCGCCTGGGCGAAAACGCTGAACACTAGCACCCACCGCTTCGACTACACCTGCACCATCACATCCTAAAATTGTCGGCGTGCGATCGGGGTAGAAAGTGCCCCGGCTACGAAGTTTAGTGTCAATGGGGTTAACGCCAGCCGCCACCAAACGCACTAAAAGTTCAGTATTACCTACGGGGACAGCAGGGTTTGGCACTTCCTGTACTTGCAGAACTTCTGGACTGCCAGCTGCTGTCATCAAGACTGCTTTCACAACTCTTTCCTCCTGGCTTTAGATGCACGTTCATTTGCAACTTTAGCGCAAGAGTGTGGACACAAAGTTATGTCTGAAGGAAAACTGCGTAGGCGTAGCCCGTCTTAGACATCGCGTTAACGTCCCTATCTCATTCTTGAAAAGGGAAAAACCGCAAAACATGATGTTTTACGGCTTTCAGTGTGGTGTGAGGAGTTTAACTATATATCATGATAAATTAGCTACCCAACAACAACACACTCGTAACAATTTTGGTAACAGAGTTTTTTTTCGATGATCGCAAAGCTTGTCATCGTAACAATGACTGATTGGGCGTTAACTGGCTCTCAAAACGGCTATAAACAACTTGGGTTGGATACCAAGAAGAAAACCAGTACAAATCTTGAATAACTTTGCCAGAACTACTCCCATCTGCTAACTCAAAGTGAACCAGAGCTAAATTATTAAATCCAACTACTTCTCGCCCCTCCTGAATACAACGAGATTTCCAAAACATCAGGGGTTGTAACCATTTCCATTTGGCGTTATCGGCTCGTTTCCAGGGAGCTATCAACGATAATATATCTGCTGTGTAGGCAGAAGTCTGAACACTATTTCGAGGTATCCACTCCAGTACACAATGCCAGTCAGAATTAGTCAGCATCTGGCGATTATGGTGTAATTGTTTCTCTGAAATTTCTACCATATTGGGTGGATTACTCCACCCTATCCAATGTCGCACCTTTTCTGGTAGTAGCCAATCTTTCAATCGTGTATGAATAAGCCGCGTCAAAATCTCTTCATTCTTCAATGCACTAGCGGTTAACTGCACCAAGACAGATTGTAATTTGGAATGAGTGCGTGCATAAGATAAGTGAGCAACAGAACTGTAGTGAATATCCCCGGATAGAATAACGACTTGTTGACGTTCCTCAAACAAGGTGGTTAGGAATTTCGCCAGTGCTTCAACATTGATGTTCCAAGCATCTCCAACATCGGTTGAAAAAACTTTTTCGCGTTGCAAATGCCAGTGATGAATCCAATCTATCACTTGTAATCCAAATACATTTGTGGGCGCAATCACAAACGTAGTTTGAATCTGAGTTTGTTCCGTTATTTCTTGTAAAGGTAAAACTAGTTGTTGCTCAAAAGCTTTTGGACACAGCAGCATCGGCGGTGCGATCGCTTTTTGATCGGCTGGATAACCCCGCCAAGTGCGTGTATCCAACACGATTACTTCATGGCAATTGCTCCGAACTATGTAGTGCCAAGTGATTGCTTCAGGATGTCGATCCAAAATGAATACTGAACCGTCTCGCACTAAAATAGGTAAATCTGTGTGGGGATCGTTGGCTGGCATCCCTACATAACGAGCGATCGCCTGATCAGCCTTTGCATCCTTCCCTTGGGAAGCTGACCAAGCTTGGGCAGCCGCCAACAGCTTTTCACCGGATTGACCTTCTGTAAATTGCTTTGGCGTATTACCCCACCCTTGAAAAACCGTGTAGGCTAATAATGCATTTTGGACTATTCTTCGCCCCAAGGGACGCCCCAGCACTCGCAAACACCAAGCTTGGTTTAAGTTCCAGTCATCACTAACATCATGGTCATCAAAGATGGTGTACATGGGAATATTGGCAAGGGCGCGGCGCACTTTCCAAAGCGTATAAATGAATTGGCGCAAATGCCGCACTGCTCGATTCCAGTCCTTGATAGCATGGCGATCGCGCATTACTTGGTGTCCTTTGGGAAATGCAACCGGCCAGCACACTGGTGACCAAGCTAGTAAATAAGTAGCGTAGTACTCACCCAGGCTGAAAAGATGACTGTTAACTTTCTCAGATTTATTATGTAATCCTGCGGTCAAACCTGCTTGATTTGTCGCAACATCAGCCCGCTCTCCGGGGGGTAGCTGCTGGGGAGTACAGTACACTCCATTCACAGGAAGTTGTTCTTCCCAACCCAAGAGGGCATCACCAAGAGTACTGGCAACCCACAAGGATGGTTCTGCTACATCGTCGCCGTAAATTTGATCTCCGGTAAGGAATAGCTGGTGGGGGCGGTGTTGGGGTTGATTAGCTGAAGCCTCAATCAAACTGTCAAGAATCGGCAGTGCATCAAACCCATGACCATGAGGTTTACGGCAGGAAGCATGGATAATTTGCAAATCTTGAAGATGGTTTGGCGGCAGAACAAAGGTTGGTTTTTGATGCTCAAAGTAGCTGATGCTGACTGTAGGAAAGGAGTTTGAGCATAATGCTTGTTGCAGAGTTTGCCTTTGGTCAGCAACAGTAAATTGGAGGTCGTATGCATAGATGCAATGGCTAGTTAGGTGATGTCCAACTGTAGACCAAGCCGTGATCGCAACTACATGAAGATACTTACCCAGAGCAACGGTAGAGCGTTTCCCCTCTAATAAACAATTTCCTAGGGCTTTACCATCATTTGTTGTGTCATAAATCTTAAGTTCTACCTGACAAGACTGTTTCAGTGCCATCCATACCGTCACTGAATCTGGCTCAGTATGTTTGAGGATTGGCCCCCCTAAAATCAGTGGCAGTTCTTGTAAAAACTCGTCCCCAACTTGATACTTCATTGCAAACAGTTGACAAAGTAGTGGTGTTTTAGATGTGTGTCTTTGCTCCTAAATTGGTAGCCCCAACTCATCTAATCACCAATCATGCATCAATTCTTATCTGTTTAACATCAGTTCATAGCGCAAATTGATTGCAGCCTAAAAGTTCAGGGACGGGTGAGATGCCCATCCCGTAAGAGTAATTCTTTTAGGTAATTAATTCCGAGCGATACCTTCTTGACGTGCGGCTTGTTGTACAGCAGCAGCAACAGCAGTGACGACACGCTCATCAAAGACAGAAGGAATAATGTGTTCCCGATTCAAGTCTGAAGGCTTGACTAAAGAAGCGATCGCACTTGCAGCTTCTAGGTACATTGTGGTGGTAATTGTCTGGGCCCGACAATCTAAAGCACCACGGAATACCCCAGGAAAAGCTAAAACGTTATTGATTTGATTCGGGTAATCACTGCGACCGGTAGCAATCACAGCCACATCTTTACTGATTAATTCTGGCTGAATCTCTGGAATGGGATTCGCCATTGCAAACACAATTGCGTCTTTCGCCATCGAATGTACCATTTCTGGTGTCAAAACTCCCGGTGCGCTGACTCCAATAAACACATCTGCCCCTTGCATTGCACCCGCTAAGGTACCCTGAGCTTTCACGGCAAATTCGAGTTTTTCTTCTGTCAAATCGGTGCGACTGGTAGAGATAATTCCTTTAGAGTCGCACATCCAGATTTTTTCTGCGCCAGCTTTCCGCAGTAACCGAGCGATCGCTACTCCAGCCGCCCCAGCACCATTAATCACGATGCGGATTTCCGCCATTGACTTATGTACCAGTTTTAGGGAATTAAACAATGCTGCCAAGGTGACAATTGCTGTACCATGCTGGTCATCATGAAAAACGGGGATATCTAACTCTTGGCGTAATCTCTTTTCAATCTCAAAGCAGCGAGGTGCAGCGATATCCTCTAAATTCACACCCCCAAAAACTGGAGCGATATTCTTGACTGTCTGGATAATTTCTTCTGTATCTTGAGTGGCCAGACAAATCGGAAAAGCATCTAGCCCCGCAAATTCCTTGAACAGCATTGCTTTGCCTTCCATGACTGGGAGAGCAGCCGCTGGGCCGAGATTTCCCAAGCCCAAAACGGCACTACCATCGGTAACAATGGCAACAGTATTTTGTTTGATGGTTAACTTGTAAACTTCCTCTGGATCTTGAGCGATCGCAGTACAAATTCGACCAACTCCGGGTGTGTAAGCCATTGCTAAATCAGACACACTTTTTAAGGGAATTCTGCTAGTAATGCTGATTTTGCCACCACGATGCAAATTAAAGGTGCGATCGTAGACGCTGAGTAACTTGATGTCTGGCAATGCTTTTACTGCTTGCACAATGGTTTCAGCATGTTCGGTACTAGCAGCATCAACGGTAATATCGCGGGTAGATTCTTTGCGGCTTTGCTCGATTAAATCAATTTGACCAAGATTACCACCAGTGGTTGCGATCGCCTGGGTTACTGACGCTAACATCCCTACACGATTGGGAATCTGCAAGCGCAGTGTCAAACTAAAACTAGAATTCGGAGTTAGGTCTGCCATGTTTATTTTGGATTTTAAGTTTTAGATTTTATATTGAATTGCTTAGTAAAAACCCGCTGGAAATCTAAAATCAATATTTTACTCATATATAACGAGTAACAATTGATTAAATGTAATCAAAAGCACACAATATTTTTAGAAAATAACCTCTCACAACTCCAACCCAGAACCTATTTTCGTTCCTGATCATACACCCTTGAACTGACTAAAGCTTGTAGTTTTGGACTCTATGTTAAATTCTGTGAGAAAATCAGTATCAATCATTCGATGAGTGGTACATGACAAGAGCCTAGGTGAATTTAATGCTAGGAACAATGCTCCGAGGGCGCTACAAAATCGTCAGAAAATTAGGACAGGGAGGGTTTGGGGAGACTTATCTGGCTGAAGATATGGATTTACCTCGCAATCCTCATTGCGTAGTCAAGCAGTTCAAGCCTCAATTTACTAACCCGCAAGCTTTGCAACAAGCAATGCGGTTATTCGATACGGAAGCGGATGTTCTTTATCGGTTAGGCAACCACGAGCAAATACCGCGACTGTTGGCTCACTTTGAAGAAAATCAAGAATTTTATTTAGTTCAAGAATACGTACAGGGTGATGACCTCAGCACAGAATTAAAACCTGGTCAACAATGGAGTCAAGAGAAAGTAATTGCTTTTTTATGGGACATATTGAAAATATTAGAGTTTGTCCATCAACAGAACGTTATTCACCGCGATATCAAACCTGCCAATTTAATCAGACGTACTGCTGATGGCAAGCTTTTTTTAATTGACTTTGGGGCAGTAAAAGAAATCAGCACCTTAATGGCTAATAATCAGGGAAGAACAGTGGCCGTTGGCACTCCTGGTTATATGCCTAGCGAACAATATAACGGACAGCCACAACTTTGCAGCGATATTTACGCTGTGGGAATGATTGGAATTCAAGCACTGACTGGTATTTTCCCTCTCAAACTACCAATTGACCCGAAAACATTAGAATTTATTTGGCGTAACCAAGCCCAAGTCAGTCCTCAACTAGCAGACATTTTAGATCGGATGGTGAAATACCATTTTGGTCAACGCTACCAGTCAGCACCTACAGCTTTACAAGCACTGACAAACTTAACTATAAATAATAAACAGTGGTCAAAAACTAAAAAAATCACCCTAGCTTTGACAGTGTTAGCGATCATCTTTTCTATGACTGTACTGGTGATTCCAAAATTACAACAAATATTTAGCTCAACCTCACAAGAGCCATCACTTGTAACAAATTCCTTGATTTACGAAAATCTTGCTTATGGAATTAAAATAAAATATCCTCAAACTTGGTCAATCGAAAAAATAGAACAAAACAACACAACTACAACAGATGTAGCTAGATTTTGGTCACCTCAAAAAAATGTAGACAAGCCTTATCAAAGCAACCTGACTGTAGAAATTGAAGATTTAAAACAACCTATTTCATTGGATGAATATACTAGCTCAAGAGTTAATGAAATAACGCAGTTTCTGGCGGATGCAAAAATTGATAAATCACGTTTAACTCAGCTAGCAAATCGCCCAGCGCATGAAGTAGTTTATTCCGGTAAAGAAGATAAATATACTATAAAACGGAAAGCAGTTTGGACTTTAAGCAATAACAAAGCCTACATAATTACTTATGCAGCCGAAGAAAGTCAATATGATGATTTATTAAAAACTGCTGAACAAATGATTGATTTATTAGAAATTTACTAATTTGCTAAAACGGCACAGAGCGGGAGCAGGGAGAGAAAATTTTAACTCCCAACTCCTAATTTCTAACTCCTAACTCCCAACTCCTAATTTCTAACTCCTAACTCAGTAATCAGCACTATTTAGCGACGAGATGGTAACGCTCGAATTTGTGGATTCTGTAGGAGCTTTTGTACGTCTGCTAAGATGCGATCGCCCCAAAGATTTTTCTTGAGAACGTCTAAATCAGCAAACCTTTTGTCTAAGCGCAGAGCGGCTTGTGCTAATTCTAGAGCTTGTTCGCGTAAGCGTAGCTCGCCGGAGGCATCGCCTTTAACATATAATGCTGTTGCCAAGGCTAGTTGAGGTTCTGCGGATTTGCTGTCAATCTTAATAGAAGCCTGAAACTGACGGATGGCTCCTTCAATATCTTGGAGTTCATATTTGATTAGCCCCAGGTTGTTAACAGCTGCTATTAATTTAGCATCCTGGACAGTTGCTTTTTCATAAGCAGCAAGTGCCCCCTGATAGTCTCCCTGGAAATGGTAGCTAATACCCCGTGCGAAGTAAGCAACAGCATTATTAGGGTCGATCTGAACTGCGGAGTTAAAATCCTTGATTGCTGCTTGATTGTCTCCCCGACGCTGGTGATTCAAACCTCGTAAGGCATAGGCTACAGCATTTTTGGGATTCAGGCGAAGTACTTGGTTATAATCTGCGATCGCTCGTCGATAGTCTCCGCGATCGGAGTAAAGATTTGCTCGGCTGAAATACACATCAGCAACGTTGGCCTTACCCCATTCACTGTTAGCTTCAATTGCCCGGTTATAGGAAGTAACCGCCTCTTCGTTTCGTCCCAATTCTTGTAACACGCCACCGCGAAAAAACCAAGCTAGGGAATGTTTGGGATTGAAGCGAGTGGCTTGGTTTAAATCCTCTAATGCTTTTTGTTTGTCTCCTTGCTGATAGCGCCCAGATGCCCTTCTAGTGTAGGCATTGGCATCTTTAGGATTTCGTACAATTGCCTCGTTGGCAGTGGCAATAATTGTCTGAGGCTCTGCTTGATTTGATGGGGTAGGTGGTTGTGAAGTTGATGGAATATTTTGTAGTTCTCTGAGAGAGTTGAGTACAGTTTGGGATTCTGCTGTTTTTCCTTGCCTCTGATATAAATCTGCGGCTTTTTGCAAATCCGCGATCGCTCCTTGTTTATCTTCCAACCCAGCGCGGGCAATAGCCCGGTTTTTGTATATTTCCGCAGCTTTGGGATCGCTAATCAATATCCGGTTTACCTTGAGGTCAAAGTCACTTCTACCTTGGCGTTTAATTCGCAAGGTAATTGTACTACCCTCCTCACCGCGAATCAGCTTAGTAGCATCTTCCACTTTCATCTTGATAGTGGGTTTACCATCAATTGCCAAAATCCGATCGCCAACTTTCACGCCCACTTTTGAGGCCGGAGAGTTGTCGTTAACCTGTTGAATTATTAGCCCCTGATTTTGTTCGTCATTGAGCCGAATCCCAATCCCGGAGAACTCTAAAAAACTCAGTGCTTGATTATAATCGGCGATCGCTAGTTTATAGTCTTTCAGCACCGTGCGTACTATACCCCGTAAACCGTAAGGTTCGGGTTGGTTAGGTAGTCGCTGTATTACTTGGTCGATATCGGCGATCGCTTGTTGATAGTCATTTAAACCTAAATTAGCTGTACCCCGGACAGCGTAGCTAAGAGCAGAAGTACGAGATTTGGGATCGTTGTTGAGGCTAATGGCTTTGTCAGCATCGGCAAGCGAACCCTGATAGTCTTTTAGTTGAGCGCGGACAAAACCTCGGTAGGCATAAGCAATTGCATTTTTGGGAGTGAGGCGAATTACCTGTTCAAAGTCTTTAAAAGCTGCTGGGTAATCTTTTAGTTCATTGTGAGCTGCACCCCGTCGATAGTAAGCATCAGGATTGTTGGGGTTAATCTGCAAGGCTTGGTTGTAATTAGCGATCGCTCCTTTATAATCTCCTTTATCGGCTTTAGCCCCCCCCAAGCTGATGAAGTCTTCAGCATTTTGTTGTCGTTTAGGGGCTGGTTTTTCTGTAGTATTTGATTGTCCAGCTGTAGCTATATTGGGTTTACCACCTGGTTTTGGTGCCGGAGTTGGTGAACTCGCTGTTACTGGTTGTACATTATTTCTGGCTGCCAAAAAGGTATTAATCGGAATTCCCAACCTTAAAACAGTACCTGTCTTCTCTTCTGGTTGTGTAGCTCGCCCATTAATCCCTACTAAACGTCCATTCTCGTCTAACACTGGGCCACCACTCATCCCAGGAAGCGCCTCGTTATTGTAAACCAAGGCATAGCCTTCATCTGGGTTTTTCAGGCGACTGCGAATGTTGCCATTAGTAAATTGATAGCTGCGTTCATCAATACCTGGTAAACGGTCGGCCCAACCCACCACATAAACCGTCATTCCTTCTCTAATTTGGTCAGAGTTGCCTAAATTAGCGATCGGATAACTTTTATTACTGTTGAATTGCAACACGGCCAAATCTAATCCCGGCAATTCTTTGCTGTAGTAAACGGGATACTTACCACCATCTTGGGTATGAATCTCATATCTTCCGTCTCTGGACACTACATGTCGATTGGTGAGGACGAAGTAAGTTTCACCTTTGCGTTCAAAAATTACTCCAGAACCGACACCATCTCCATCAATGCGAACAGTAACTGTTTGAGCAATATTGTTAACCTCTACCGGAGTTAAGGATAAGGCAACTTGAGGTTTCAGCAATACCACAGCTGCACCAACAAGTATTGCCGAAAGACTACGAGTAAAATTCATCGCCTTACCTCTGCCTGAATATCTGTATCAGAATAATTATTTGTAAATGATGGTGATACCATCTGCATAAACTCTTCAATTGGAATACCCCAGCTATACTTGCTCATCTGTTTGAGCAGGGGTGGTTCGGGTTGTGTTCCATCTTGATATATATATGGCTCACCCCATAGAGGTTCAGCATGTCTCCCGTTAATAGCCACAAGCTGACCTGCACGATTTAGCAGTGGGCCTCCACTCATACCTTTGACAATATCATTGGTATACCCAATCCGATACCCGCCCTCCAAGGCTTTGTCTAGCACTAGAGAAACTTGACCTCTGCGGAAAACAAACCCCGTATCTTGGATGCCTTGGCTGTCAAACGGAAACCCAGCAGCAAAAACTTCATTTCCTACACTCAAAGTTGATGCATGGCCGAGAGATGCAACTGTATAGCTAGTTTTGGGACTGCGAAACTGTAATACAGCTAAATCGTTACCCTTAAAATAGAAAGGAACAGAGCGATTGCTCATCTTGGACAAATCAGCCGCATAGATTAAGCCATCAGGAGTTTGAATCTGATAAGGTGGGTTACCCGACCTGAGTACGTGGGCATTGGTAAGCACATGATAAACCGACCCTTTTTTGTGAATCAGAATCCCCGATCCCAAAAAGTCTTTTGATAGGACTTTAACAGCGATCAACTCAGCTAGTTGTTGCACTTGCTTGGCGGAGCCTTGGGTTGAACTTTTTGTATCTAAAGCCCTAACATTTGGTTTTGAGCCTAGCGGTGAAATAGATAAACTGCCAATACAGGCAATCAGCATCATTAAGCGCCAATCCATGTTCGTTCAGATTGCGATTTACTCAACATTCCCAAGCCGGTTTTCCTGCTGGACAGGATTCGCGTTGCCCTGAACTTTCTACCTGAGAGATGAACTTGGTTACATCCAGGTAAGCCGCCTCTTGGTAGTAGGAGAACAATTCTTTACTATCGCCACCGCTCAGGTTAATTGGTCTGCCGCCACCCGAACCTTGACGATCTAATAACCTTTGTAGTGTCAGCGGGGCATTAGTACCGACTTTCAATGTTACTAGCACTCCGTTAGGCAGACAAGAACCACCTTTGTAACTGGCAACACACAATACAGGTTGATTGCTGAGTTTTCCTGCCCTGACGAAATTTAGAGTCCCATTGCCGTAGAAACGTTGGAATCTGGCAGATATTTCTTCACAGCGCTGTTGGGGAGTCCAAGGTGGGGGAAAAGAATCGTCAACCCAGCGAATTACTGGAATGTTTCCTCTGGAAGTCCGAACTAGTGTTGCTGGAACACCTCCACTCATCCCACAGTAAAACTTATTATCCTGCGTATAGCCAGGTTGAATTAGAGTGGCAGTAGAACCAAGTGCGATCGCAATGGTACTCAGTATATGAGCAAAGAAACCGAGTTTCATAGTAATCTTCACGCTTCCTGAAGTTTTTAAGATATGTGGCGTAATTAAAAATATTTTTGAGTATAGAGGATATCCCGTACCAAAAGAGCAGAAATTTAAGTAAATATAAGTTCACTGAAGCACCTGTTTAGACATCAATACAGTTCAGATAAAACCAAAAAACTTGTAGAGACGGCGATTTATCGCGTCTCAAAAACTCAAAAACCCAAAATTTTTGCTAGTAGCCCTTAACCCAAGCGTATTGGTTTAGACACACGAAAAATCGCCCTCTGTTTCCAGAGAGCGGTTTTGATTTCGCTAAGACTTAAGTATTAGCTATAAATTACAGGCGCTTGCAAAGCCACAGGTACTGCCTCACCAGCAGCCAAATCCAGGGGGAAGTTGTGAGCATTTCGCTCGTGCATCACTTCTATACCTAAATTGGCGCGGTTTAGCACATCTGCCCATGTATTAATTACACGACCTTTGGAGTCAAGAATTGATTGGTTAAAGTTGAACCCGTTGAGGTTGAACGCCATCGTACTGATGCCCAATGCCGTCAACCAGATACCAACTACAGGCCAAGCAGCCAAGAAAAAGTGCAAAGAACGCGAGTTGTTAAAGCTGGCATATTGCCAGATTAACCGCCCAAAGTAACCGTGAGCCGCCACAATGCTATAGGTTTCTTGTTCTTGTCCAAACTTGTATCCGTAGTTTTGAGATTCACTTTCAGTGGTCTCCCTAACTAAAGAAGAAGTCACCAAAGAACCATGCATCGCACAGAACAGCGCACCACCGAACACCGCAGCTACACCCAGTTGATGGAATGGGTGCATGAGGATGTTATGCTCGGCTTGGAACACGAACATGAAGTTAAACGTGCCGCTAATTCCCAGAGGCATCCCGTCAGAAAAGCTACCTTGACCAATTGGGTAAATTAAAAAAACCGAAGTCGCAGCAGCTACGGGAGCAGAGTAAGCCACACAAATCCAAGGACGCATTCCCAGACGATAGCTTAACTCCCATTGCCGACCGAGCCAGCAGAAGATACCAATCAAAAAGTGCAAGACAATGAGCTGATAAGGACCGCCGTTGTAGAGCCATTCATCCATTGAAGCAGCTTCCCAAATTGGGTAAAAGTGCAAACCAATGGCATTAGATGTGGGTACAACAGCACCAGTGATAATGTTATTGCCGTATAATAAAGAACCAGAAACTGGCTCCCGAATGCCGTCAATATCGACAGGTGGTGCAGCAATAAAGGCAATAATGAAACAGATGGTAGCGGTCAATAGGGTAGGAATCATTAAAACGCCGAACCAGCCGATATAAAGCCGATTGTCGGTGCTAGTAATCCATTGACAAAAACGATCCCACAGGTTGCCGCTTTCTCTTCTTCCTAGAGTTGTGGTCATAACTGTGTTGTTTATAAATCGCTGACAACAAACTTTCCTAATTTTCAGGAATTGAGAATCAAGCTGTTTTCAAAAGCTTTCGCCAAATACCTTCTCCCTAATAGCCGGGACTCTCTGGAATTACATCACACCACAAATGCTGTTAGCTAACTTCCTCAGGGAGACTGTATGAAAAAAAGGAAAACTTTCCCGGCTCCTAATATCAGGTTTTACATTAATAATTTGTATTTTTCAAGATATTATTTTTAAGTTTTGCTAAGTTAAACTCTCAACAAACTCAGCATGTTCTGTTGAATTTAACCCTTGTTGCAGTACTGCTAAAACTTTCGTCATGTCTCCTGTAATTAGTGAGGTGAGAGCTAACCACAAACCTGGAAATACCCTACTTTTAATCACACCATCTGCATCAGCCACGAGTGGCAAATATTCACCATTTTGCAAACAGAACCAGTCGAGTTTATTCTCTAAAGTCTGCCAAACTATATATTCCTGCACTCCGTTGCGCCGATAGGCGCGTTTTTTGTCGTACAAATCAATAGATGCACTACTGGCTGCTACTTCTGCTACTAATTCTGGTGCGCCTTCTACGTAATCATCTTCACTGATGTGTGCCTGTCCCCTGGCTGGTTTATTTATCAACAGCAAAACATCAGGCTGTGGTTCATTGTCTAAATCCAAGCGCACGGTAGCATTGTCACCTAGCGCTACCCCTGGAGTGGAAACTTGATAAACTCCCAACCAGGTAATTAACTGTCCATGAGGTTGGCCATGACTTCTAAAACGCAGGGGTGATGCCACGTAAACGACTCCTTCGATTAATTCTGCTTTTTTATCGGGCATTGCTGTATAACGACGCTCGAATTCGTGGCGGGTTAAGCGATCGCCACTTTCTAAGGGAGGGATAAAAGCGCTATTATTGAAGCCATGTTCCACAGAAGCCGCCATTACCTAATTCCTCATCGGCAGGAGTTGTAGCTTGAATCTAACATAGTGAAGCGCCATGTTTTCTCGTGTGGTAGCTGCTGCACATAGCTTGCTTTCTCGTATGAGTACGACAAGCTTCAAAAATCTTTCTTATTTAATACGCTATAGAACAAAATCTACTACAGGATTTATTAAACGCTCCGTTTTAAAATAATTACAATTAAAAAGCGCCTTCCAGAAATGGAAGGCGCTTTTTATTTAGCTAATCTTCAGAATTAACCGTTAATAGCAGGAGCAGTCATTGCTACAGGAGTAACTTCACCAGCAGCTAAGTCTAGGGGGAAGTTGTGAGCGTTACGCTCGTGCATTACTTCCATACCCAAGTTAGCGCGGTTAATTACGTCTGCCCAAGTGCTAATAACGCGACCTTGAGAATCAATTACTGATTGGTTGAAGTTGAAACCGTTCAGGTTGAATGCCATCGTGCTGATACCTAAAGCGGTGAACCAGATACCGACGACAGGCCAAGCTGCTAGAAAGAAGTGCAGTGAACGGCTGTTGTTGAAGGAAGCGTATTGGAAGATTAGACGACCGAAGTAACCGTGGGCTGCAACGATGTTGTAGGTTTCTTCTTCTTGACCGAATTTGTAACCGTAGTTTTGTGATTCGGTTTCGGTGGTTTCACGCACCAAAGAAGAGGTTACTAGTGAACCGTGCATTGCAGAGAACAATGAACCGCCGAATACACCAGCCACACCTAACATGTGGAAGGGGTGCATCAAGATGTTGTGTTCTGCTTGGAACACAATCATGAAGTTGAAGGTTCCAGAGATACCCAAAGGCATACCATCTGAGAATGAACCTTGACCGATTGGGTAGATCAAGAATACTGCGGTAGCGGAAGCCAAAGGTGCGCTGTAAGCGACGCAGATCCAAGGACGCATACCTAAGCGGTAAGAAAGTTCCCACTGACGACCGAGGTAGCAAGCGCAACCGATCAAGAAGTGGAAAACTACCAACTGGTAAGGGCCACCGTTGTACAACCACTCATCTAAGGAAGCTGCTTCCCAAATTGGGTAGAAGTGCAAGCCGATGGCGTTGGAGGAAGGAACAACTGCACCAGAGATGATGTTGTTTCCGTAGATCAAGGAACCTGCAACTGGTTCGCGGATACCATCTATGTCTACTGGAGGTGCTGCGATAAAGGCGATTACGAAGCAAGCAGTAGCAGCTAGCAGGGTTGGGATCATCAGTACACCAAACCAACCAACATATATACGGTTGTCAGTGCTGGTGATCCACTCGCAAAAGCGATCCCATACGTTAGCGCCGGAGCGCCGTTGTAAGGTTGTGGTCATTGTTTTATAAGTGCTATGGGTTGTTAAATATGGAACAAGCAGATTTATTTTTTGCCTGTTGAAACACAGTCTACATGAATTTACTTTGAGGCGATCTTTGACTTAATATTCTGTAACAGAATACTTTAAAAAGCTCATCGAACTGTAAAGTTTTCATACTATAAACAATAGTGATAAAAGTAATGAATTGAAGCTTTGTAAGCCCTTTCAATACGAAACTAGATATAAGTTTCAATGACGCGATCGCCTAGTTCTTTCTCTTTACATTCCTTTACAAATAGCCTGCTGGAAAAATTTTAACTTTTGTTGATTTGTAACGAAATAATAAGTTGTAAGTTGTCTTATGTTTCTGTTTAATTGTTTGTAGAAACTTAAAAATCAAAGTAGATGTAGGGCAAACTGCCTTCAGGAGCTAATAACCAAACAGCGTAGAAACATAGGGGGACGAAGACAAGCTTAAGAGGCCAGTTAAACTCTAACTTCAGCATTCGGTTGAAGGCATAGACTACAGCCATCAGGGCAGCTAAAGCTAGAAGTATCCAAGTGAGTTGGTATTGGCTGATATTTAAAGCATCCACATAAACCTTTTGAGCAAACTGCGCGTCAGCAGGGTAACCCCAAAGATGCCGAATTACCAAAGAAGAATCTTGGAGATTAGGTAGGCGGAACCAAATCCAAGAGGTAAAAACCATCAGTTGGGTCAATAACCAAGCGACAAAGATACCCAGAGGATTTTGCCAGAATTGTTCTAGATTTTCAAAGCGATCGCTCATAGTATCTGTAAGTCGATGAACCACCAAGGCTAACCCGTGGAATATTCCCCAAACTACATAGCCCAAGGCAGCACCGTGCCAGATACCAGCGATTAGCATCACAAGAAATAAATTCCAGCAGGTACGGACTAAACCCCGACGGGAACCACCTAAAGGAAAGTAGACATAATTACGTAGCCAATCTCCTAGAGTCATGTGCCAGCGCCGCCAAAATTCTGAAATATTGGTGCTGAAGTAAGGAAAGTCGAAATTCTCAGGTAGAACCAAGCCGAACAGCATAGCACTACCACGGGCAATGTCTACGTAACCGTTGAAATCTAGATATAACTGCAAGCCGTAGGCGAATGTAGCTAACCACAGATCGGTACTACCTGCCCGTTGTAAGTTACCAAAACATAAATCGACAAAAATACCAAGGTGGTCTGCCAAAATACCTTTTTTGACTGCGCCCCTAGCAATTAACCACAGCGCCTCAGCTACTCTATCGCTACTGGGGAAGTCTAGTGTATTAAATTGATTTGCTAAGTTGTGGTAGCGCGTAATTGGGCCTGAAATAAGTTTGACGAAGAATAATTTATAGGTGGCAAATTTGAGAAACTGCTCAGTAGCAGGAGCACCACGATAGACATCTATTAAATAGGCAATGCATTCAAAGGTAAAAAATGAAATTCCTAAGGGTGCAATCAACTTAAAAGAGCTATCTGGTGAGTTTGTTTGCACATGAAAAACAAACTTGATTAAAGGGGTAAAATACTTAAAACCTAATAACAGTAAAACATTTATAATTATCCCCAACCACAAAAGTTTTAGACGACGACGATTCCAGTCACCTTGGGCAAATTGCCACTCTTCATTAGAAATTTGCCAGTCAAGAGAATGTTTTCCCGGTGATGTATTTTTACCAATCTCTAGCCCCACACGGAAATTAATAAACGTCAATGCTAATAGTAAGGGTATGTACTGGATATGCAAAGATGCGTAGAAAACCAAGCTGGCAATTAGCAACGTCCACAATCGCAATTTCTGTTGTGCTAAAGACCAATAAATTCCTAGCACACTCAACAAGAACAGCCCATAGAAAATTGATATAAAGTTCATTTTTTAGTCATTAGTTATTAGTCATTAGTGATGGAGCATGGGGCATGGTTATTTCCCTTGTCCCCTTGTCTCCTTGTCTCCTTCTCCTCCCCTGCTTCCTATTTCACTGGCCAGGGAATCATCGGGTCATGTGCCAGCTTTTTCGAGACTTCGTATGCCCCAAAGCGGTTGAGGTGGCTGGGGTCAGAAAAGTAGTCATTTGCTTTTGGCCACTGTTGACTCAAATCTCGATAAACAAAGTTGGGACTAGTCGCTAGACGCAACATATATTCCTGAAATTCTTGCTCATGTTGTTTACGCACTGGATCTAGATAATCTCCCGTGAGAGGCATGTTGACAAACACTAAGGAAATTTTCTGAGACTGGGCAAACTGAAGCACTTCTTGAAAGGCAGCATCTTGCTGTCCTTCTACTTGGAAAGATTTATAGTCGTTGTCGTAATTTCCGGGAACTCTAGAATGTTTTTGATAGTATCTAGCAGGATTGAAGCGAATAGACAAAGGTAGAAAGCCATCAAAATCAACTGCTTGTTGAGAAGTAATCTCATCTGAAGTACCATCTGTTAGCTGTCTCTGTGATGCAACTGTCTGATTATGACCAAGTATCAGCAGTTGTTTTTGCAGTAAGCTTTTAATTTGGTCGCGGTTTGGGTAGCTAGCAGAAAGAGATGCTAGAGCCTGATTTAATGACTGATTAACAGCTTCATAGGTGCTAATTTCCTGTTTTTCTTCCTTTGTCTTTTGTTGTCCCGAATTTACCGTATTTTCGGTTGAATCAGTGCTATTGGCAGTTGTTGGGGTTTTTTGGAATGCTTGTTTATAACCAGCTGATGCCGCAATGGATTTAAAGGTAATATCCTCCCGTCCACCGTTGAAAGCACGAGCACCATCTGCCCAGAGAATTATTTTAGGCAGTTCTGATGGTTCCAGTACGTGGCGAATCACAAACTCTACAACTTGTGCGGTAGCACCGTTGATCCCAAAGTTAAACACGTCAATATTTGGATAGCCTTGAGTCGCTAAAGCTTTAGAAAGCGCTGCTGGATCTACTCCCCTGAGGGCGCGGGAGGAGCCAATAATTAACACATCTGGAGGACTACCAGTTGTAGCTAAACGCTGTTTATATAATGCTAGTTGCTCGTCTAACTGCCTAACATTGAAACTTGGCATTTGCGATCGCGCTGCTAAAAGAATAGCAGTAGCGGTTGCTTTTTCTTTCAGTGGTGCGGCTGCCAAATTATTTGTCGGAGTATCATCACTTTGGGTGAACTCCGAAGCATTAAATACAGAACTCTGATTTGGAGGAGATTTTGTCTTGGAAGCGCTGCTAAAGAATGTCGTTTTCTCTTGCTGAGTTTTCCCAGATGTCAAAGATGCCTTTTGCCCAGAAGATGATGGGAGCGATATCTTACCGACTTTTGGTGAATTTGGCGTACTCCGTGCAATAATTCGACCCAACACCCAATCAGTTTGGAGGGTAAGCAATAATCCCAGTGTCCCCCAGACTAAAGCAATCTTAAGTCCTTGAACATCAGGGTTTTGTTCTGCTGACTGGTGGCTTTCGGTAAATAGCTGGCTTTTCAACAGGAATTTTTTCGCGGTTGCACTCGCCGTTGCCGTCCAATCTCGCGCTACTTCTGTTACAAAACTTTGAACTTCTTCTGTCGTTAAGTCTGGGCGCAAAATTGGCTCACTAGTCTCAGAGGTTACTAAATCGTTAACGTATTTAGAAGTAGCAGCAAATTCTGGGGTTGCTTCTGGTACTAAACGTTGGCGATGTTCAAGATCAACGCCATAATGCCAAAAAGGTTCTTTATTCCCAGCCCGGCGACCGTAGACACGTACTCCCATAATACCGGGAATTTTTAAATGGCGGATAAACTGCGTAATTTTACTTGCTACTTGTTGACGCGCTGGACAAACAGGTGCATCACACATGATGTGCAATAAACCATTTTTGTTTAGTAGCAGTATGCGAATTCCACCTGTCAATAAACGCCAATCTAAGTCAGGATTGAGTAAGCGCTCCAGTAAAAATACGATGGCTGGTTCATCGCCAGTATTTGCCAAATCTAAGGGTGATATGGCAAAGGCGGGATACTTGGCAGCCGGTAAAGCCAGCCAATCAATCCAAGTGGGTTGCTCGCCTGCTTTTTGCCCGTATACGGTGGCGGCGAGAATGCCTTGAGGAGCGATCGCTTCTAGCTGGGGTAAAATCGCTTCTAAGCACACTACCTTGTCGGGGATTGGCGCATTTCCTAAGGGATCAAAAGCTGGGATACAAAAGATATGTAGTGTTGATTCTTTCAGAGAAACTTGGACACCAACTTTTAACCCTGACAATACCTCAGTTAATAATCGAGCGATCGCTTGGACATCTCCCCAACGCGCCCACTCCTTCAGCATTACCTCTGGTGGCGTTAAATCTACCCTTAGCAGCCAATCAGGTGCAGTTTCGCCACTCACCTGGGAAACAATTACTGCATCTTGGTAACCAGAAAGTTTGAGATAACGCAATTTTTGTGCTATCGGTTCAGCAAGCAATGATGCATCAGGGCTATAGCTCGAATGGCAAAATATCCACAGGCGATTTTCTTCCGGCTGAGAGTTCTTTGGCTTATATGGCTTAATTTTTGCCTGTACCGATACACCTAACGTACTCAGAGTTTCGCTGAGATATCGAGCGATCGCCTCTGGGTTACCTTGGCGTGCCAAACTTTCGTTAGAGACAATCAGCGCCCCACCCGATTGTTTTGATTTTTCCGAATCTGCTAGCAAGGCTTGCTCCACCTGCTCCAGATGCTTATCTATTTGATTCAAGTAAACCCGATGGCACCATTTGGGGCGCTGTTCCCCTTTTCTTCGGCCATAGACAAATACTTGATATATTGAGGGTTGTTCGTTGCTTGTAAGGATATCTAAGTTTGTTTGCTGTAGTGCTTGTAGCAAGTCAGACAAAGTATGCCAACGCTGCGGACATTCTGTACCTTCACAAAGAATATGAAGGTCATTTCCCCGTAACCGGACTTTCACCCCAAAAGTGTTGATCCCTGTTGCTTGGCTTACCCACTGCACTAAGGATTGCTGGCGATCTGGTAATACTGTTTTCATGGGAAGTTAACTTTACAGGAAGCGATTGTTGGGGGATAGTGCCTGCACTTGTAAACTAGAACCATAGGTCTATCACACTCTGACGTTTTTTTTTAACAATTTTGTTACCTTCGTAGCTCACAAAATCGGCCAAGATAGTCTTGTACAGGTTGCAAGTCTGACTAATGTTGAGTTTTGCGTTTATTTTACTAATAGGGAGTCATAAATTAGAAGTTAGGAGCCAGGAGTCAGAATAATTCTATATGACTGGCTGATGACTTGTCGTTTAAAGCTGGACTCGCGTCCCACTAAGCGAACGGCCCTAATGGGCGAAACAAACAACAAGCTTATCTCATTAAAACTCCATCCCTTTATTGTTGGAGTTATCTTAACTCCTGTACAGACACGATTAATCGCGTCTCTACTCTTAATTCCCATAACCAAGAATTAGCAATGCCTCCTGCCAACCAAGAACCTTCAACTAACCCCGCATCCAATCTGGATTTGTTTAGCATTCCCCAATCTTTCCTTTTACAAATAGGTACAGCGTCTATATTACTGCTGCTCATTACAGGAAAAACCACAGTAAGAGCACTAGAAGCTATAGGGGAAGCCAGTGAAGAATTATTTCGAGGCGATCGCCTACCGATTCTCGACTTCCCAGAGGATCACGAAACTAATCAAACTTAGAAAATATACAGCAAATAATTATTTGCTCAGGAACAACTCGGTGAGCATTCAGTAGAAAACCTAGAAGCGTAAACAGTAATTAGCTTTACAACAATAGAGAATATGGGTTCCCTTTTATACTCTTCGTCTCAAACTGCGGATATATACCCGGTGTCGGAATTATTTTTGCGTCATCGTCTCCAGGTAGTGGAAGAATTGTGGGAGTCAGTTCTCCGGCAAGAATGCGGTCAAAACATGGTAGATTTGTTGCGGCAGTTGCGCGATTTGTGTTCACCAGAAGGACAAGCAACAAATGACCAAGCATCCTCAGCCGTAAAATTGATTGAACAACTAAATATCAACGAAGCAATTCGCGCGGCTCGTGCTTTCGCTCTATATTTTCAGTTGATTAACATCATAGAGCAGGAATACGAACAACGGCAGCAATTGAGTCGCTATGAGGCAGAAACAGAGGCAATAGGCCCAGAAACAGCTTCCAATGTCAATTATTCGTCCAATCAAAGAGAAGATGACGCGCCTGTTAGCAGGGGAATAGCAGCAGACTTGCTGAGAAAGAGTTATCTAGAAAAAGCTCAAGTCAAACCAAAAGGTACTTTCGCTGCCTTATTTCCCTATTTATTCAAACAGAATGTCCCACCCCAGCAAATTCAACGTTTAATTGCACATCTAGATGTGCGTTTAGTTTTCACAGCGCACCCGACAGAAATTGTTCGTCATACCATCCGGGATAAGCAGCGACAGGTGGTACAACTATTGCAAAAACTGGATACCTTAGAAAACCATTTTGGTGCTACAACCGGGGGATATGCTTGGGAAGCAGCAGATGTCCGCGAACAATTGCTCGAAGAAATTCGCCTGTGGTGGCGTACGGATGAACTTCACCAGTTCAAACCCACTGTGCTAGATGAAGTAGATTATGCGCTCCACTACTTCCAAGAAGTTTTATTTGATGGCATTCCTCAACTTTATAAACGTTTCAAACACACCCTGTCCAACACCTTTCCTTGGCTAGAACCACCGAGTAAAAACTTTTGCTCTTTCGGTTCCTGGGTAGGTTCAGACAGGGATGGAAACCCATCAGTCACACCAGAAATCACCTGGCAAACAGCTTGCTATCAGCGCAAAATGGTGCTGGGGAGATATATTCAATCAGTGAAAAATCTGATTGAATTATTGAGTGTGTCGATGCATTGGAGTGATGTCTTACCAGATTTGCTGGAATCTCTAGAATTGGATCAGTCCCAGTTGAGTGAGGTATACGATGCACTGGCGCTGCGTTATCGACAAGAACCATATCGCCTCAAACTGGCTTATGTGCTGAAACGGCTAGAAAATACTCGCGATCGCAATCTAGCTTTGTACAATCGGGAAACGCCAAAAAATCAAGACAGTCCCCTGTATCGTTCGGGAGCCGATTTTTTAGCAGAACTGCGGATGATTCAGCGCAACTTAACAGAAACAGGTTTAAGTTGTCGAGAACTAGAAAATCTGATCTGTCAGGTAGAAATTTTTGGTTTTAACTTGACACAGCTAGATATTCGCCAAGAATCATCCCGCCACGCCGATGCGCTGAATGAAATACTCGAATACCTGCAAATATTACCTCAACCTTACAACGACCTATCTGAGGAGCAAAGAGTCGCTTGGCTCACAGGAGAACTGCAAACCCGTCGGCCATTAATTCCAGCAGAATTGCCATTTTCGGAAAAAACCAACGATGTAATTGAAACCTTTCGCGTCGTGCGATCGCTGCAACAAGAATTTGGTCTTAATATCTGCCAAACTTACATTATCAGCATGTGCCGCGATGTGAGCGACGTGCTAGAAGTCTTGCTGTTAGCCAAAGAAGCCAGACTTTTTGACCCCGCAATTGCTGTCGGAACTATTCAAGTTGTCCCCCTATTTGAAACAGTAGAAGATTTACAACGCTCCAGAAGCGTCATGCGGAAACTGTTTGAACTCCCGTTATATCGCGCTTTGTTAGCCGGTGGCTACGAACAGACAAAAGCAGAGGATACCGATGAAAATTCATCCTCCCCCCTCACCCCTAACTTGCAAGAAGTTATGCTGGGGTATTCTGACAGCAACAAAGACTCTGGTTTTTTAAGCAGCAACTGGGAAATTCATAAAGCCCAAAAATCACTGCAACAAATAGCAGAAAACTATGATTTAAATTTGCGGATTTTCCACGGACGCGGCGGTTCTGTAGGGCGGGGTGGCGGCCCTGCTTACGAAGCGATTTTGGCTCAACCGGGTCATAGTATTAATGGGCGAATCAAGATTACCGAACAAGGAGAAGTTTTAGCTTCCAAATATTCCTTGTTGGACTTGGCTTTGTACCACATGGAAACCATCACCACTGCTGTGATTCAAGCTAGTCTGCTGCGGACAGGGTTTGATGATATTGAACCCTGGAATGAGATTATGGAAGAATTAGCAGCGCGATCGCGTCAACATTATCGTGCTTTAATCTATGAACAACCTGATTTTGTTGACTTCTTCCACCAAGTAACTCCAATTGAAGAAATTAGCCAACTGCAAATCAGTTCCCGTCCAGCCCGCCGTCCATCTGGTAAGAAAGATTTAAGCAGTTTGCGAGCTATTCCTTGGGTATTTAGCTGGACACAAACCCGCTTTTTGCTGCCTTCCTGGTACGGCGTTGGCACAGCTTTACAAGAATTCTTGAACGCAGAACCAGAAGAACACTTGAAATTGCTACGCTACTTTTACGTTAAGTGGCCCTTTTTCAAAATGGTGATTTCTAAGGCCGAAATGACCTTAGCAAAAGTAGATATGCAAATGGCACATCACTACGTCCAGGAATTATCAAAACCAGAAGATCAACTTCGTTTTGCCAAGGTTTTTGACCAAATTGCTAGCGAGTTCTATCTCACGAGAGATTTGGTATTAAAAATCACCGATCACAATCAATTGTTAGATGGTGATCCTGTATTGCAACGATCTGTGCAGTTACGCAATGGCACAATTGTACCCTTGGGATTTATCCAAGTTTCACTACTTAAGCGCCTACGGCAGTCCCTAAATACTAATGCTACTTCTGGAGTCATCCACTCTCGTTACAGCAAAGGCGAGTTATTACGAGGGGCATTATTAACTATTAATGGTATTGCAGCTGGGATGAGAAATACAGGATGATTGAGAATGGGGCATTGGTTTTTGACTAATGACTAAAAACAGAATTTTAATTTGCACTTTTTTGGCACTATCGTCAGGTTTTTTTGGTGCTTACACCAGTGGGCAAATCACCATAATGTTGCATAGCCAAAAGTGTCAAAATCAACCTTGGGGTTTAAAAGAGATGTGCAACGCTTGGATGACACCAGGAGCAATATGGCAAGGTAGCACAACAGGGCTATGGACAGGAACAGTTTTAGGGGCGTTTGTTGGTGGTTTGGTGACGCGACAAGTTCGTGATTAGTCTAGTGTGAGTTCGACGAACTTCTCCCTGCTTGAACTTCAGTTCAAGTCTGTCCCTCTCCGACTCGGAAAGGGACGGTTTTGCGTAGTAAAATCAGGGAGAGGTTTTTTGATTCAGATCATTAGACAGAGTTAATCAAGATAAATTTCTCATACCAATTCAAATAATGTTTGCGACACATCAATTATTCGTAAGGGCACAAACATTGTTGTGCCCCTACCCATCTGTCGCATTCTTTTTTCAAATTGGTATCACCTAAAGAATTGCAAATAATCTTCGGCAGCAAAAAAGCTAGTAGGCAAGTTTGGTATCAGCAAGGCTGGTAAAATCTACCCATAGCGAACAAGAGTAAATCACCATGCCTACCGAAACTAACCCAGGAAACCAAACCACCACAGGTGCTGATGCTATTGATGAAGCGATCGCACAGGGAATTGATTTTGATGGTTCTCCCATTCCACCTGCCAAGCTAGAACTTTATGGTAAAGTTATGGCCCTAGAAGGCAATAGACAGCGCAGTGGCGTATCTAATACGATGCGATCGCGCATTGTGCGAATTGGCGCAAAACATATTCCTCAAGCAGAACTCGACCAATTACTTGTAGATGCTGGTTTCGCACCCTTAAAAGAGAAAGAAATTGCCTTCTTCTATAGTGGCAAATAATTGTTAATGTTTTACAACAGTTTTCATTTTTTGAACCAAATATGTTATGAGGGCACAGCAATGCTGTGCCCTCAATTCTTTACCTCAAACATCCCAAATTGCCATCGGTATTTTGGCTTCTTCAGTAATTTCCTGATCGGATTGAAAAGTGTATCTTCAGTAAGATATTGTCAATTTTCCCTTGTGTTTGAATTGGCACACAGCTATATGTACTTAAGTAATAGCTGAAAGACTTGGAGAACAGATGTCAGGAACTACGTCAAATTCAGAAATGCTATATCGAGTGGCAGTACAGGAGAGAAAGTTTCCGCGATTGGATTAGGTGGTTGGCACATCGGCTTGAAACACGTTGATGAGCAATTGGCGATCCGAATTCTTTTACGCTCAAATACTGTAACGGCGTAACCGCCCGCCCGAAGCGATGGTCTCCGACCGACCGGAGGTCATCGCAAGTTAATTAACTGAAAAGCGATCGCTAACTTTTCTCTAGGTGCGATGTCTAACGACAAGCCGCTACGCGTCTACGCCTATGCCTAAAATCTCTGAACTGTTTAATTCGCTGCTTAATTACCAGCAAAAAAATCTTTATTCAAAATTCAATCTATCAAAATAGTGAATTCATTAAATAACTAATGACGCAAGAACTTCTATCTAGAGATCGATATGGCTTATAAGCTAAATGAAGTAGAAATAGTATACTAAGTCACATGAGATTGTATTCTATGAAATTGAATTATGTTACAAAACAGCTTTCTACGGTAAAACGCTGGATGGCTACAACACTGTTTTGTATGTTAGCGATCGCTTTTGTTTGGCAAGGTGCATTTTTATCGAACACTTCAGCAATGGCTGCTCCTAGTGCAACCTTGATTGCATCGTCAGATGTAGGCGATAAAGTTCAAGAAAAAACCAGTAAAGATGCTGGACGAGCTAAAAATTTCATCGAAGATACAAAAGATAAAGTTAAGGAAGCTGCCAAAAGTAACGCCAGTAAAGTTGATCAAGCAACAGACAATGGTAGTTTTGCTGAACGCAAAGCAAAGAGAGATGCGGCTACAATTCAGAGAAGAGCAGACGAAGATTCGGCTCGGACTAAAGAAGCAGTAGACAACACAAAGAATGTTGTTGAGCGCACTGTTGATAACATCAAGGATGCTTTTGGTAAATAGCAATCCTATTTGATTTCGTTCAAATAGAAAGATTTAGATTCCCGACTTTTCTAATCAGTCGGGAATCTTGTTATTTACAAACAATTTAGGATAGTCTAAATTTATTGCACAGATTAATTTATCCACTCTGTGATATCAATACGGTTCGGATAAGGTTTTTTGATGAAAGTTATAGATCACAAAGACGCGATAAATTGCCGTCTTTACAATAATCAGTCCTTTGTAGAGACGGCGATTTATCGCGTCTCTTCCCTTAACCGAACCGTATTGTCTGTGATATGATCCTTGCAATCATGTTATTTGCTAGTTATGTAAGAAGTAAGACAAAATTTTATAATTAATTTAGAAAGATTATTTTACTAAAAAAATACTGAGTTTAGCTAAAAAAGTTGGGTACTTTTATATACATATTTTTTGCACCCAGATGAACTGGCGATCGCTGAAAAAATTAGCTGCTATTAACTAATAAGAGAAGAAATAATTGCTAAATATTTGCCAGAAAATATGCTGAACATATAGTTAAAATGAGATATTGAGGTTTCTTTCGTAGTAGCTTGAAATGGTAAAAGTAAGTGATCTACTTAAGAAATTTCAGCAAGCTGCTTCGGATAGTTTAATTTTTTTATACGGGCTATTGAGTATTTTTAAGTAACATTACTTATTGACAAATCTGTTGTTGCTTTAGCTGATTAGAACTTAGTTTTGACGAATTGTTAATGGGTAACAAATTTTTCATGATTATCAATTACGAAGTTATACTTTCCGCTACAACTTAGTAACAATGTAAGAGTCTGATTATGTGAACAACCCGACCGTGGGAAAATCAAAATACCGAAAACCTGAAATTAGAGAGGAAAACCCTATAATATGCATCTGAGCGAAATCACCCATCCTAATCAGTTGCACGGTTTATCTGTTCGCCAACTGCAACAGATTGCCCGTCAGATTCGAGATAAGCATCTCCAAACCGTAGCAGTTAATGGTGGACACTTAGGGCCAGGGTTGGGTGTTGTCGAATTAACACTAGGACTTTACCAGACACTGGACTTAGATCGGGATAAAGTTATTTGGGATGTAGGACACCAAGCTTATCCCCACAAACTCCTTACCGGACGTTATGATCGCTTCCACACCCTCAGACAAAAAGACGGAGTTGCAGGTTATCTCAAACTCTGTGAAAACAAGTTTGATCACTTTGGGGCTGGACATGCTTCTACAAGTATTTCAGCAGCATTGGGTATGGCTTTAGCACGAGACTTGAAAGGTGAAAAATTTAAAGCCGTTGCTGTTATTGGAGATGGAGCGCTGACTGGGGGTATGGCTTTAGAAGCCATCAATCATGCCGGACACATGCCGAAAACTAACTTGTTGGTTGTTCTCAACGACAACGACATGTCTATATCTCGCAACGTCGGCGCGATTCCCCGCTATCTGAACAAAATGCGCCTCAGCCAACCGGTGCAATTTATTAAAGATAATCTTGAGGAACAATTTAAGCAAATTCCCTTCGTGGGTGAATCTTTGTCTCCTGAACTCGGACGCATCAAAGAAGGTATGAAACGTTTGGCTGTTCCCAAGGTAGGTGCAGTTTTTGAAGAACTCGGCTTTACCTACATTGGGCCAGTAGATGGGCATAATCTCGAAGAATTGATTGCCACCTTCCAACAGGCACATCAGATAACAGGCCCAGTTTTGGTACATGTAGCAACAGTCAAAGGTAAAGGCTATGAAATTGCCGAATTAGATCAAGTTGGCTACCACGCCCAAAGCCCCTTTAACGTCGCAACTGGCAAAGCTATTCCTTCCAGTAAACCCAAACCCCCGGCTTATGCCAAAGTCTTTTCTCACACTCTAGTGAAACTTGCCGAACAAAACCCGAAAATTGTCGGTATTACTGCGGCTATGGCAACGGGGACAGGCTTAGATAAACTTCAAGCCAAACTGCCCAATCAATATGTTGATGTCGGTATTGCTGAACAACACGCTATCACCCTAGCAGCAGGACTTGCAACTCAGGGTATGCGCCCCGTTGCCGCCATTTATTCTACCTTCCTGCAACGGGCTTATGACCAGATAATTCACGATGTCTGCATCCAAAACCTGCCAGTATTCTTCTGCTTAGATAGAGCAGGAATTGTCGGATCTGATGGCCCCACCCACCAAGGTATGTATGACATTGCCTATCTGCGTTGCATTCCCAACATAGCAATAATGGCACCTAAAGACGAAGCAGAATTGCAACGCATGGTAGTAACTGGCGTTAACCATACCAGTGGCCCGATCGCTATGCGCTATCCTCGTGGCAATGGCTACGGCGTTCCCCTGATGGAGGAAGGTTGGGAACCTTTGGAAATCGGCAAAGGAGAAATTTTGCGTACAGGCGATGACGTGTTAATTGTCGCTTATGGCACAATGGTTTATCCAGGAATGCAAGCTGCTGAAATTCTCAGCGAACACGGCATTGAAGCAACTGTAATCAATGCGCGTTTTGTTAAGCCTTTGGATACCGAGTTGATTTTGCCTTTGGCTAAGAAAATTGGCCGCGTCATCACCTTGGAAGAAGGTTGTATTATGGGTGGCTTTGGTTCTGCGATCGCTGAAGCCTTAATGGATGCAGATATTCTCGTTCCTGTCAAACGATTTGGTGTGCCAGATGTCTTAGTAGATCATGCTGAACCCAATGAATCTAAAACAGAACTAGGTTTAACTAGCCATCAAATAGCAGAGAGAGTCTTGCAAGCTTTCTTTAAGCAGCAAGTATCTGCTGTTGTTTAGTTAATTCTTTGTAGAATGAATCGCCCACACTTGTTACTCAGGTGTGGGCGATCGCATCAAAAGTTAGGAAAACTTTCCTACTTAACTGTTAACCGTCATCAGTCATCAGTCATCAGTCTTTCGTTTTATCCCATCCCCTTTTAGAGGTGGGATGAGCTTAACTATTTATAGTTAATAATTATTGCGAAAAATCAAACAGTTGGTTCCTGGTATTTGACTCCTCGTTTTTGATGACGGTCATTAGCAACGATAGGATAAACAATGTTGCGTAACCGATTGATCGCACCGACAGGACGATGCACTGCTAGACCATTTCCAGGAGAAAAACTGAGATTTTCTCCAAAGTCATCTTCTTTGTCAGAATTAACCTTCTGATGCTTAACTGTTAGGCGACCAACTGTAATGAAGGGTGATTCCTCTTCATTCCAAACAATGGTGCTATCATCAATGGACATTTCTGGGCTAGTTTGAAATTGAATTTGAAAGTCCCAACTATATTCAGCATCAGGCTTTGCTAAAGCTTGAATGATATCCTCTCGGTAGTAGTTGTCCTCTGAACCTGAGGCTTTGGCACGCTGAAGCTCACTTTGTGGTCTGGATTCGAGAGGAAGTTGTTGATGAGGTGGTTGACTGGAAACTGGAGTAAATGCATATTTAATCACAACCGGATATTCCACAGGAATTCGACCTGGTTGGGATGGGTCAAAATCAGATTTGAGTCCCAAAGAATACGCTGAAGCACTCCAATAACGTTCTGTGAGCAAACTCTTGGGAAACCGTTTGAAACTGGTTTGTAAAAGAGTGGATTCGTAGGGATGCAACTTTAGCCATAAAAGTACCAACAGCTTAAAAAGCGGAAACAGCCCTGCTCGATAAACCGCCAAAAAAAAGCTGTAGAAGTCTTTGATGTTTCTAACAAAAAAGAGTTCGGTATTGTGGACAATAATATCTTGGGTTTTTAACTCGTGACTTTGCGGTAGTCGTTCTCCTTCTACCTCCATCACTTTTACGGACATGGAACGCGTATCTCCTTCATAATCATTCTTTACTGAAAACGCACCACTTGCAAATCGTAGCCAAACCGGATATTGTTTCGGTTTGGCAAGTAAACCTTGTTTTAGGGAAATAGCTCTAAATTGAGCTTCAGTTAATGAGGTGCGTTTGCTCAATTCCTGCTTAATTGCTGCTTCATCAAAATCAAAGATTTCTAAAGTTCCTCGAACAGCAGCATGGGTTTTAGCGTGAGTATCTCTCTTTGCAGTTTTTTTCTTCTTACCTCCGTAAAGATTTTCCATATTCTTTTTGACTAGCTCACTCATGAGAGCGCAATATTTGGCTTCGTCTTTTTCTGGATATTCGGTAAATAGCTTCATTTTTGAAAAGATAGGATTAACTAATCAATTGAGTTTATTTTTAGCTGCATCGCTATTCGTAGGGTGCGTTAAAATTTGCTATAACTTACCCTACAAAATACGATATTAAAATCTCTTAAAGGTCAAAAGTAACTTTGTACTTTTTGTCTGATGGAGGAACATTACGATTAACTAAATCAGAGACTGTGTTGGTATTCTGAAGAATTTCCCAGCCCACAGGAGAAAAAGTCTCCTTATTGAAGATATTGGGTGATAGTAAAGGATTAGTTAGTGCTTGAGAAAAAGCATCAATTCCAATTAAGCGTGCTACTAGAGGAGGGATAGTTGAATTTTTTCGTCCATCCTCGGCGTAAAGCCCTACAAAAAACTCAATATTATCAACATGACCATATAATTCTTTGAGTTTCTTTTGAGCAAATTCATCGCCGGTAACTTGTTCAAATGTAGTCACTCTGGGAAAACCACACATTTCACGATAATCGTTGTAGCTTGCTAATTGTAGTTGTCGTCCCAGCCTGATTGAGGGTAATTCAGTTAACTCAACCAATATATCAGGGGTGTTAAATAAACCAATTTTTGTACCTGCTTGAGAACAAGTTTCTTCCATCAATGCCCCTAAACCTTTGTCAATAAACATTTTATTGTTCCAAAGAGATGCAGCAATATGGGTTGGTTTACCGTTATATTTAAAGGTTTCTGGAATCGCACTATGCCAGCGATAAACAAAGTCAAACTCAATTGCCATAAAATTGGGACGATGCCAACTTTCTTTTGTAAAAGCTTCAGGATCAGCAAACAACTTAAAGTGATAAGGAGTTATGTGGTTAATGTACTCCTCCATAATGATTTTCAGAATAATCGCCATGAGAATATTTCTCGATGTTTGGAAGAGGCGTTCATCATCCCAATCTGGATAATTGCTTGCTAATTCATCACAAAGACGATTATGTTCCCGAAGACATAGAGTATTGAGCATCACATAGCCAATTTGTACATTTGCTCGTTCTACTCCCATCGCAAACATATATTGTTTTTTATCTACGGGCTGTCTTTTTTCATCATTAAGTGGTTGATAAAGACCCTCAAATTCAGGCTTAACTTGATCCTGTGCTGCATCAGCATAATAAAATAAGGGGTATTCTTCCTCTACACCATCTTGTCGTTTGAGTTTTTGAGTCTTTAGTTTACCTCCTTGAAAGGTTCTTAAAAGATGTGTTTGTTTTCTGGTTAAACCATAAACATTACACAAATCAATTTCATGGTTGGAAGTATTTTTGAGTTTATTGTAGTGGTCAAGGCGAAGAAAGCTATCTGTAAACCACTGTACCCAATAGGGAAACAGCATGGTTGATTTACTAGAATAAATGGTTTTACCATCTCTTTTACGGAAGAGAATAGCTAGGTCTTCAACTTTGGGTAGATTCCCCTCAGCGTTTAACTTGGGATCGGGTGGTAGATGTCGTCCTGTATAAGTGCGATCGTTGAGTGATTCCCAGGAAGTATAAGTATCAGTTTTCTTAGGAATTTTAGTATCAGGAATATACTCATCTAGAGTCATCATACTATAGGGATTAGGACGAGTGGGAATTTTATAGATGAGACTATTAAGCAAAGTTTTATTAACTTTGCGTGCAACAGATTTGTTACTTTGCAGAAGTTTCCAAATTGGTTTAAAGTTTGTTAAAACTAATGTTTGAAGTTTGTTACCCAACCCGTCTTTGGATGTATCTCTTTTTCCAGCCATAATTATTTTTACCTTCTTTATTTGCAATTCTCTATTCAATGCACCCGAAATTTCTCTGCTTCAATTATCCAAATTTGTCCAGGTTATTTCAGTTTGGAAATAATCTTTTGTAGATTCTTGGGTCGATAGTCCTTGCGACTTTTCAAACGGTAGATTGCGCTTTCATGAAGGTCTTCAATAACATCGCTGACATCACGAAACTTGATTCCTGCCAATTTAAAGAATCCAACATTGTTCTTAAAGTCACATTCATAATTGGGATTAATGCCTGTTGGAATCACACTTGTATCGAAGTCAAGCCCTAATCCTAGTACACCGATAGAATCAATCATCCACTGTAAGGCAGCATCTGATAACCCACTGTGTTCTTCGGTTCCACCGCCAACGCAACCATGTACACCTGGAAACCACTTTTGAATTACTTTCTGGTTTTCAGCCTCAGGATGCTTTTTCATGGGGGTGACATCAAAGATTTCGCGGATTTCATCGATCGCCATCGCGTGCAATGCATTCTGAATACATTTGTTTAAAGTAGTGTCATGGAATCTGTACCGCTTATTTAGCTGTTCGCTCAACTTGCTGAAGGCGGGTATCCCAGGAATACCAAGAGCACCAACGGTATCAAAACAACCTAGTAAGGTGATTGGGACGCGATCGCCATAAGTTTGACGGTATTCCACAGCTTCCTTATCTTTGGGTTTAATACCTCGTTTACGGTAAAGCTCATAAGCATCATGTGCTTTGGTGATATGGGGGCGGTTTAGAAGACCGGAGCAATAGATCATCCCTGCTAGACTTCTAACTGTGTAAGCACCGCGACTGAAGCCGAACATATAGATTTCGTCACCAGGAACATAATTGAGACTTAGAAATCGGTAACCATCTTCTATATTTCTATCGATTCCTAGTCCGGTAGCTCCGCCTAAAACCTTTTGACCCTCGGTTCCAACACCCTCGTCATAAAATACGATCTGTGTAACCCCGTCACTGGCTATCGGTTTCACGGATTGAGCTAACTTAACCACATTGCTTGGGTAAAGACTTGTTAATTGTTGCCAAGTTCCATCACAGCAAATGACAAGACGTTTCATAGTTCTATTTCAAAGCCTTTGAGTAATTCGTTCAACTTTTTATCAAGGTGTGAGTTTGGTATGGAGTTAGAGCAAACGCATTTAATATGTCTATTTTTATAAATGCTTTAGCGAAGCATCCTCTCATCTTTTTTATGAGAATGCAAGGACAGTTAAGACAGTTAAGCAGGAATTCGTTAAATAAATATTAAGTTATTAAGTAAACATCCGCGCTGCGTCTCTCTACGTTGCCTGCAGGAAGCTTACGCGAACGCACAGGGAACGTAGAGAGCGTCTTGTTCGCACTTGGAAAGACTACCAAATCATTATCTTGTGTGGGTCTTAACCCTTTTTTTCACCCATTTATCACATAGAATTCATTGTGAATTTTGACTTTTAACTCCTGAATTCCGTTTTAATAAAAATCTAAAAATATTTAATTAAATCTTGGTTTTTAAAATTAAATTATCAAGATACATTCAAATAAAAATATTGCCTATTCACAAAGGCAGCGGGAAGCCCACTTGCTTTTTGGGATGTCCGCGATAGCCGCCCCGCCGTTGATGACTGTTGACTGTTAACGTTAAATCCCATCCTCTTTTTAAGGGAGATTTAGAGGCATCTAAAAAGTTAGGAGGCTAAACGAGTAGTTTGAAAACACGCCCTAGCGATCGCCACGAATTTTGCAACATTTAGATAAAGTAGCCCAGCTGTTGCGCTCTACTCGTCCAACGGCGGTAAATTTATTTTGGGCAATTAGCCGGATGATGAAAGCCGAGCCATCAAATACGCAGAGGTGGATTGCACACAACCAAGAAGCGGTATAGAGTTAAGTCGCCAGCTTTTTCCAACATTGAGTAGAAATGTTTATGCTGATTGTGCAACATGGCTATATAAAACAATAGTCCATTAAATCTCTAAGTAAAAATCTGAAAGCGCCCACACTGGGCTTCGCCCTGCTAAAGCTAACAGATGGAACCAGATGTTAACGCAACTCTAGGGCAGAGTATGACTAATCTTTTACTAGCTTCCGTATTATCTACACCCATTAAAGACCCAGTACCAGTTTTTCTGATGATTTTGGGGATTATGCTGATTGCACCCCTGCTATTTGAGAGAATCCGACTACCAGGTATTGTGGGATTAATTCTGGCGGGGGTGATAGTCGGCCCGAATGGACTGGGATTATTGGCACGGGATAACACGATTGTGCTTTTAGGCACAGTTGGTTTGCTGTTTCTCATGTTCATGGCAGGACTAGAAACTAGCTTGGATGACCTAAAGTATAACGCTGATAAGGCAGTCATATTTGGACTAGCTACCTTTGGTGTACCGATGGTATTAGGTACTGTAGCTATGATGTCTATCGGCTATGGCGTATTACCTGCCATCCTAGTAGCATCTTGTTTTGCTTCCCATACGCTACTAGCACTACCGATTGTTAGTAAATTGGGAATTATGCGCTCTCAAACATTGACTACCACTCTCGGAGGCACATTAATCACCAATGTTTTGGCACTTTTGGTTTTAGCGGTGGTAGTCAGAGCGCATGAAGGGAGTTTAAGCCTACAGTTTTGGTTATTTCTGATTCCTTCACTGATTATCTACACATTTCTAACGTTATGGGGTGTACCTCGTCTCGGTCGCTGGTTCTTTCAACGGTTTGGACATGATGAAGGGGCAGAGTTTACCTTTGTTCTAGCTACCCTGTTTGTAGTTTCCTATGGGGCAGAATTAATCCAAATTGAGCCAATTATTGGCGCTTTTTTAGCTGGAGTTGCTATTACCCAGCTAATTCCGCAACTTAGCCCTTTGATGAATCGGATTCAATTTATCGGGAATACGTTGTTTGTACCCTTTTTCTTGATTTCTGTGGGAATGTTGGTTAATCCCCTGATTCTGATTCAAGAACCGCGATCGCTCCTAGTATCTGGTGTCATGGTAACTGTTGCCATTATCGCCAAGTTCATTCCTGCATGGGGTTCGGGCAAGTTATTTGGATTCAACTTTGACAATATCATGTTGATGTTTGGGCTATCAGTAGCTCAGGCAGCCTCTACCCTGGCTGCAATCACAGTTGCTTACAAAATCGAGTTGGTCGATCAGTTAACAGTGAATGGCACGATCGCCATGATTTTAGTTACCTGCATTGCTTCTCCTTGGGTAACAGATCGGTGGGGGAAAAAAATCAAGCCAGGAGAGGCTAGTAGTTCAAGTCATCAGCTAGGAAGTCTGGGCGATCGCGTTTTAGTCCCAGTTGCCAACCCCAGCACTGAAGATAACCTGCTCAAGTTGGCAATACTCCTAGCAAAATCAGCGACAGGTACTTTATTACCACTCCACATTTTAATTGAGCAAAATTCCCCCATTCCTCTAGAGGACAAAACCAGACAAAGCCAATTACTATCAACAGCAGAAATGATTGCCCATGCTGCGGTTGCTAATGTTATTCCCATTGGTCGGATTGACGAATCAATTGATAAGGGAATTGCTCGTGTGGCAGAAGAAAAGCAGGCCAGTGTGATTGTCTGCGGCTGGAAAGGTTACTCTACTTATCAGGAAAATCTCTTTGGTGGTGTGATTGACAAGATTGTAAATCGCAGTGCAGTGCCTGTTTTGGTAACTCGATTCCCATTGCCAATTGAGCATACAACACGAGTCTTTTTGGCTTTTACCACCCAACAAACTTATGCTAGTTCTTTTGGAGAGAGTATCCAATTAGCCAAAAGTCTGGCAACGGAACTCAAAGCATCGCTGCAACTTTTACAAGTTGTAACAACACGAGGAGTAGCTATCGATTTGACTAATACCGGATTGCCAGAAGATACACCGATTCAAAAAGTGCGAGGCAATTTTGTGCAGCAAGTTTCTCGTTTACTCAAAACCAACGATCTGCTAGTGTTAAACGGGTCTGTTGAAAAGAAAACTCAACTAGTTTCGCTTTTAGGTCGGATACCAGAAGCGATCGCTCGCAATCATCCTGAAGTTGCTATGATTATTGCCTACTTTCCCAAATAGCCTCAAGATTGGAAATAAGTAGGGGAGCAAAGGTGAGAATGCCCAATCCTCAATAGCCAATACCTTCCTATGACTTTTTAATTTTTAATTTTCAATTCGGAGCGAAGCGACGTGACACCTTCTATAAACCAGGTTTATCCCGTTATTTGGCACAACAACTCAGTGTCACTAATTGATCAAACCCGCTTACCAAACGAATATATATTTGTGGAAATTCACCGCAGTGAAGATATGGCGCGGGCAATTAAAACGATGATTGTGCGAGGTGCGCCAGCAATTGGTGTGGCTGCGGCTTATGGAATGTATCTTGGTGCCAGGGAAATTGAAACAAGCGATCGCCACGAATTTCTGCAAAACTTAGATAAAGTAGCCCAGTTGTTGCGTTCTACTCGTCCCACGGCGGTAAATTTATTTTGGGCAATTAGCCGGATGATTAAAGCCGCCTACGAAACACTAGGAACGGTAGAAGACATCAAGCAAACCCTTTTCCAAACAGCCCAAGCGATTAATCTTGAAGATTTACAAACCTGTCAAGCGATCGGTGATCATGGTTTGGCTGTTTTACCGTCTACCCCAGCAAAACTGACGCTGCTTACTCACTGTAACGCTGGGGCGCTAGCTACTGCTGGTTATGGTACAGCTTTGGGTGTTGTGCGTTCCGCTTGGAGGGAAGGACGTTTAGAACGTTTATTTGCCGACGAAACCCGTCCTCGCTTACAAGGCGCAAAACTCACCACTTGGGAATGTGTGCAAGAAGGGATTCCAGTGACATTAATTACTGATAATATGGCAGCCCATTGCATGAAACAGGGTTTGATTCATGCTGTAGTTGTGGGTGCTGACCGAATTGCTGCTAATGGTGACACTGCTAATAAAATTGGTACGTATAGTGTTGCGATCGCAGCTAAAGCACATAATATCCCCTTCTTTGTAGCTGCGCCCCTTTCCACCGTTGATTTTGAATTAGCCGATGGCAGCCAGATTCCCATTGAAGAACGCGAACCAACAGAAATCTATCAAGTTGGCGATACTATTCTCACACCTGAAGGTGTCGATTTTTACAACCCAGCTTTTGATGTGACTCCGGCTGAGTTGATTACAGCCATCATTACAGAGAATGGAGCGATCGCACCTGATAAATTAGCGAAATCACAGTTAAAGCAATTACCGATTGGATTAAATCCGAATTAATGAAGAACTTGCGCCGAGTTATCGAGAACTCTACCAATCGCTTTAAAGGCGAATAACGGAAACTTGATAGGAAATTGCCCCAAAAAAATCTCCGACTTTTTAGAAAAGCCGGAGACTTTGTTTTTTGACTATTTTAAAATCTGACGGATCAAAATTTATCAGCAATTTTTTCAATAATTTTATCTAAACTTCATATTTTCACTAAATTCAATAAGTAAAATCCGCAATTACTTTCTCAAAAGAAGCTTTGACTTACTCAAACCCCAGTTTGCTTTCTCATTTTGGTGTTTTCCGCAAGTAAAAGAAGCTTTTGCTTTCTCAAACTCCAGTTTGCTTTCTCATTTTGGTGTTTTCCGCAAGTAAAAGAAGCTTTTGCTTTCTCAAAAGAAGCTTTGACTTACTCAAACCTCAGTTTGCTTTCTGATTTTGGTGTTTTTTGCAAAGAAAATGCCAAAGTTAAATTACCCCCCTTAATCCACCTTGTAAAGGGGGGAAACAAGAAATCCAGTTCCTTCCCCTTTACAAGCAACTCGGACTAAATCGCCAAGAAGTGGAAACAAGAAATCCAGTTCCCTCCCCAATACATACGGGGAGGGTTAGGGTGGGGTAATTCGACTTGTAACTAATTAACCCTAATAGAATTAACCAAAATGCTGAATAATTGCGTCGGCAAATTCAGAACATTTTAAGGGTTCAACAGGCGGTTCTAACAACCGGGCTAAATCGTAGGTGACTTGACTACTCGCGATCGCATCGCTTAAACCTTTCTTAATTAGGTCTGCGGCTTCTTGCCAACCCATAAATTCCAGCATCATCACACCAGACAAAATCACTGAACCAGGATTAATCCGATCTAAGCCGGCGTGTTTGGGTGCAGTGCCGTGGGTAGCTTCAAATATGGCACTAGAATCACCAATATTTGCCCCTGGGCCCATTCCCAATCCCCCAACAATGGCGGCGGCGGCATCAGACAAGTAATCGCCGTTCAAGTTCATCGTCGCCAAAATCGAATACTCATCCGGTCTGGTTTGGATTTGTTGAAAAATACTGTCAGCAATCCGGTCATTTACCAAAACTTTCTCTTTCCATTTGCCCTCGCCGTGGGTTGCCCAAATTGAGTTAAGAACAGTTTCAACTTCCTTGACAATTTGCGCTTTTTTCTCTTCGGTGAGACTATCAAACCCAGGATCAATCTCGCGGGCGTTTTCTTCCAAGGAAATATTCGGATTTTTTTCCTTGTTACTCAAAATCCAAGATTCTCGTTCGGTGACAGTTTCTTGGCGAAATTCACTGGTTGCTAATTCATAACCCCAATCACGGAAAGCGCCTTCGGTGTACTTCATGATGTTGCCCTTATGCACCAAAGTCACTTGTTGCTTGTTTTTGGGCAATAGCAAAGCGTGTTTGATGGCACGTCTGACTAGGCGCTGAGAGCCAGTTTTGCTGATGGGTTTGATGCCAATACCAGAATCAAGAGGAATGCGTTTTTTCCCATGTTCTGGGGTAGCGGGGATAAGTTCTTCATTGAGAATTTTAATTAAGCGATCGCCGATTTCGCTACCTTGTCGCCACTCAATGCCTAAATAAATATCTTCTGTATTCTCCCGATAAACAATTACATCCAGCTTTTCAGGATTTTTGTGGGGTGAGGGCGTACCCGCATAGTAACGGCAAGGACGCACACAGGCATACAAGTCAAAAATTTGCCGTAATGCCACATTTAAAGAACGAATTCCTCCCCCAACAGGAGTAGTCAAAGGCCCTTTAATAGCTACACCATATTCTTCAATTGCTGTTAGAGTATCTTGAGGTAAATACTGGTAAGTTCCGTATAAATCGCAAGCTTCGTCACCAGCGTAAACCTTAAACCAGCTAATTTGACGCTGACCCTTATATGCTTTGGCTACCGCAGCATCGAGAACTTTTTGGGTAGCAGGCCAGATGTCTATACCTGTACCATCGCCACGAATAAAGGGGATAATTGGATTGTCCGGTACGATTGGTTCACCATTTTTGAAGGTGATTTTTGCTCCGGCTGCGGGGGGGGTAATCTTTTCGTACATCGTTCACACACTCCTAATCGATACGCTGCTATTCAAAAAATCTTTATGTGGCAGGCTTGTATATTTTGCTATGTCTTTTGTTCACCAAGCCAGAAGGCACAGATTTTCCCCCTATTCCCCTTGTACATTATTTGGGGATTAAGTGTGGGATTTCAGTGAAGCGATCGCAATTTTGTACGATCAAAAATAGTAAACTACTTTTCGCTATCAGTGTTTCACTTTAGAAAATGCCCGATAGCTTACTGCTCTTTCACTGACCGTTAACACAAGAATGGCATGACAGACCCAATGATTTTATCAGGCCCTGCAAATGACATCGACTCCCTCCGACAACCGTTAATCGCTGGGTCTGAAAAAGTCCAACAACAGATAATCCCACAGTTAGCTGAGTTGGGTAATGAGGGATTAGACGTGTTGATGGAATTTTTACTGAAACGACGTGAAAACCCAGCGACTTGGATTGATGGCAAAGCTTACCAAGTCCTTTACAGTTCTGATGCACCTCAAGCCAAAGAATTTTTGCGCTCCTGTTTTCCTGAAGGAATTGTACCTCTAAAATCAGAGTGCGGGATTAACTACAATTCTTTGCAACAGCTACTTGCTGTTCAAGACTTCCAAGCAGCCGATCGCGTCACCATCGAAAAAATGTGTGAACTGTCAGGGCCAACGGCTGTACAACGAAAATGGTTGTACTTTACTGAGGTAGAAAATACCTCGGCTGTTGACTTGCAAACCATTAACAACCTCTGGTTAGTCCACTCTGAAGGTAAATTTGGCTTTTCAGTGCAGCGAGAAATTTGGTTAAGTTTGGGTAAAAATTGGGAGAATTTCTGGCCGAAAATTGGCTGGAAAGAAGGTAATAACTGGACGCGATACCCTAACGGGTTTACTTGGGATTTAAATGCACCAAGAGGTCACTTACCCCTCTCTAATCAACTCCGGGGAGTACGAGTCTTTGCTTCTTTACTCTCTCACCCAGCTTGGTCAAAGAATCCAGAAAAATGATTTTGAGCCTACGGACAAACAGATTATGATCAATTCCACCAACCGAGAATTCTACGTCATCATTGAACGGGATGAAGATGGCTACTATGTTGGGGAAGTCCCTCAGCTAAAAGCCTGTTACAGTCAAGGAGAAACAATTGATGAGTTGATGGCTAATATCAAAGAAGTAATTGAACTTTGTATAGAGGATGTGTGAGAAGTCAAAAATATCATGCTGTCGTCTGCGATCGGAGTATAACTTAAAAAGTCTAAAAGTCAGAAAATTCGGCCCTGAACGAAAAAGCTTTGGGAAAACAACAATTCGTTTAGAACCTGATGTTGCAGAGGTTTTTCCCAATGCTGATGCCGTCAATGAGGCTCTAAGATTTCTGATTAGAGTTGTGCAGAACGACCAAGTTTCTGCACTTATAAAGCGGCCTCACAGTTCCTCGGAGGGAGCGGATTAAATCTCCTAATGCTTAGTTGGAGTGCCGCAGATCCCAAACTGAAAATACCAAATTTGATAATGGCAAACGTTCGTCTAGAAGATATTAAGCGTAGATTCAATAATGTCACTGCGATTGAGGACATTACCTTTGAAATTCCTGATGGCGAATTTTGGGTTTTAGTTGGGCCATCGGGTTGTGGTAAATCTACAATTTTGCGAACGATCGCAGGTTTAGAAACCGCTACATCTGGCAAACTCTATATTGGCGATCGCTTGGTGAATAATATCCCAGCCAGACAACGGGATGTGGCGATGGTGTTCCAAAACTACGCTCTCTATCCTCACATGAGCGTGGCGGAAAACATCGCCTTTGGCTTACAAATGCGAAAGGTTGACTCGAAAATCATTCAAGAACGAGTGATGAATGTGGCGCGATCGCTTTCTCTAGATCACCTGCTAGATCGTAAACCCAAACAACTTTCTGGGGGACAGCAACAACGGGTAGCATTAGGGAGAGCGATCGCTCGTGAACCACAAGTATTTTTACTTGATGAACCTTTATCTAATTTAGATGCCCAACTGCGCGATGATACCAGGGCAGAATTGAAACAGCTACATCAAGAATTAGGAATTACAACAATTTACGTTACCCACGATCAAGTTGAAGCGATGACTTTGGCTGATAAAATTGTTGTGCTAAATCGCGGGCGGATTCAACAAATTGGCGATCCCCAAACTATTTATGCAAGTCCTGCTAATCAGATGGTGGCAACTTTTTTAGGCAGTCCGCCAATGAATATTTTGCCTGCAATCTATGAAAATAACGGTTTCGATGTGAGTGGACAGTTATTAACAATCCCAGCAGTTGTGAAAGAAAAATTACATTTGCGTCACGGACACAGCTTTGATTTGGGGATTCGTCCAGAGCATATCAAAATCAACACTGACTCAGAACGGGCTGAACGCCTCGCTACCGCTAACAGTACTCAAAACTCAGGACTGTTGTTGGTTGAAGTTAAACTAGTGGAACCTTTGGGAAGGGAAACTTTGATTCGTGCTGGTTTACCTGGTTCGGCGGTAGTTTTGAATATTCAGGTGGGCGGGGATGTGCGTCCGCGTCCAGGCGATCGCCTTTCTCTACAACTCGATTTAAATAAATTGTTTGTGTTTGATCCCAAAACTGGGGATAGAATTTTACCTCATGAGTGACTCTGGCTTTAAGAAGATGTTTAAAAAGTATTGCATGAAACATCAAAAGCCTCAGATATAACCCCTTTACCTACAAGAGAATCCGGGTTTAAAAGATTATCAAAAGCACGAGACAGCAATAGAAGTGAGGTTTTGAGTATACTTATTGACTTTTAAAATAACTTTTAAGGTGGGTCTTTACTTTTATTTTATAAATACTTTCTTAAACTGCCAAAAATAATTGCCAATTCCCAATTTTTTGTAGCCAGAATCTAAGAAAATAAAAACTGCAATAGAGACTTAAGGGATTCGCTGCAAAAACTTATATGACTATTAATCGACGCAATTTCTTGTTTTTAGTAACAGTAGGTGCGGGTGCTTTTACATTACATGCTTGTGCATCGGTAGAGAAATCTCCTCAGGGAAACACTGCAACTCCCGATACAACACCAAATACAACACCAAATACAATAGGAGCTATCCAACTACCACCTTTAACTTACGCCTACGAAGCACTGGAACCACACATCGATGCCAAAACGATGCAGTTTCATCATGATAAACACCATGCAACTTATGTGAAAAACCTGAATGCGGCGTTAGAAAAACACCCAGAACTGAAAGGCAAAAGTATTGAAGAACTGTTACAGAGGCTTGACAACGTACCACAAGATATCCGTAGAACAGTACGCAATAATGGCGGTGGTCATGTCAACCACTCAATGTTCTGGGAAATTATGAAGCCGAAAGGTGGGGGAGAACCAACAGGAAATATAGCCTCCGCGATTAATCAAAATTTTGGCTCTTTTGCAGCTTTCAAAAAACAGTTTAACGAAGCTGGTGCTGGTCGTTTTGGTAGTGGTTGGGTTTGGCTAGTGCGTAACAAAGGTGGCAAGTTGGAAGTGACAACTACAGCTAACCAAGATAATCCCTTAAGTGCAGGTAAATATCCTATTTTGGGTAATGACGTATGGGAACATGCATATTATCTCAATTACCAGAATCGCCGCGCCGATTATTTAGATGCTTGGTGGAACGTGGTTAATTGGGATGAGATTAACAAGCGGTTTGCAGCAGCTAGTAAATTAGCTTAAAGATTGGGACAAGGAGATATAGAAAAAATAAAAAGTTAATCTTCCGCTCCTGTCAAAGTAATTCGTAATTACAATGAGTGGACACTTGTACCCTTTATAATTACGAATTACGAATTACGAATTACGAATTAATTAAAGGGGTTTTTGAGTAGGTACACCAACAGCACGGGGAAACTGAACTGGTGTTGTAGCTACCTTACGCAAATAGATACAGTGGCGAATGCTGTGACTCAGGGGCGTTGTAAATTGTTCAATTGATTCAATCACACCGCCCAACAACTTCACCGCATTCTGCAAAGCTGTTGTTTCATCCTCTGTCCAATTACCGCGATAAATTATGGCTAAACCTCCCTGTTTCAGCAATGGTAGGGAATATTCTGCACAAACAGAGGCTGCCCCTACAGCACGGATCAATGCAATATCGTAAGCTAGTCGATGCTGGGGGTGCTGACCGATTTCTTCTGCTCTACCAACAAGAGTTTTGGCATTGTTCAGGGCAAGTTCAGTTAAGATATTGTCGAGAAAAGTGATTTTTTTCCGAGTTGAATCGAGAAGAGTAATTGTGCAATTAGGTACAGTAATTGTGACTGGAATACCCGGAAAACCCGCACCTGTACCAATATCGATCAGAGTAGGAGAAGCAGGGGATAAATTACCTGATAACAGGGGTGCAATTCCTCGTAGAGAATCCCAGAGATGTTTTTCCCAAAACTCTTGAGGGTCAGTGATCCGAGTTAAATTTAGTTGGCGATTACCTTCTAGGATTAACTCATAAAGCCTTTGAAATTGTGCTTGCTGTTGGAAAGTTGGCTGCCAATTGAGGGTTTGCTGCCAGATTTCTGCCATCTCAGGCAATAAGTTTGTCATTAGTTATTAGTCATTAGTCATTAGTCATTATTCATGAGGCATTGGGCATAATTATTCTCCTTTTCCCCTTGTCCTCTTGTGCCCCTGTTCTTTTCTTACACTGATGGTAGAGGTTCTTTGACTTTGGATTCTAGTGTCTTTGGGTCTACTGATTGTAGTTCACCGTGGTTGAGTGTCCAGCAACGGTCTGCGATCGCTAACATATCCCCAGCATCATGTGTCACTACCAACAGCGTCCAATCTTGTTTCAGTTTCGCTAATAAATTTACCAGTTGCCGACGCATTGACCAATCTAATCCAGCTGTGGGTTCATCCAACAACAGTAAATTTGGCTGGCGAATCAATTGCACTGCTAAAGCTAAACGTCGTTGCTGACCACCACTCAAAGCATGAGGGGCAGCAGAAAGCGATAAATGCTCTAATCCCACCTCTGTCAGAGACTGTCTAACTCGTTCTGACCCTAACTCAGGATGTCCTAAACGCAATTCTTCTAAAATTGAACCACCACAAAAGTGCCGTTCTGGAAATTGAAATACCAACCCAGCTAACTGTTGTAACTGTTCGGCTATAAGTTCTTGTTCCCGCCAGAAGAGGGCGCCGCTAGTAGGTTCGGCTAGTCCCGACAAAATTTCTAGTAAGGTACTTTTTCCCGAACCACTTGGGCCAATAATCAGACCTAGCTGCTGGGGTGCTAATTCCAAGTTGATCGATTTGAGAATCGCTGTTGGGCAAGCTGTGGGATGATAAATTAGATTTCGGAGATAGAGCATTTGTTAAGATTACCAAAAAGTCAGCAAATTACTGATTAGCTACACTGAGAGCATCTGGAAAATTCAAAGAAAGGATTAACACCTTAATTTAGCAGCAAGAATCATCCACATTTTTCTCCATTGTGGCAGACTCACCCTTAAAACTTTGGCTATAACCAGCCTGGGAACATGGAAAAATTACCAAAGTCAACCTTTATATAGAAAATTTTGGTTGAAGCATAGGCAAGTTAAAATTAACCATTTTTTGCATTCTAAGTAACACATACAACTATTTCAACCGCAATTATTCTGAGGGTTAAAATGACTAAAAGGTTTTCTTTGCCTAGACTATTAGTGTATGCGAGACTCACTACCCTTGCTCAGACTGCTTTTGCCGCTGCGTTCGCCTTTGGCGTTGCCCCTTGGGCAATCGCACTTAATCTGTGGGTAAGTCCCTCCCTGGCTGGCGATCCATTTCGCAATAGCGAACCTCATCAAATTGGCGACCAAACAGAAGCAGCTTTCAAAGCGATTTTCCAACAGGGCAACTATCCAGCAGCAAAGCGTTATCTTGAACAAGCAGTATCCAAGGAGCCAAATGAACCTCTAGCTTATGCCATGAAGGCATCTTTAGCATACGGAAATCAAGATTGGGCTAAACTAAGTACTTACAGTCAGAAAACTCTAGAAACCGGACAAAAACTGATTTCTAGTGATCCATTGCGTGGTAATTTATATACTGCTGTTGGTCATTTTTTAGAGGGAGCAGTAGTTCTCACCCGTGAAGGAACGGTCAACGGTGTGCCGCAAGCCTTTAGTCGGTTGCGGCAAGTTTATGAATATTTGGACAAAGCCGAAGCAATTTCTGCCAACGATCCAGAACTGAATTTAATTAAGGGTTATATGGATTTACTGTTGGCGGTTAATTTGCCTTTTGCTAGCCCAGATCAGGCAATTGGACGGTTAGAACAAAATGCTTCTCCTCAGTATTTAGTGGATCGGGGTATTGCTCTTGCTTACCGGGATTTAAAACGTTACCCACAGGCACTAGAGTATGTCAACCGGGCGATCAAAACCACATCCGATAATCCAGAAATTTATTATCTCAAAGCCCAAATCCTGAAAGAACTGGGGCAAAAAGAAAAAAGCCAGCAGATGCTCAAGGAAGCGATCGCTAATTTTGACAAAGCATTGACTAAAAAATCCCAACTTCCAGGTGATTTAGTCAAACAAATTGAGCGTGAACGCAGCAGTGCTGCTAGCCTAAATAATCCTTAGCTCCCATTCCCTATTCTCCATTCCCCACTCCCTACTTTGATATGCTTATTTGCAGAAGAGTAATTGAGATATGAGACCAACATGGAGATTCAGTTCCGCGAAATTAATCCTTTTGATGTGTGGATTTGGCTGAAATTCAGCACAAATCCTTCTGCGCGTGAAAAGCAGTATGTAGAAGAAGTTTTCAATTCCTGGTTTTATCTGGGTAAATTGGGTGCATTTAATGCAGAAAATCTCCAGGTGCAGGACACTGGACTTGATATCAGCTACATGAATTATGATGAGCAAGGGTATGACAAAAGCTTGCTAGCACTGATGCACAACATCGGTGAGTTTGAATATGAGGGTCAGTGGGGGCGTTGTTGGTTTGACTTAGGAACCAGTGATGCGATCGCTCTGGATATTTTAATCAACGCCCTCAGCCAGCTAAGTCAGGAATATGTCACCATCGAAGAATTGTACATTGGTGGCGAAAATCCAGATTGGCCTATTGAGGATAGTGAAAGTCGTCCTCAGTCTATTTACGATAATTAGTTACAAAAATGAATAAAGCAGGCGAAATTCGAGTAATAGCCTTGGGGCTAATTCGGGATGGCGAACGCATATTTCTTTCTGAAGGCTACGATCCTGTAAAACAAGAAAGATTTTATCGTGCTTTGGGCGGTGGTGTTGAATTTGGCGAAACCAGCCGCAACGCTTTACAACGGGAGTTTCAAGAGGAAATTCAGGCAGACTTAACGAATATTAATTATCTAGGTTGTATAGAGAACCTGTTTACATTTAATGGTAGGCAAGGTCATGAAATCATTCAGCTTTATCAATGTGACTTTGCTGATTCAAAATTTTATCAACTGGAAAGTTTGGTTTTTTCAGAATCACAAAATCATAAACATAGAGCGTTATGGATAGATATCTCTCATTTGAAATCTGGTGAATTCAAATTAGTACCTGAAGTATTTTTTGAATATTTATAAATCATCTGAAAATTTAAATATAGCGATTCTCGTTTGCATAAAGTGCATTTTTTAACCTCACCCCTAACCCCTCTCCTTGCTAAGGCTACAGTGTACACACAAGTCTAGGTAAACTTCTAGAGGAAGGGGTTTGAGGGGGTAAACGAGAGTGGACAATCCAATCAGAATTCACGCTCACCTACATTGGCCGCCGTGACCAAGGTCCGCAAGACTAACCCCAAGGTATCAACGGTGATAAATCGCTTGCAGTAACTCTGATACTGACTTGTCACTCCAAACAAGCTTTTGCGTCATGTGTCATATTTTATGACATTGGTGTACCACGACGCTCACCTTATATTTCTCTGCTACCCCTGATTATTGAGCCGATACTGAGATTATATAAATCGAATCAGGCAATATACTGTGTAACTTTTGCAACTTATACTGCCGTGTATCCCTTCGCTAACAGCCAGATTATTTTGAAGCGTCTATGCATGCAGCTTAAATACCGATTAGCTGATCTCTATCTTTACATAATTGGGATAATTTTAAATTTTCAAATAAAACGCTCTAAGGTAGTCAGAGAGTAGTTTTGAACTTTTCGGAGATGTTTAGTAAGAGAAATTACCCTTGACTGATCAAGGAACAAAACAGATTATTACTACTGTAAGGTGTGAGGATACTTAATGAAAAAACTTCATCTACGCTCAATGCGCTCGACTATTTCTTCGGCGCTTAGCTTTGCCATGACTCTCGGTATGGTTGTTAGTACGCCACTACATGCTCAAACCATCACTTCACAATCGACTCCACTAGATCATCTTAAAGCTGCACCTCGACCGGTATTTAAAAAAGGCAATACTTTATTACCTTTGGGTCAAGCGCATTGTGGACTATCGAAAGAAACTTATATTGAATTAGCTAACTATTGGGGGTATGGACTACCAATAGAGAGGGCCGATTTGGCGCAACATGCCCAAGCTAATCCTGGTCGCTACCAACCTGTAGTCATGGTAGGAGAAGTTTATAAATTTTTTGATAACTACGATGGGCGTCACCCCAATCTGCCCAAACTACCTGCGAACACGTGGTTGCGTGACAACAGTGGAAAGATTATTCTCAAAGGTGGCCAACCAATAGTAAGTCCAGCTGCACCAAATGAGGCATTTCAAATCATCGGCGACTACTACGGAAGATCAATAGGTCAATTAGAGAGAACTGCTGGTCAGTCTATCAAGCTGATAATGAACCAAGGTGAGTCTGGGCTTTGGATTCCTGGTGACAACGATCCCGCACAGTTGTTCGGACAAGATCCTCAAGTAAAAGCTGACTTTAATAATTCTGGTTTGAATAACTGGTTCGCCTACATATCTCGCAACAAAGCACGACAGGAAGGAGTACTCAAAGAGAAGTTGTTTAGTAACTTGCAGTCTCGACCAACCTACTCATGGTATCAGGAACAATACGGTACTGAGCGTGGTCGCTGGGCTGGATGGGCATGGTATATGTTCAATTACGAACATTTTCTAGACTCTTCTCGCAAGCCAATAGTATCTGATTATACAGCACCAGAGATGTATTACAACTTTCATAACTCTGGCTGGACTGGTATAGAGTACAATAGCGCCGTGCCGTGGGATGCATTGACACAAGCATTGAATAATATTTCTGGGGCAATCAGTCTCGGACAGAAGTTAACATATCCTTGGGTAAATATGGGTTGGGAAGGTTACGCAGGTCAACCAATCTCTAGTCCAGATACCTTTATGGGTATGATGAAGACTTACTACACCGCAGGAGCTATCGGGTCTGTGGGCGGGTATTTCGTATGCAGCGGACCAATATGGGAAGCACTCAACTACAACAAGCCGATTGGTGCGACAACTCCCACACTGATTCGGCAATTAACAATCCAAGGTCATGCCCATGCGTTGTTCTCACATTTGGAAGAGTACTTGCGTAAGGGCGACCTTTTGCCAGGACCAAAACTGCATCCTTATCAAAGTTACACTAAGGTATTGCCAGCAATGGAGTTTACTGCCGAAGGTCAGACACAGCAATTACAAGGTAGATGGGGACCTGTGACCGTACCCACTGCTCGTGTGTTGGCACGCAAAATTAGCGGCGAAGACCGTTGGCTAGTTACTGCTTGGGCAAATGTGGGTAATGACCGCGACGTGAGGGTGAAAATTGATAACAAACTGGGAACTCTGACTTTACGCGCTAGAAAGGCAGGGTCTGTCTATGTTGTCAAACTTGTAAATGGTCTGGTTCAACAGACTCTGATAGATTCTGATGGTATGAACCCGACTAAGAACTTGTCTCCTTAATATCAAAATGGGGAGTAGGGAGATCAGGGGTACAGGGGAAGTTGCAGTAAGTCTTTCCCCCTGCCTCTTCTTATGCCCAATGCAGTGCGGCAGGATATCAATCCATAACACTCTCTATCTCTACTCATAATTTCCGTTGCTTTATGGCTTGAGCTGGATTACCCACATAAATTGTCATTGGCTCTAAAGAACTACTAGCTACTCCCCCTAAGGTAAGCACTGCTCCTCGACCAACAGTAACTCCTGGGCCAATTACTGCCTTGGCTGCAATCCAACTACTCTCTTGAATATAAATAGGTGCGGTAATCAGTTGAAATTCAGCATGGCTCCAATCATGATTACCAGTACAGAGATAAACGCCTTGAGATAGACATACATGACTTTCAATCGTGACTAGAGCCAAGTTATCAATCCAAGCATCTTCTCCAATCCATACATAATCGCCAACTATCAATCGCCAAGGGAATTTGATGCGAACTCCTGGCTTGATACGGACACCTTGACCAATTTTTGCTCCAAAAGTACGAAGTAGCAAAACTTTTAAGCCTGACATGGGAAGCAAGCGACTTTGTACTAACGATGAACCTAAAAAGTACCACAGAAGTTGCTTCCAGTAAGGTGCGCCAGGAATATAATTACTGACTGTGTAAGAATCTAGACGCATACTAAAGTAAATCAATAGCAGACTGAAGACTGGTTCCTGTACGACCTGTGACAATCCAAAGTAGGGAGCGCCCTAGATCGCGAATAATAGGAGAAATAGTTTCTTTTTTTGATTGATCTGGAGCTGATGGTACGGAAATTGGTGTAAAGGCGATACCTCTGCTACCAAGAATCATGATGGCGATCGCCTTGGCTCTGGGCATGTGAAAATCTGAGGTAATCAAATAAATATGTTGTATACGTTTATGCTCAAACTCAGGGACAATTGTAGTAAAGTTTGTCACGGTATCAACAGCACGATAATCTAAGTGAAGACGACTGTCTGAGATGCCAGCAGCTTCAAAAATCGGTCGCGCTATTTCAGGGGGAGTGCCAGAAGAAACCCAAACTTCCAAAGAGGGATACCAACGAGCAATTTCGGCAGCAACTTGTTCGCGATCTATCCAAGCACCAAGAGTGAGGATAGCTTGGGGTTGGGGTGCTTGGTAATAAGCTATAGTCAAACGCACAGGAATTATCAGCAGTAATGAGAGGAAAAAACTTGCTAAAGCTAAAATCAAATATTTTTTCCGTAGCCAATGAAACCTTCTCATGATGCTTTTTCTTTGAATTCCTCGGCTTCAATTAAACGAATTGCCAGAAGAATTTCCGCTAATACACGTTCTAATGCATAGTACCAACCGTGCCAGCCATCAAGAATCCCGCCTTTGAAAATTAGGCAGTAGAAAAGGATAATCAAAGGAGCAAAAAGTTTTTGTTTGCGGATGCGATCGCCCCAACTGAGTTCCCTCGTCGGAGTATCCAATAGCTTCTTGACTTCAATCACCATGTAGCGATCCTGTGCCCATAACCAACGACTCAGAGGTTTGCGATCGTCGTGGTATATATGACTAGAGAGCATTGCAGATTTACCCTCTATCGAAACTCGATGAGCATGTCCATCATCTTTGTAAGTTGCTTTTTCTTTTCTGTAAAGTACTTTTCGGGGTGGAAGTAGAGTACCACGCAGAGGCTTGCCAAACACACAATACTTGAAGCTAACGCTGTAACTATCTACATCAGATTCTGATGCCAGTGATTTAATTTCATTAATCAAAACATCAGTTAAAACGTAATCAGCATCTAATGAAAGTACCCATTCAGATTCTATTTTTTCTAAACCATAGTTACACTGACCAGCAAATGAATCAAATTTTCTTTGAAAGACTTGTACTTGAGGATAGAAGTACAAAACATTTAAAGTTTCATCTGTACTGTAGCTGTCAATAACTACAATTTTTTTAGCCCATTTTAATGCTTGGAGTGTACGGTCAATGTTGTTTATTTCATTAAATGTGAGGATCAGAGGTGTAACATTTTCTGCTATTGATATAAAAACCATTGCAATAGGTATAATAAAGTTAATTTTTTTCTAGAGCAGCAGAACACAAAACCGATTTCCAAAAGTAAGGCACTCTTCCTGCAAATTTAAAGTTAATATCGGTAAATCCTTCTTCTTCTAATAAATTAGTTAAGGTTGCAACTGAAAAAAACTTTATATGTCCTCCATCCCAGAGTGGATTTAAGTGTTGATCCATTTTACCAAGGAGTGCCATTGCCAGATTTTTCCAATAGCCATGAAATGGAGTTGTGAGGATAATATGCCCTTGTGGCTGTAAGTATTTTTTGGCAGATCTTAGTAATTCTCTGGGATAGAATAGGTGTTCAATGACTTCCGCAGCAATAACTATATCGAACCCTTTCTCTAACTCAGCGTCAGGTAAATTGTAGATACTTGCCTCAATAAATTTGCACTCAGGAATATTCTGACGAGCAAGCATAATTCCTGATGTAGAATTTTCTACTCCTACCACATCATGTCCTGCCTGAGCAATTTGTTGACTAAATCTACCGCTACCACAGCCTAAATCTAGTACTCGCAGTTTTTGTGTGGGATTAGTTACGGTTTGAGAGATTAGCTGCAATACTGGAGTAAGTAAATATGCGTGATGATGTTCATAATCACCATCTATGTAGGCATATTCGTACCCGTTCGTAGTATGTTGCATAGTAATTTTAATCCTTGATAAAAAAGTTCAGCTTCAGAATTAATTTATCATCAAAATAAATTAACTATCAAACTATTTTTAGTGAATATTAATTGGCTGAATAATTACCTTATATATTTCTATAAGCTCTTGGGCAATATGATTCCAGCTATATTTGTCTGAAACCAATTGACGAGCGCGATCGCCCATTTTTTTTGCCTGTTGAGGATTGCTGAAATAACTTTCTAGAGCATCAGCGATCGCTGCTATATCTAAGTCTGGAACGTAACCTAGTTGGTTTTGTTTGACAACAGAAGCTAAAGCGACACCAGGAGTTACGAGAACAGGAACGCCTACAGCTAGTGATTCTACAACTGAGACAGCAAAGTTTTCTGAATAAGAAGTCAGAACAAAAAGGTCAGAACCTTGCATCAATATATCTTTGGCTTCACCTTGGACAAATCCTACAACAAGGGTGCGATCGCGCAATCCACTCGAAACCAGCAAAGATTCTATTTCAGCTTCGTAATCTGGAGTGCCGTTGCCTGCAAGTATAAAAGTAAATCGGTGGTGAGTCAGTTTGCTCAAAGCCGGAATCAGATACTCTAAACCTTTTTTATAATGCAGCCGAGATAAAAACAAAATCACAGGCTCGTCTGGGGGAATGTTAAACTTTTGCCGCAGACGCTGACGAGCATCAACAATTTTGGTTGGTAAAGATATTCCCAGAGGTAAGACAACATTAGGTTTTTGCAGTCCCAGTAAGGATACTTCTTGCTGTTCCTTCTCGGAGGTAAAGTGAATTATTTGACTGCTGTCAAGATTTGCTTGTTCTATAAGTTTTAGGTAGGTTTGCTTTTTGTGCGTACTTTGTTGTAAAGACCACTCACATAGTAAACCATGTGTAGTGACTATGTAAGGAACATTTTTCAGACGGGCGATGGCCATTGCGATCGTTGATGCATAGGAAAAAAGAGCATGGACATGTACAAGCTCATACTGAGAAATATTTTGCCAAAGCCATTGTGTCAACTCGGCACTGAACGCATATTCTCTGACTGGTTTAATATTCGGTGAAAAGCGGTGGAAAAATCTAACTGGAACATCATTATATTTAATAAGTTTGCAAAGAGGAACATCAAGTAAATTATCGCCATCATCATTAGTTGTGGCAATTTCAGTATCGACATTAGTTATTTGCAATGCCTTTACCATATCTAAAACAGCTTGACTCGTACCACCACGAACTTTTGTAATAGAAGGAGTAACGTGAAGAATTTTCATTAACAATAAATGATAGGTGAAAAATAATTATATATAAAAATTAATCCTGTTTTCCAAAGCCGAAGTTTGTATTTTCTGCTACAATAAATACTTATTCTCCATCCGATCCAAATCAAGTAAATATTTTCCCAGTGATAAATACATCAGCAGTGAAAAGACAGGAAAAGACATATTACCTAAAAGAATAGCTTCTGAAAAGCTTCCTACCAAAAGACCGGCTAAACCAGCTATCACAGTACTACTATGCAAAAAATAAGCAGGTTTTGTATTACTTAATTTATGCAGTTCAAACATCATCTTCAAACAGCCTAACCCCATCATGACTATCGGTATAAATCCGATCAATCCTGTAGTGTCTCCAGCAGCTAACCAAGAGTTTTCTCCAAAAACCAAACGTCCTCCGTACAAAGGGGAACCAAAGAATGGATTACTCATAAAGCCATTCCACATCCCACTCCAAGCTCCTTCACGTGTATTTGCACCTGAAATGAATCGATTACTTGCTGGCGTGCTTTCGGTAATGGCTTCCGGACTTATGAACCAAAAGATGACACCTAATAAGACACCAACAAATAAGCCTAAGCGTAGTAAAGATCCAGCTCTATTACGATAGAAAAATAAAATCGAACTGATTCCCATAATTGCACCAGTCCGAGAACCTGTGAGAAATAAAAAGTATGCAACAACAAGTAAAAGAGCGATCCATAAAGCTTTTATCCAGTCCCATTTTTTCCGGCTTTCAATGAGAAACATGAAGCAGGGAACGGTACCTGCTAACAGCGCAGCGGCATGTTGTGAATTACCAGTAGTTCCTAAGAATCTACCTTGTACAAATGTCATTGCAGACATATTAAATCTTCCTTGATAAGCACAGCCGATCGCAAAAATGACACCGGCCATTGCCAGTGACCAAACACCTAAGCGGAAGTTGTGTTCATCCTGCAACCACCGGGAAGGGCCTAACTTAAACATCAGCACAATTGCCCCAAATGTAATTATTGCAAGTAAGGCAAAAGCTACGTCACCATAAATTAGAACTTTAAAAAAAACTGCCACTTGAAATGCGATCAGGTAATAAACTGGCTGGGGAATAATTATCCGCCGCCATCCATTCTGTGTTTGCATTCCCAGTATGATAAGTAAAATCAAGAGAACTATTGTTACGGGGCGACCCATATCGCGTAGCTGTTGCAAGGGAAAAACTAAAGATGGTGGTTCAGTTATCCATTCATCTTGATATTTTCCTAAGGAAGTTGCATAACAGCAAAATCCGAATAATAGCCAAGCTAAACGGCGGGAACGTGTAGCTTTATCTAATATGAAAAGACCGATGACAATACCCAATATCCCATAAGGGCTAAGGATGAGGTCAAGAAGTTTGCTAATAGGATCTGAATTCATGCTTGAAAATTCATGCCAAATTTTCAGTAACCAGATTACTTGTATTTTGCTTAATTGTTTTCATCTGATGTACATTGTGTAATAATTCTTGCCAACGAGTTGCCCAAATATCGGCAGCGTAAGGAGCTGCTAATTGTTGCGATCGCTTTCCCCAAGTTGGTAAATCAGCATAGTTCTGGTGTAAAGTCAACATTGCCTTAGCTAAAGTTTTTGGCTGTTCTTTAGGTACAGTTAAACCATTATACCAAGGTCGAATTACCTCAACCGCAGAACCACAAACATCAGTACAAATAATAGGTAATCCAGCCGCAGCAGCTTCTACTAAAGCTAGCGGCCAAGGATCGAATCGACTGGGCAAAATAAAAGCTCCTGCCGATCGCCATACGGCTTGCATTTGGGATGGTTGTAAAAATCCGCGATTTTCAATTCCTGGTTTTCCCTCAATATGTGATGCCAATGCTCCTTGTCCACAACATACCAAAGTCCAAGGATTAGATACTTGAGAACGATAAATTTGGTAAGCTTCTACAAGGACATCAATTGCTTTAACTGCAACGTAGCGACCAACAAATAAAAATGAACGCGGCCATTGGGACTTAAGGCGTTGTTCGTACAATGGAGACCAAACATCATAATCAATACCATAAACTCCATGCGCTATATTTGCTGGTTCAATTCCTAAACGTGAAGCATATTGCCAACTACGCTCTCCGGCAACAACAACACTATTTATACATTGCAAGTAGGAGTGAAGAAACCAAGGAGCTAAATGTTGTTTCCACGTACCCCACCAAGGGGTATCCATAGTCATAACTAAGGCTGTTTTACCTAATTCGGAAGCAAATGCCAACTTACGATAAGGTTTATGTAACCAACCGCAAAGAACAATTACATCTGGAGATTCTGCCAGCACTAAACGTTTGATGAAATTTGCATCTTGTCTTTCTTTGATATCCAAAAGTCGGCAAGAAATACCCTGCATCAATTCATCGGCAAATGCTGTTTCAGTACGAGCTTGAAAGGCAATGACAAATACATCAATTTCTGCTATTTGATGTAAAGTTCGCCAGCAGGCTGCCATATAACCAGAGATATCAGACCAGCAAAAAACAACCTTAAGACCCATATTTATTTACTACATTGAATGCCAAGTTCATTTTCCCAGCGTTGTGGATCTTCTACCTCAGAAAATACTGAAATACCAGAATCTCCTAAGTAAGCTCGACGTATTTCTTTAAACCCTACATTTTCGAGTTCAATTGATAGTGATTTATAATCCCACATCCATAAATGTTGAGTGCCACTCAACCATTCTTTCAGGAAGGCAATCAAGTCGTGTTGACGATTTTCTTTGCCTAACCAAGTGACGCGCATAAATTCTAATGCCGCATCAGCAGATGTTGAATTAACATACTGTCGAGCCATAAATTCGAGATCGGGTAAAACAAAACGAAATATCCCGCCTGGTTTCAAATATTGATAACAGTTTTGTAGAGATAAACGTAGTTCGTTCAACGTCAGATGTTCAAAGATGTGTGAACAATACAAATAATCAACACTTGCTTCTGGTATGGGTAAACCTTTGACAATATCCCCGTACTTGACATTTTGTGGGTATCTACCAAACGGGCCAGAGGGTATTAAGTTACCGATCATTGGTAATTTTTGTAAGCGCAGTGCCGGACTAGAATCAAAATTGATCCATTGGCTAGGAGCGCATAGACCACAACCAAATTGGACAGATTGTGGTTTTGTGATTAAGGGGGTGCTGTTTTTTTGGCCGATCGCTAACATTATGCAAACTCTTTAAATGCAGTTATCAATCTATTTACACAACGTGACCAAGTATATTGCGCTGCGTGTTTATGTCCTCGCTGAATGTATTCTTGGCGAAGAGACGAATTATTATTAATATTTAGCAAAATATCTACAATTTCATCTGTTGCCTCTGGGTTAACTATAATACCAGCATCTCCAACCACTTCTGGAAGCGAAGCTAGATTTGCAACAATGGCTGGAACACCAGCCGCCATCGCCTCAAGAGCAGGTATACCGAATCCTTCGTATGGAGATAGGAAAAGTAGAGATGATGCTCCACGTAGGAGGTGAGGCAAATCTCCATCTGGAACCATACCCAACAAAGTCACGTTGGAATATGCCTGAACCACATCGGCATATTCTGGTTCCGAATCTCCAGCAAATACAATATTTAAGTCGCTTTTGCGCCTTTGGAGTGATTCTGCAACTGCCAAAACATATTTAGCTCCTTTTTTCTGACGTAAACCACCGATTACGAGGACGTAAGGTTTTTTGACGGGGATCTCTGATTCTTTTGGGTTGACGGAGGCAACATCAAAGAAGGATTGCTCAACACCATTTCCAACCACTATAATTTTCTGCGGATTAGCACCTAATAGTTCTACCATCCGCTGTTTAGAAAATTCTGATACAGTAAACACTAGCCGACATTCCGACAAAGCCCGACGCAGCCAGCGTTCCCACTTGTAACGAAACCATCGATGTTGCCAAGTACCAGACCAGGGTAAATTTGGTTCTAATGCTTGGATATCATGAATAGTAACCGCGATCGGACATTTTGATACTGGAATATAAGTTTGCATTGGAGCATAAAGCCAGTCTGTTTTATCAGAAATGTAGCGATCCATACGAGGAAAACCAAAAAGTTTCCAGGTGCGCTCCGTTGAATTTTCTGGTGAAGGAAAGGTAAAAAAAGGAAGGTCTCGCAAAGGGCTACGTGGGTCAAGTTTCCTATCAGTATTTAGCCATTGCTGTGAAAAAAATAACTCTAGATCTATCTCCTCTTGGACTGCAAGACCTAATAACATTTGGTTAATATGACGACCGATTCCCGTACAAGGAAGGTAGGTGCTTATAGGATGAATATAGGAAGTAATTTGCATTTAATTCAGCTTAATTAAAAATAATTACATTGTTTTGGCGAACAATCGATCTAAGGTTCCCTGCAATCCTCCTACACCTACCATACATGTATATAAATTCTGCAAATATGCTGATTTATTTTTGCTATTTTGAGTTAATAACGTTGCTAATCCATATCTGAAAGCCAGATATGAAAATCCTAGTAAAGATTTTAAGAAAATAAATATAGTTAGTTTATCTTGGAGATAAATTCTAGAATTTCCAAATCCTAAACCTGCTATTTTAAAAAAGTTAGAGCTTAATTTGTTAGGAGATACCCAATGGTGAACTAAGGCTTTGGGAACATAAATAGCTTTAAAATCAGCCTTTTTAGCTCGATAGAGATATTCGACTTCATCTCCCCGGTTGATTTTATTATTTTTATTTTGGATACCTGTATGCATTAATCCAAGTTGTTCGTATACATGGCGTCGAAACGCTAAATTTGCCGCAATTGGGCCTGGTAGATCGACTTGTATAACCTGACTACCTAAGTCATAAGCAGAAAGTAGTATTTCTAATTGATGATTTAACCATTTTGGTGGTTTTACTGCTTCCCACCAAAGCAAGATTCGACCACCAACGATATCTACAGAAAAGTTTTCAAAAGCCTCTACTAATCCTACCAGCCATCCTTTATCAAACTGCACATCATCATCTACTATGGCTAAAATCTCACCTTGAGATTCTTGGAGACAGCGATTCCTAGCAATATTAGCTCCAGGTTGAATTTCATCAAAAAACTTTAAGGTGTAAGGAAATGTTTTTTGATACTCAATCAATAAATTTAGAGTATTATCTGTACATGCATTAGCTGTAACAATAACTTCTAAATTTAGATTGGCAGGCATCTCAACTTGAGCAAGACTGTCTAAAGTTTTTTTCAATAACCAATCTCGATTATGAGTAGGAATAAGAACTGAAACTGATTGGATTTTGTTGTTTTGTATTGAGGTTGGCTCTGAAACTAACATATATTTAATTCCTGAAGATTAATTTTATAAAATTTTAAAATTTATAGTTTTTCCGCAATTGATGATATAAAGTATTAACTAAATAATTACTGCGTAAAAAATCAAATGGTAGTCTCCAAAAAAAGTCTAGAATAGTAGTTATATAAAGTGTGAGATACTTTGGAAGAGATTGTTTTGCTAACAAGTATTTATAAAATAAATCTCTGTGAGGCATGAGAGAGTTCATTTTATATCCTGCCCAATGCAAAAGAATAATTTGCTTATTATGATCTACACGACCAAAGTTCCATAAAAAGTATTTCCCATTAGCTTGGTAAATTTTACCTAGCTGAGGAGCCCAACCATTTTGACAGATTCCGCCAAATACTTCCGCAAAGTGACCATAACGCACAGGCTTCATGTCACAGCAGTAGTTGATAAAGACTTGATCTGTATTGCGGGGGTTGAGTTGATCTCTGATTTTCATTGCCCTGTGGGCTAGTTCTTCAAACTCCTCTATTGAAAACAATCCCTTACGAGAAGCCCAGCGACCAGAGTTGAAGCCACGTCCTAGATTTTGCTTTAACAGTTCTTGACGAAATTCTCCTCGTTCGTAAACTTCGTCAATAGCACAGTCGTAATGCAGAAAATCAAATCCAAGGGTTTTTGTTGCTTCAATGAAGGGTTGAAGATTGGCTAACACCAGTTGTCGAGCATCTAAGTACATGAAATAGTCTAGAGGTCCCCAAAAGGATGCATAGCGTCTGAACCAGTAGCAACCAGTAGGGGTGTAACCAAGCTCAAATGCTTGACCAATGGACTCTAGGCGAGAAAAACAGGGGTCTGTGTATACTTCAAACTTGTAGGTATCACTCAATTTTAAAATGCGATCGCACTGTTCGTTAAATGGAATGAGGATTAATCGTAAATCTCGGTTAAACTTTCTGAAGCTGTTGAGAAAAGCGATCGTCCAGTCATAAACAACATCATTCGCAGAAAAATAAACTCCAATGGCTGAACTATATGCCATATTTTTCTAACTTAACCTCCAGGAAACTAATTGATTTTGAAGTTAAATCATACTTAAATTGCCATTGGCATACAAAACATTACAATACCATATAGATGGTTTGCTACCTGCGGTATGACAGATATCATAGAAGCCAACTGCTTTATATCCATGCTCGTAAAGATATTCGTTTAACTCACAGAAATAGGTGTGTGTTTTTTCAGTTGGATCGAAAGTTGCTTCTGATAAAATAAAATCGATTCTATTTTCTAAGAGCATAGATTTAGCACCTTTGAGGACTTCTAAATCATATCCTTCCGTGTCTGTTTTTAATAAATTAATCCGCTTTATCCCTTTGATATCACATATATTATCAATAGTCTCTACCATCACTTCTTGAGTTTTTTTAGACTGTACTTGTAATGCCGAGCTATGAACTGTATTCAACATAGAATTTACTAAAGATTCTTCACTTAATTCTATTGTAATTTGACTTGATTTCGAGCCAAAAGCAAATTTATTCAAAGTGACATTTGGTAATCCCGAACAGTTTTCTTTTAATTTTTTAAATGTTGATTCAATAGGTTCAAAAGCTTCTACACGAGCATTAGGAAAATATTGCTTAATTTCTATTACTGTCTGACCAATATTTGCACCGACATCAAAAATTATTTCTATAGGTGTTTCTCTAGACCAAAATATTAAATCGTGCATCAAGTGAAAGCCACGTTGTTTACGTCGATCAAGTATATTAAAAGCAAGATTTTTAATTAAATTACGAAATAATAACATATACTATAACTCTCCAAATATTTAATCGATAAAATTCAAAAAAATTAACCTGTTTGACGATATTTTCTCAGAGCCAAAACCCATTTTTTTGGTAAAAGATCGCGTATTTTAACCATGTTCTTCCAAAGGAAAAAACCATAATATTCCTTTAAGAAATATCTATGTCTTTTCAAAGGGCTAGCAATGCGTTTACTGATACGCCATCGTTCTCTAGTGTAAGTGAGAAGATTTCTGCTACCAGCATCAGAAGCATTAAATTTTGAAATTAATATCGGAATTTCTTTGAATTTATAGCCATCTGCATACAGTCGAACAAGAAAGTCATGATCTGCACACCAAACAAATGATCTATCGAATAAGTATTGTACTTGTAGTTTTCTTTTTACAAAAATACTTTGGTGACAAGTCGGAATTTCACGCCATAGATCTAAAATATGACGAGGCTTATTCTGAAAAACACGTGTTTGATATCGATCAACTAAAATAGATTCAAATCCTCCATACACAACATCTTCTGAACCATTAAGATGTTCTGCAACCAGAGCCAAGGTATCGTCTGCAAAGAATTTATCACCAGAATTCATAAAAATTATCCAATCTCCGGTAGCGATCAGAGATCCTTTGTTCATAGCATCATATATGCCACCATCTTTTTCGCTAACCCAGTAGGATATTATCTCATTGTTTTGGCGCAGAAATTCTACCGTACCATCCTGAGAACCACCATCAATGACGATATACTCCACGTTTTCATAAGTCTGAGAGATAACATTTGAAAATGTTTCACTTAAATCTTGAAGCCGATTATATGTAACTGTAATCACAGAAATACTTGGCAAGCTTTTGTCCCAAGTTTCCTGTTTTTTGAACGTTCTTATGCTACCGGATTTTTTGCTTGTCATTGGTCATACTTAGTGATAATTAACTTCTGCTATTTTTAACAATTGAGCTAAGGAATCTATATTAATTAATATGTTTTCAGCCATGTAATGAGGATCGCAAAATTTATCTGGCTTTTCTCCATCTCCTATTAAGTAATAATAATCAAGTTGCATATTATTTGAAAGAACCCAATAACAGACATTTATATAATTCGGTGAAAATAACTCAATAACTTTAGTTCCAGGAGAACAGAAAACGAGATTGGATAACCCAGCACCATGAGGAGCCACAATCACAGAAGCAGAGGCTAAAACTGAAGCTTGTTCAGCTACTGACATCTTTTCTAAAAAAATTACTTCAAAGCCGAACTTTTTTAAAAATGGAACTAATTCATCTTCATTTATAACTCGACGAACAGCTGCGCGATCACGACTTATATAAATCAGATTTCCTTTACCTACTTTTTCAATATAATTATTAACTAAAATTTTTATTTTGAGAAAATCACAAGCCCATTTGGGGATATTTCCTGTCTGTCCTGGTAGGGAAGGTACAACTAATTGTTTAGCTTTGATGTGAGGAAATTTACGACTTTCTATAATTTTTTCTTCAGGAATACCTAAAATTTCTAATGTTTCCTTCTGAAAAGAAAGATTTAAGCTATTAACTAAGAACTTGTCTATATGACTGAAATCGATTTCAGCTTGTTTGAGTAAATGAATGCGTGGTAAAACGTCAAACATCCAATGAAAGTATCCTTCGCCTCCAGCAGCTGATAAAACAGCAACAGTTCCATCTACGTAATGTAGATTTGGTAATCTCCAAGATTTGAGTATTGAATGCTCGCTGATATCTCTACCAATTTCCAAAGACAAATCACCCAGTAACTTATCATCTGGGGTTATAACAGTACCATTATGACCCCATACACGGCCTTGTGGTATTACAGTCACAAATGTCTCTGGATATTCATGACTATACTCTATCTCAAATTTCCAGTGAACTTCATCTTTGATGGTTTTCGGAAATTTTCTATGTATTGAACTTGGAGAAGATATGCTAATAAAACTTCCTTGACTTTGTTTGTTGTTTTTTTTAAAATTTAATAGCCAATAATCCTTAGCCTCTTGATAAAAGTCTTTTGGAGGACCTAAAATTTCGGAACTTATTGGTAGCTTGCGAAGCAAATTTATATATGAAAAATATGTAGCTTTGAGAGTTTTTTTTAGCATATTAAAAAATCTAATTTAAAAAACATATTTTGAGAATTTTTTTAACGTTACCGATCCTATCATAAATACTCCTTTATCAATTAAGCTATTTTGCTAATTACCAATCTCTTTCAGAGCTAGTCTTTTACCTTTTTGTGCAGCTTCATGAAAACGAGATATTCTCAAACCATATCTGATACCTAAATACAGCGAATATATCTTTGACGATCGCCAAAAAGATTGAGGTGAAATAGTACCTCGAAAATATGTCAGCATAATTTGTGAGTAAGCTAACCCTTCTACTAAACGCAAGAGATAATCTTCTTTTAAACGGTTAGCAGGTATTAAATGAATCAGCTTGAGTGATGCAAACAGCCCTGTACCTAAACCCATATCACAAGCTGTAAATGCTAAGTCTGAGTCTCCACAAGAGGTAAGCATTTTACCTTTGCGATCCATATTTGCTCGTTGAGGATTGTTACGAACTAACTCGCTGTATTTTTCAGCAACAACCTTGCGAATACAAAGCCCAGCCCCGCATGGGGTTGTTTCATACTGCTCTATTAAATTAGACCAGCGATCGCGCTCAAACTCTCGAATTGCCAAATTTCCTAAATAAGGTTTTGTCCAAGACGGAGGTGTTACTTCAAATTCCGCTTTAATTTGTCCACCCCAAGCACCAATGAATGGAAAATCTTTACTAATTCGCCATGTGGTTTCTAAATAATCTGAATCTAAAACGTTATCATCATCAACAAATACTATTACTCCAGCCGTAGCTTCTCGCATTCCTCTGAGCCTAGCCGCAGTCAATCCCAGTTGTTCTTCTCGAATATGACGAGCTTGGGGATGCCAACTTAGATCAATTTCCGTAGTTAGAGGGCGATCGCTCGCATTATCAACTAACAAAAGTTCCCAAAAATCTTTGGATAAAGTTTGAAATTCAAGTGCTTGTAAAACCCTTTCTAAATAGTTCTTACGAGGATTGTGGGCACAGATAACTATACTGAGAGCTAATTCCATACAATAATGATTTTAGGCTTTGTTTTAAAATGCTGAATGTTCAAATTCTAAACAACCCTTTTCTACTTTACGTAGCCAAAGAAGATTATCGACTTGTCCGCCAAACTTCCAGTTACCGCTAGCCAGAGCTTCACCAATTGTTCTAGCTACACCTTCAAAAGCAATACAATCATGGAATGCAAGAATACCTCCTCCGACAATCCAAGGACTTGCTTTTTCGTAATCATTTTTTGCTCCTTGGTAACTATGATCGCCATCAATAAAAACGAGATTTAAAGAATGCCCGCCAAAATCTGAAGGTCTAAGTTCCTGACTATTCTTTCTGATGGCAGTGATGTGTTGAGCTACTGCTTTAGTATTATTTTTAAATTCATTTAATGTATCTCTTTCACCCTCTGGCATAGTTTGATTTTCCCAAGTATCAACACAAAATAAGTGTCCATTTTTGGGAGAGACAGCAGCAGCAATATAACAACTAGATGCTCCTAAATAAGATCCTATTTCTAAAACTTTTGCAGATTCTCCCAGATCCTTGCTTAAGATGTAGAGCATATTTAGCTCATGAGCAGTCATGTGTGTGTTTATATTGTTTTTAGTTAAACAACCTAGTTTAGTCAGTTCCCTATTAATTGAAGAACTTTGAAAATCAATTAATAATTGTTCTGCTCGCCAAATTAAGTGATGTGATACCTTGTAAGAAAAATCACTAACTTTCATTTTTTAATTTCCTAACCTATATATCTTTTTCAGTTTGAACTAGAAATCAATGTTTTTGTTCAAAAATGGCATAACCATTACGTAAATCAGTATTTTGAGTAAGTACTAAATAATTAGAATCTAAAAGCAATTTTTGATAAATTTTGTAGCTATGAAATGTATTTATATCATCTAGTAACATAAATTTATAGCCAGACAATTCATTTTCTAATTCTTCAATACTTGTGCTGATTTGAGAACCATCGATTAAGATAAGATCAAAAACATTAATATTATTTTCTTCTTTAATTTTCTTAATAATTTTACTTAGTTCTTGAGGTAAATTCTCTAAAGAAAGAGATGAAATATTATAGTATTTGACAAGAGATTCAGCAAGATAACGCTTTTGTAGCTTCTTAAATTGAGGAGTAGAAATATTGACGCAAAAGGCAATTGGCTTGTTTGGGTTCTCTGTAATACCCGTTAAAAGCGCCTCGGTAATAATTTCTCCACTAGATGCTCCTATTACTAAAGCTGTTTTAATATCTTTTTCCTTGACCATTTTGCGGATTGTCTGAAAAAATTCATCAGATTTTATCGTGGAAAATTGGTAAGGAAGGAAATAACCAAATCTAGTTTCTAAACGAGATAAAGGTTGACGTAGTAATGTTTTTAAATTTGATGTTAGCCATTGCTTAAAGTCCATTTTATATGGCGTTAATTTTACCAAATTAGATAATTTTACAAAAGATTTTGTTTGTTTTTTTAATGAGTGAGATTTTAAAGAAGCCGAACCACTCAACAATTTCACGAAATCGAATTGTTGACATGCTGTAAGCATAGTACAGAGGCGATCTAGCCATTCTTGGAAGCTTAGATTAGGCAATTGATGAGCGCTACAGCGGTACTTTAATGGTTCACTGTACGGTAAAGTATCTTTATTTATTAGAGTATTAACGACCCAACGAGTACGCTCAAGTTCAGGATGGCAAAGAGAGGGATACTTATGAGCATAGTCGATGGCATCATTTAATTTTCCTTGACAAAGGAGAGAAATAATCAAATAAGCCCACTCTACAGGATCAGGAGCTAATTCTTTAGATATATCAAGAGTCCATTTAATTGGCTGAGTAATCCAATCGTATGCTGTTGCTGCATTTCCTTTGTAAAGGCTACACAATGCCAATCGTAATTTTGGTTGAGACTGATAATCTACATAATTTAGGCATTTAAGATAGCAAGCTTCTGCTTCATCGTATTTACCTGCCCAGAGTTTTTCATCTCCTTGATGGAAAATCGCTTTATCTAATGCATTAATAATAATAGGTGAATTTTTAATGCCTGACGATATATCTACGATCGCCATTGGTTCAAAAGGATTGTTCTGAACAATTCTTTGATTTGGTTTGAGTTGCTTATGGAGATTAAACCATTGCCAAATTTGATCTCGTTGTTTAAATGTATGCTGTGAATGAACTAGTTCATAGCCTGCATTGATAATTTTTTCTAGTTCATCTTGGTTCTGAAATAAATAATCAAGTTTATCTAATATGTCGTTTTCATCAGCAAAGACGCAGTTTTCCATATCTACAAAACCTGCGGCTTCAACAGTTGGGTTTTTTTCTGTAATTAAACAGCATTTGGCTGCGGGAACCTCCAGAAGTTTGCGAACCAAATCTCTGGCCATTGAACCACATCCTGGTGAAAACCAAGAAGCATTGATTGTCCGAGCATACTGTTCGCCAAACATCATTCTTGATGTTTCTCGAGTTTCTAAATATCCCAGATGCGGGCAAATTAAAGATGGATAATACTTCGATACAATCTTGTTAATTTTTATTCGCCAAGGGTAGAGTAAACTTTGGTTGCCACTGATGATAATCGGTATGTTTTTAGACTCGCCATAGTCTTTAAATATATCAGAATCTATAAAATTTGGCCAGAAAAATAAGTTTTCAACAATTTCTGGAAGATACTCAGTTAAAGAAATAGATATGGAGAAAAATGTTTCGATCCCCCAATTTTCCATATCAGCAAGGAAGGCCGTATGAAATCCACAACAAGCATCTCCGTTATAAAAACCTAGCTTGGGGATTTCTGGATAAGCAGAAGTATTTTGAATATGTCGTTGAGAAGTATATGATGCAATACCACTTTCAAATAAGGTGATGTCTGGTTGATATTTTTCACAGACCTGCTGATAGTCATATTCTTCATTAATAACAATGACTTCAAAAAATTCTCTTAGACATTTAACGTGCTGTTGCTTTAAGGCGCTGTAGAATTTAGCCGATCCTTTATTAACCCATTGAAAAAAAACAAGTTTTGGTTTATGAATGTTATACATAATTTTTTCCTTTATATAGTAACAATAATTTGAATGCTGGATTTTATTCTTTTTATAGAGTCTGATGAAATAGAGGTGAAATAATGGTATTTTTGTAAAAATTTTCGCTTTCAACTAAACGATCGCATGAATTAAAACCTTCATGCGATCGCGTATTGATATTTTGTTTGGACTGCGATCGTGCTGCTAATCGCTTTGCTCATTGGGGTTTTTACTCCTGACCCTGAATTAGTCGACTATATCTCTCCTCAAAACATTGAGAATTCTGCACTTTATCTATTTACCTACATGAGCATGAACAATTGACAGCAGATTATACAAAAGGTCGCTGTAGTACTATAAAAATGCAAACTTTTCAGCTGCAAATTTCCTTACTAGCCCCATCTTGCCAGATTTCACGTCTACCGTATACACAGCAGTGTTTTTTCTATTACCGTCAGCAGCAAGCGCATGCAATTGACCATCAGAAGAAAAGGTTAAATCTTGGAGATCGTAAGAGAGTGGGCGTCCTTCAAAGCTCAGTGGAGTCAATCTCTTAATTTTGACGTTGCCAGTAACTATGGCTTTCTCCTGCAAGTTCATAGAGATTAAAACGGGGAAACCTTCTGAGCCGATTTCAGTTGCGAAAATATTTCCCTTGAGATCTTGGCATAGGTTAGCGAATCGATGGGTAGGCGGCAGTGAGGGTAAGGCCAGTTCGTCACGGGCAAGAGCTTGACCTGTTGTCAAATCGAGCGTCCTAAAGCTAAAAGGCGGGACGCCTTCAGTCCCTACGAGGCACAGAAGTTGATTATTAGGAAGACTGAGCAAACTTTCAACAGTTTGATTCGCTCTCTTGAAGCCTAGTACTTTTTTCGCTCCAAATATGGGGATAGTAAGACTTCCTATACTAGAAATTGAAATTAGATGGTTGAAATGACCATCTTTGGTGCTAGAGACTGTAGAAATTACCAGAGTCCCATTTTTCAGCATTATCGCTTTTGAAATCCGACTATAGTCATTGAGAAAGAAAGCGCGAGGGTTTTTCGGTACAGACAATAGATTTTCAACGGACAGAGATAGCTGATTGACCTTAGAGAGAATTTTTCCCGTTGTTAGGTCAGCAGTACTCAGTTCCACTGGCGGAGTTTGGTTTTCCCAGTTTTGAGTCTTGGATGTACTCAGGAGGTTTACTGCATAAATAATTTTCTGCTTGGTGGCGGTTTCTTGAGCAACTGCCTTACTAGAGATACCAGCAACAACAGTGGAAGTCAAACTGGCAGCTGCGAGCTGGCCAAATTGTCGGCGTTTCAATGATGGCATTACCATACTCCTTGTGGGTTGCTTTAAGGAACAATCAATCCTGGATTTGGTGTCTGTGGTCTAGCGTCCATATCTGCTAGGATGTTGACAGTCATTTGCTTGGCGCGAATATCTTCTCGAGCTGGGCTAACATCGTTACTGTCTAGCCCCCATGCCCACTGAATGTTGCCAGACGCGAAGACTTTAGCGCCACTACTAGCTGTGTAGCGGGCTGAGTGGGATGTATTAAAATCCTGATTAGCAGGGAGAGTTTGTTCTCCAGCCGGTTCGTCGAAAGTTGGCAATAAGAAAGAGGGTTGGACTGGCGACTGGGACAACATCACCAGACCAGCAGGCGCAGACCCATTATCAACGAGAAAATCCCATTCATAGCCGACTAACATAGTCAGCTGATCCCCGTTCTGGAGTCCCGTGTTTGCATAGTAAGGATCGCTGCTGTTGGTAACGACATAATTAAAACCGCCGTAAAGACTTGAGGTGTCGCTACCGTACATTACTCCTAACAAGGCATTTTCCGGTCGCTGGTTTTGGAAGCTGCGGAATTTATTAGTGGCTGCTGACGATCCCTGTTGCTGGGCAACTGGATCTACTGCCCAATCTTGTTTGTAGCAGGCCATTACTCGGTTGGGCTTCACTTGCCCAGCAGCTACAGTAGAATTTTCAAACCTGACTCGCCAATAACAAGTGTTAGCAGAGAAAAATCCCAAATTAATGCCAGCATTGCGGGCAGTCTCGACGTGATCGCGCATTTCTTTAGACCAATACTCGTCGTGCCCTACAGACAAGAATACTTTGTGATTGAGCAATTTTTGTTCGTTGCTGTGAATCTGCATATTGTCGGTATAGGTGACATCGTAACCTTGAGATTCTAGCCAGCGCACCATATTGTATTCCCATCGCAGGGGTGTGTCGGCCTGGTTGTCGGTGATATAGGTTGCTTGGGAGAACGGCCGGTCGTAGGAAACCTTAAAAGCTCGTTGACCGTTAATGCTGTGAGAGTTGTACAGGCTGTAACCTCCCGTCATGCTGTAGCCCAAGACAGTAGAAACGGCACTCTGAAACAGAATATCGGCAGTGCTGCTATCATCGACAACGACAAACCACACATGGGCGATGATGCCTGTTGCCTGGTGGGTCAACTTGGCTACATAAAGACCGCTAGTCCAGTTATTGGCTACTTGGACTACGTAGGAAGTTGTCCAGTTACACTCGATCAAGCGGGTATCAGGGTCTAGGGTACAAGCAGCTTGGGTCGTGCCATTGAGTAAACCGCTACTTGCCATCAGCCTTCCGCCTGTGCCACCGTAGTAGCCCAAGCGATACACGTCGATGCTAAACTGTCCCGCTTGTGCCAGAGAAACCTTAATGTCCAGCGTTCCCCCTTTACTGGCACTGGTCGCTGAGGCATAACCAGCGATCTCGCCATTACCCCGATTGTTAAGCTTCCAATTAGTCGTGCCGGGATTGAGGTTTTCTAAATAGATGGCATTGGGGTTTACCGGGGTTGCTGTAGCCGAAAAAGTGACACTGCCGATGCCTGCCGCCGTGGCGCTGACTACCGTTCCTCCAGGTGCGGTAGGAGCCTGTCCTAGTGTCAAAATTGTACTTGCTTGACCGCTAGCATTAGTGACTACACTGGCAAGCGAGACTGATCCCCCGCCATTGACAACATCAAAATTAACCGTAACTCCTGACTGAGGAATGTTTTGAGCGTTGACGACTCGCACGACTAGGGGGTTGGTCAGAGGTGTGCCTATGGCGCCACTCTGATTGTCTCCACTGACTTTAACCAAGATGCTACCAGCGACAAAGGCAATGTCGCGATAATAGTTAGTATTCCGGAAAGAACTGGTGGGAAAATAATTGGGATTCGAATTATATACCCCATTGTTGCCATCTGCTACTGAGGTCAGGTCGCCATTAACTATGGAGCTGGCCAGTTCATCATAGGTGGCGACGTAATAGGCGTTGATGTTGACAGAGACTACATAAGTCGTATTAGCTTGAATATTTACTGGCGTCTCTAGAAGCTGTTCCTGCCAGCCAGAAGCCGTCTCGTTAGAAAAAGTGACGCTTGCCAACAGAGTTCCCGTTGCCGTCCAGATTTTGCCAATATGAGTTCCTGTCTCGCTAGCGGCTTTCCAAAAACGAATGGTGGCAACCTGTCCACCTCTAGTAGCGCGAAATTTCATGCCTAATTCATAGGCAACGTTATCAGTAGAATTTGGAAAATTGGGTACTTGAGTTGTCAACAGAGTTTGGCTGTTTCCCGAAGGACTGGCATAAGCAGAGAAAGTAACGCTACCTACTTCTTCTGCTGTGACGCTCACTGTATTCATTACAGGACTTGTCGCACCAGGATTAGCTCCAAGCGTTAAAGTGGTACTAGCCTGTCCATTAGTATCAGTTAATACTGTTGTCGGAGAAACTGACCCTCCGCCGCTGGTAACGGCAAAGTTCACCGTCACTCCTGACTGAGGATTGCCAGTACTGTTTTTCACCAGAACAACCAAGGGGTTAGACAAGGGAGTTGCGCCTGCACCAGTCTGATTATCGCCGCTGATTTTTGTAATCGTAGGTAGGGCAACAGCTACAAAGTTGATGTCACGAAAATAGTTGCTATTTCGGTGAGAACCTGTTGGGAAAGATCCTGGACTCCCATTAAATACTCCATTGTTGCCATCTGCGACTGAGCTAAGATCCCCATTGACGATGGGGCTGGCCAGTTCATCATAAGTAGCAACGTAATAAGCATTTATGTTGACAGAAATTGTATAGGTCGTATTCGCTTGAATGTTCAGTGGTGTATCCAGAGCCTGCTCCTGCCAACCAGAAGCCGTCTCGTTAGTAAAAGTGGCGCTTGCTAACAGGGTTCCCGTCGCTGACCAGATATTACCAACATGAGTTCCTGTCTCGCTAGGGGCTTTCCAGAAGCGAACGGCGGTAATTTGTCCGCCTGTTGCACTGCGGAATTTCATGCCTAGTTCGTAGGGAACGCCATCACTGAAATTTCCAATACTCGGTACTTGATTGCTAAAGAGGATAGTCATAGTTATTTCCGATAAAGTTGAATTACTACGGACTATAAAAAGTAACTTCTCTAAACCTGACAAGCCACTTTTAAAACTTCCACCACATAGTCCTGTTCCTGTTCAGTCATCTGATGAAACAGAGGTAGTAGGACTGTATGGTCTTGTGCCTGTTCACTCTCCCAAAGGCGATCGCACTTGCCAATTTCACACTCACAAGCTTTTGACTCAACTCCACACGACCAAGCTTCTGTTTGATAAGCACCTTCACGGTGAGCGCACATAATTCCACGCCGCGTGGCAATGCCAGCATCTAACATTCGCTGCATTACTTGTAGCTGGTCGCATCTCTCTGTAAGCCGTATACAAAAACTCTGCCAGTTACTCTTGGCCCAATTTGGCTCAGTAGGTAACTTTAATCCGGGTACATCTGCGAGTTGTTCTTGGTATCGCTGTGCCAAATAACGCCGACGTTCTACAATTTCTGGCAGCCGTTTGAGTTGTTCTCGCCCGACTGCTGCTTGAATATCAGTCATGCGGTAGTTGTAACCCAGCATGGGGTATGACTCAAATATTACTTGTTTTGCACCGTGGCGTACTGTATCGGGGACGCTCATCCCATGTTGCCGCCAGAGGCGAAACTGTTTGTCCCATTCAGGATTATTTGTCGTCAACATCCCACCGTCACCGGTGGTGATGACTTTCCGGGGATGAAAGGAAAAGCAGGCGATATCGCCATGCGGCTTACCAATTTTCTCCCACTTTCCATCCCAAAGAATTTCACTACCGATGGCACAAGCCGCATCTTCAATTACTGGTAAATTGTAACGGTGGGCAATATCCAAGATGGCTTTGAGGTCGCAAGGCATCCCGATCTGGTGGACAATGAGAATGGCGCGGGTACGTGAAGCAAAGCTATCCCGAAGGGAATCGCTAATCGCATCTTCAATTAACATCGGGTTGATGTTGTGTGTCTGTGGTTCAATATCCACAAACACCGGTATTGCCCCGCAGTAGCGAATACTGTTAGCAGTGGCAATATAAGAATGGCTAACGGTAATCACTCGATCTCCAGGTTGCACGCCTACAGCTAACAGCGCTAGATGCAGTGCTGTGGTGCAATTGGAAACAGCACAAGCATAGTTTCCTCCTACGTAAGTGGCAAACTCTTGCTCAAAGGCTGCGACTTCCGGGCCTTGAGTTACCCAGCCAGACATGATTGCACGGCTGGCTGCTTCAGCTTCCGGTTCACCTATCCAAGGTTTGGCGATCGGGATGTTCTTTACTTGATTGGTCGATCGCTGCTCAGTCATTGCTTGCCCACTCCAACATAAACTAAGCCTGTGCTGCGAATCTTATTTGCATCCCACAAACCACGACCATCGACGATCGCTTTCACCCCTTTACTAGCAAGCTCTTGAAAGTTTAGATCGTAGTAAATCGAGTGAGATGTGTTTAAAATTACGACCTCTGGTAGCTGCGGGTCGGTTAGTTGACAAGGGACAAAACCATGCTCACGTATTTCATCATCACTGTATAAAGGATCGTGTATCCGTACTTGTGCCCCACGTCTTGTCAAATCCTCACGCAGTGGAAATGCCGGAGAGAAAATATGTTCTTTCACCTGCGGACGAAATCCTAATCCTAAAATTAAAGTTGTGCGTCCATGTAGCAATTCCCAGCACGACTCTAGTCGGTCTAAGATGGAAGCAGGTTGAGATTCGTTAAGCAGTCGTGCTTGCTCAGCCAGCACACTGGAAATCCCTCGACGTTGACTATCGCGGATCAAAAAATACGGATAAACAGGCGTGCAATGTCCACCTACTCCAATGCCAGGAAATAGCAGATGTGCTTCTCCATCTGTATTCGCGGCACGGATAACCTCATGAAAATTCATGCCAACTTCGTCTGCATAATGGGCAAGTTCATTGGCAAGAGCAATATTAACATCACGGTAAATCATCCCTGCCAGCTTAACCATCTCAGCAGCTTCCAGCGTGCCGACATTGATTACAGGTGCGCCCAGATATTGCTGATAAAAAGCTTCGGCACAAGCAGCCGCCTGAGAGGTAATACCGCCAACGACCTTTGGTGTTTGCGTCAGGTGCTTGAGTACTAACTGGCTCTTAACCCTTTCCGGCGAAAATACTAAATGAAAATCTTCACCAGCTTTGAGACCACTACTTTCAAGTATCGGCAGTAAGCGGCGCGTACCGCCAATGGGTAAAGTCGTTTCATAGGAGACCATTGCACCAGGCTTAAGTCCTTGAGCAATTTGCCAAGAAACAGACTCAATAATTGATAAATCAGCATCACGCTCTGGTGTCAGTAAAACGGGGACGATGACGACAATCACCTGACTCTCTGCTACAGCAGCCGTAGTATCAGTCGATGCCCGCAAAGTTCCATTTGCCACAGCGTAGCTTAATAACTCTGATACACCTGGTTCATCAATGGGACAAACTCCTTGGTTAATTGCCTCAACGACAACTGTATTCGTATCGCAGGCAATTACTGATGCACCTTGGTTAGCAAACTGACAGGCTAATGGTAAACCCATCTTGCCTGCACCAATGACGGTAACTTTCATGATAGTTTCTCTTGTTGATCCTTGAACCATTCAAATGTTTGATGCAATCCTGTTTCCAGATCGACCTTGGGTTTGTATCCTAGTAAATTTTGAGCCTTCTCGATCGAAGGAATACGCGCTTTAACTTCCGAGCGTTTGACATCTTGATATTCAATAGTGGCTCCTGGTATAATTCGAGCCATTTGTTGTGCTAATCCTAAAGTGGTTGCTACTGCCGATGGATTGCCAATGTTTAACGCCTGCCCAGCAGTATTGGGTGTCTTGATAATCATTTCTACTGCATCGACCAGATCTGATATGTAGCACCAGGCGCGTATGGCAGAGCCATCCCCGTAAACCTTCATCGGTTCACCGTTTAAAATTGCACGGCAAAAGTTACTGATTGCACCTTCACCTACTTGTCTTGGACCGTAAATGTTAAATGGTCTAACAGTTGTGCAGTCGAAGCCAAATGTTTCAGCATATCGCAAGCTAAAATTCTCTCCGGCCAGTTTACTGGTAGCATAAACCCAGCGCTTATCTGATACAGACCCAATTACGTATGGCGATTCTTCATTCACCCATAGGGCATCAGAGCCATAGATTTCACTGGTGGAAAAGTGAACAAACTTTTTGATGTTTTGTTTTGCTGCTGCTTCCAGCACGTTAGCAGTGCCAAGAATATTGATCCGCAGTGTTTGTAGTGATTCCTGATAATAACTTGATACACCAGCAATAGCAGCAAGATGAATTACGGTATCTACACCATCTAGTGCTTCACGAATCGAATCAGGATCGAGTACATCGCCTGATATAACTTTGATATTTGGATGTTCTTTGAGTGAAGGAGCAAAGGAGAGAGAGTCTCGGCGAAAACTATCGAAGAGAACAACCTCAGTATATTTAATCAAACGTTCGGCTAAATGTGTGCCGATAAAGCCTGCGCCACCCGTAATTAATACTCGACTATTTTGCATTTTCTGTATTCTCCGATGGTTCGTATCCTTCTCGCCAGCGTAAAAACCGAGCCGGAACACCAGCTACAATGGCATAAGCTGGTACATCCTTAGTGACAACTGCTCCAGCACCGACAATACTGTGTTTACCGATTGTCACCCCAGGAAGGATGACCGCATTCATCCCAATATCGGCTCCTGTTTCCACTTTTACCGATTTAATTTCTAGGTCTGTTTTAATAATTGGCAGATCAATGGGCAATCCAGTGTGGCTAGAACCCAAGACTTTTGCACCTGGCCCCCAGCCTACGTAATCTTCAAGAATTAAATCGCGGGCATCAAAGTAACTCTGTGGACCAATCCAAACGTGATTTCCAATTACACACCTACCATCGAATCTTCCCTGAATATAGCTTTGGGAACCAATGAACACGCCATTGCCAATTTCAAAGGTTTCTAGATGCTTGAAACCGACACCATTACTTATACGAACGCCGTGTCCGAATTGACTTGCTACTGCACGCCAAATCACTCGCCGCATTAAGGCATCAAAATTTCCATCGCCGATCGCAAAGCGGGCATATAATTCGATTAATCCGTGATTACCATATTGATGGCGTAAATGTTCTGCCAGTCCCACTTCATAATCTGGGTCTAGCGTCAACTCTTGGGAACCATGTACAGCTTTGACTATCCGACTTTGAACTAGCTCAGACATTTAAACACTCTCACACACCGCAGCACTAACAATTTCGATCTGCTCTGAAGAAAGTTCTGCAAACATTGGTAACGAAAGTACTTCATTGGCTACCAATTCTGCACAAGGAAAATCACCAACTTGATATCCTAAATCTGCATAGGCTGGCTGCAAGTGTACAGGAATGGGATAATGAATTCCTGTCTGAATTAAGCGCTGCTGTAGTTTCTGTTGTAGTGCATCCCGATGGTTAGTACGCACTACGTAAACGTGGTAAACATGATGACTATAGGACATCACAGTGGGTGTTGTAATGCCTGAGTTGGCCAAGAGGCGATCGTATAGTGCTGCATGTGTCCTGCGTGATTGGGTCCAAGCATCTAAATAGCGCAACTTAACCCGCAAAATTCCACCCTGGATGCCATCCATGCGGTAGTTATAACCCTTAAGAACATGGTGATATCTTTGTTCTTGTCCCCAGTCGCGTAACATCTTGATGGTATGGGCATATTCAGGATTATTAGTGACTATTGCGCCACCCTCGCCGTATGCCCCTAAATTCTTGCCTGGGTAAAAACTAAAACATCCCATATCCCCAATACTGCCTACCCGTTGTCCTTTGTATTCTGCGCGATGAGCTTGGGCAGCGTCTTCAATCACCGTCAAACCATGACGCCGAGCAATTTCGATGATCGCGTTCATGTCTGCGGGTTGACCGTATAAATGTACTGGTAAAATAGCTTTAGTTTTTGCGGTGATCGCTTGTTCTATTTTGCTGACATCAATGGTGTAGGAAACCGGGTCAATGTCTACAAATACGGCTGTCGCACCAGTATAAACAATAGCTGCAACGGTAGCAACAAAAGTAAAAGGTGTAGTAATTACTTCGTCGCCGGGGCCAATACCAGCTGCCAACAGCGCTAGGTGTAAAGCGCTAGTTCCTGTATTTAAGGCTATACTGTAGTCGGCGTTGCAATATTGGGCAAACTCTTGCTCAAAGGCTGCTACCTCACTCCCCAAAATAAATTGGCTACTGTCCAAAACTTTAAGGACAGCAGTATCAATTTCCTCTTTAATGCTCAAGTATTGAGCTTTGAGATCTACAAATGGAATCATGCTACTACCCGTGCTGTATCAATTTCAATTAATCGTCCCTGCTGTTTCATAGACTGAGTAGCAGCTTCTAAAATCCTGACTATCCGCAGTCCTGCTTGCCCATCGGTAATGGGGCGATCGCTTGTTTCAATACACTTCATAAAGTGTAATGCTTCCGTTCGCAGTGCTTCCTTTACTTCCAAATGGGGTGCCCACATATCTCCTGCACGATAACCAATCAGCATTTGGTATAGACTTTCAGTATTGTCATCAACGGTAATTCCTTTATCGTAAATCTTCACCTTCTCACTAGGTTCTAGGTCATCGTAAACAATCATACGTTGGCTACCACCAATCAATGTACGACGGACTTTCACAGGTGCTAACCAGTTAACATGGATGTGAGCAATTAAGTTACCCTCAAAAAACAGAGTCAAATAGGCAATATTTTCTGGTTCCCCAGATACATGACTCATCCCTGTTGCTGAAACAGCGTAAGGTTGTGATGGCAGTATGTAATCCATAATGGAAAGGTCGTGGACTGCCAAATCCCAAATCACATTCACATCGTGCTGAAAAAGTCCCAGGTTGACACGCACTGAATCATAGTAATAAATATCGCCAATTACATTGGTAACTACTAGATCGTGCATTTTGCGTACAGCACCAGTGTAAACAAAGGTATGATCGACCATTAACACTAGGTTGCGTTTTTCTGCCTCTTCAATCAACCGCATTGCTTGTTCGGAGGTAGTTGTCATGGGCTTTTCTACTAGCACATGTTTACCAGCCTGCAATGCAGCCAAAGCCAAATCAAAATGAGTGGATACTGGTGTGACGATCGCTACAGCATCAATCTGGGGATCTGTAAATATGTCTCGACAATCTTGAGTAACTTGAATTGTGGGATAGCGAGCTTGCACTTTTGCCAATAGTTCTGGTTTAAAATCGCTGACTTTTCTTACCTGAACTCCTGGCATTTCGACAAAATTTCTGACTAAATTTGGTCCCCAATAACCATAGCCGATGACGCCGATATTAATCATGTTTCCTGTTGCTTTTAATTAATGAGAATTGATTTTTTATGCACTATGAATGATTGCCACCTTTGAGTGGCAATCATTCATAACTGGATCTAAAAAAGTTTTATCTTTGCAAGATGGGAAAATTCACCAAGCGGTTAACCAATGCACAAAACTTAGAGGATTTCACAAACTGCTAGCTGACATTGGCAAATTTTGGCGATCGCCTACGGCGGGGCGTAGCCCATCGCGCACATCCCCTATGACACGTGCGGGGACTCCAACTACAATTGCATAATCGGGAACATGGTCAGTTACTACTGCTCCAGAACCGACAATGGCTTTTTCACCGATAGTCACCCCAGGTAGGATGGTAGCATTACTACCAATAGATGCACAGCGCTTGACTAAAGTTTTAACTGCATACCAGTCGTCTTCAGTTTTCAAACTACCATCTTCATTGGTGGCGCGGGGATAAAGATCGTTAGTGAACATGACTCCATGACCAATAAACACTTCGTCTTCTAAAACAACGCCATCGCAAAGAAAACTATGTGATGAAATTTTACAACGACTTCCTACTAGGACATTTTTCTGTATTTCTACAAAACTGCCAATTTTAGTGTCATCGCCAATCTTACAACCGTAGAGATTTACCAAATTAGGATGAAAAATTTTGACATTTTTGCCTAACTGGACATCATTATTTATTGGCATAATTTGTATAGTTTTGAAATCATTCAAGAATTTTATGAAATTTTCTCAGCTTCAATAACTTTCCAAACAGTATCTTCTAAGTAAGTACACTCATCAGCTTGCCATGCATAATCTGGTCGCTCAATACTGTGCATTGAAATCTCAAACGGACAAATGTCTCTTAAATTTTCCAGCAAAGTTTGGGTACTACGGATGCTAAACCATGTTGTTAAGGTGTACGAACCCATGTATAGCCTATATTTTGGAACGTGACACCGAATAATAAATGTTCCTGTCTTCTGGCAAAATGGAGCTTGATGAGCTTCAAAAAAGTAGAACATGCACACGGGTTGTTGTAGGGCACTGACAACCTGGAAGGAAAAACGCAAGCTTTCGTGAGGCTCGGTGATCTGAAGCGCAAACTCAAAAGTTATTGGCTTGCCCCAATAGTGAAATCCATTTTCTTCAGAAGTATGAACTTTTGCCCAAACTATATGGTTGCCAGTTTTGTTGACAGGGGCTTGGTAATAAGCTTGTGAGACAGAATCATCTTTTTGCCCAGCCAGATATAACTGTACTGCTTTGCCAGTATCACCATCAAACTGGACGTTACCCTTAGACAGTAGGATGCAACGTTTGGTGAGTTGGGCGATCGCTTGCATACTATGACTGACGAATAAAACTGTTCGTCCCTCTTTGGTCGCTACATCACCCATTTTGCCCAAGCACTTCTTCTGAAATGCCGAATCACCTACAGCCAAAACTTCATCAACAATTAAAATTTCTGGCTCTAAATGGGCTGCAACGGAAAAAGCAAGGCGGACGTACATTCCTGATGAATAGCGCTTTACTGGAGTATCTAAAAACTTTTCAACCTCAGCAAAGGCAACTATTTCATCAAATTTCTTTTTAATTTCGACTCTACTCATCCCCAAAACGGAACCGTTGAGATAAATGTTTTCGCGCCCCGTAAGTTCTGGATGAAATCCTGTTCCTACTTCTAATAAACTTGCTACCCGCCCTTTAATGGCAATACGTCCTGTTGTCGGTTCGGTAATCCGGCTTAGAACTTTTAAGAGGGTGGATTTACCGGCACCATTACGCCCAATAACACCAATGGCTTCACCTTGTTGAATGTCAAAGGAAACATCTCGTAATGCCCAAAATTCTTCCCGCGTTGGGTTGGGCATTTTTTTGCCCCTAGGTTTGATAAATGCCTTGGCTAAATATGTAGCACCATCAGCAATTACATCCCGCAGTGCTTTATAGCGACTCCCTTGCTCTTGCTGGTGAGCGATAATATATTTTTTGCTTAAATTCTCTACACTGATCATATTCTCAGACATCTGCACAGTTCCTTGTTAAATTACGTCAGCAAATGTCCGTTCCATTCTGCGGAAGTACCAAATGCCACTTACCAGTAACAGGGCAACTAGTCCTAGAGATAGTGTGAATCCAGTCCAGTAAAGTTTGGACTCTCCCGCTAAGATTGCCCAGCGAAAGCCATCAATCACGCCCACCATTGGGTTTAAATAATAGAGCAAACGCCATTGTTCTGGTATAATGCTGCTACTAAAACCGACTGGCGATACATATAGTCCAAACTGCACAATAAACGGCACAATGTAGCGGAAGTCTCTATATTCCACATTCAAAGCTGCCAACCACAGCCCTACTCCTAGTGAAGCAGCAAAGGCAATGCCAATAAATAAGGGTAATAATAATATCCGCCAAGTGGGAACAAAATCATACCAAGCCATTAGTCCTAAGAGAATTATCGCAGAAACTAGAAAGTCTACAAAGCTAACAATCACTGAACTGGCAGGTACAATCAAGCGCGGAAAGTACACTTTAGAAATTAAGTTGGCATTACTAATTAGACTATTACTACACTCGCTTAGGGCATTAGCAAAAAACTGCCAGGGTAGCAAAGCAGCAAATACCAGTATCGGATAGGGTGCTGTTCCCTCCGAAGGTAAGTTCGCCAACTTTCCGAAGATGACGCTGAACACGACCATCGTCAAAAATGGTCGAATGAGTGCCCAGAGCATACCAATGACTGTTTGTTTGTAGCGTACTAGAATGTCACGCCAAGCTAGAAAATAAAATAGCTCTCGGTAGCGCCACAGGTCTCTCCAATACTGCTTATCCGTTTGTCCAGCTTCAATTACCAACTCTAGCTTTGAGGTAATTCCTTTACTACTCATAATATTAATTAAAGACCACTGCTTTTAAGCATTAATTGGCAAACTGAAAATCTTTGATGTTGTGATAGTTAAGCACCTTTGCCTGCCTGCGAGTAAATTCTCCAACAGAAGGGTTTCCCTCAGGATTAATTACTCCTGTTACCTGCTGCCACAGTTCTTGTGGCGCTAGAGAAAGTTTATAGGTGCGCTCATTCGACTTGCAAACGTGATACCACTTTGTTTGCTGGCAGCGATCGCACCAAAAGGCTTCTAACCATTCTCCCCCTATGCTAACTGTGGTTTGGCTTGCTACCAACATCAATGCACTCCGTCGACTCATGCCTCGTTGCTGCAACTGCCCTGCTTGGTCGGCAAACAATTGATATTTTTGACTCCTGCTTTCAAGATAACAGCCATGATTGGGACAGTAGATATCCCTTCGTTTTGAACGTTTCCGATTTCGGTCACACCTTCTCTGCAATTCGACCTCCCACTTCAGTAAATAAACAGTGAAATTCGGAAGGTTACGTTGGAGGAACTGAGATCAAAAAGACCATCGAAGCCCATCTCCTAAAATTAATAACTAATATCCTATTTAATTACTGGACATTGATTGACAAATATTCTAAATTCAGGATTTTTTTGGAATGTGGCAACAATATTAAACTTGTTGCAAAACAATAAAAATTGCGTAAGTTTTTTTTCAAAAAGTAATTATTTATCACTGTCAATCTGTCTTAGAGCATAACATATTCTTGCGATTTTACATTAACTTAATCCAACTTATCATTAGCAAAATACAAAACTATTTTTGATATCTTTTTTAATAGTTTAAGCAGGATAATAAGTAAGGCTAATATACAATCTATCAGCCTTGCTAGCTATTTTTATGGCTCTCTGGTGAGAATTGTTTCTTACTTCAATTAGGCATTAAATGTAAGCCTCCAAAAGCTAACCCTCTCTTGAATATGTAGTAGTTTTTGTTTAAGCAAGGCATTAATCTAGCTTAAATAAAAATGTAAAACTTTTTGGTAAAATAGTATTTTCTATTTTGCCTATTGCGCCTGGTTCCAAATATTGAGAAAGTACTGCCAGACTCAAAAGTTAATGGCAAACACTTCCGATAAATAACTGGATTTCTCAGGACTGATCCCGCTAATACCATTTACCTGCGGGGCAGGAGGAAAGGGCAAGAAAGAAGAATTTGTAGCTATATATTCGAGAACTGGTATGAGGCTGAAAGTCTTTGTAACCTGCACCAATTTGTGTCTAAATTTCTCAAAGAACTATTTTGTATGGCTTTGAGTCATAGCTATCACACCATCAGGCAATATTGCTTGCTGCAAAACATCAAGATATTGTTGAGAGATAATCTTAGGTGTGAAATGCGATCGCAAATACTGACGACCTGCCTTGCCCATGCGCTCTCCTAGTTGCGGATCTCGACTAAGTAAGCGAATAAATTGAGCTAGAGCATGACTGTCTCCATTCTCAAAGGTGCTACCGCAGTCGGCTTCGGCAATCAGTTGTTTGAGGTATGAATACTGCGAACAAATCACCGCTATCGGTCGTCCGGATGCTAAAGCTGAGTAAAGCTTGCTAGGTACGACTAAACCCTCGGTCGATGCATCTACACTCACTAATGACAGATCGCAAGCCGTTAAAGAATAGGGCAGCACCTGCTTGTCTTGATATGGCAGAAATGTAAAATTCAAGAGTCCTAATTGATTCACTTCTTGAATCAATTCATCTCGTTTTGCTCCACCACCAATGAAGACAAAATGAACTGGCTCATCTTGCAGTTGTTGAGCAGCTTCTAGGATAGTTGCCATATCATGGCAGCGTCCCATATTCCCGGAGTAGAGTACGGTAAATTTGTTTACTAAGTTATGCTTCCAAGCAAACCAGTTCTCTTGTTTGGCAATTGGCACAATCAATTCAGGGTTCGCCCAACTGTGAATTACCGAAATCTTATCGGCTACTCGTGGACAATTTGCTAGCACTTGCTGTTTCATGGCTGGACTAAGAACTACAATTCCCTTAGCATTTAGCCAAATCTGTTTGTTAATAGCACGCCATAACCGTGCCAGCCAGTTCTGCTTTGAGACTACCCCTAGAGCGATCGCAATATCAGGATAAAGGTCATAAATGATGCAAACATAGGGAAGTCGGAATACCAGATAAGCCAGATATCCGATGATTGACAAAAATGGGGGGGCTGTAGTTACCAACAATACATTCCTACGCCGCCAAGCTCTCAGTAGATAGAGTGCTGCACGCAAGGTGTATAAGACACCATTGACAGCTTTGCCACGAATTCGCCCCGGCCAGAGTTGGGCTGTGCGCGATCGCTGAATTCGGATTCCACCCACACGTTCAACTGAAGCAGCACTATGAGATTGAAACGCATAGCCTGGCTGACTTGTAAAAACCTCAATATCCACTCCTTGCTGCCCTAACTGTTTCACTAGTTCTTCTATCAACTGTCCTGTAGGAGCATAGTCTGGTGGGAAAAACTGAGTGATTACAGACAATTTGATGGATTGCTGGGTTTTTAGAGAATAGTCATTTTTAACATCTAACCGCGTAGAAATGGATTGCAAAAATTTTTGATTAATCCATTCATTAAGTCTCATCAGTTGTATCCTGCTGTAAAAATCTTATTGAATACACTACTGAACTGCTCAAGCCATTAATAATTACACACACTTACTGAAATTAATAAATAATTTCAATTTGCTTCAGCCAAATTAATTAGTTTACTGGTATACATAGAGTCTCCTCATTCTCACAGTTACATCTGCAAGCTGCGCTGGGAACTAAGCCGCTTAATAAGAGTTTATACTCGCTGTAATTTGTATACGCGATCTCGTCTGGACATGGGAACACAAAAATAAGCACAAGTCTGAACGACTACGGTAATCATACGATATTTAGATCACCTTACAATCATGCCTTTTACAGGCTTGTAAGAAAATTTACTTGATGTCTAAACGGCACTAACAACTACTATAATCTGGTGCCGTATAAGGAAGTGGGAGTTTATAGACATTGGATTTTGGATGTTTTCACTTGCTTAGTTTTAAACTTGGTTCAGCAATATTCATTACATATAAACATTGAATATATTACCATATTCAATGTTGGGTTTTACATGTAATTACTTACAAGAATACCATGATAAAAGGATGTTTAAAATTTACCAATGTACTTTATCAAAAATTTATTTTTTGATTAAAGTATACAAGCAAAAACTTCACAAATTAGTCTCTCAGGACTTAAGCATTGAGTTGTCTGAACCCTAAATTACGAGATACATAAATAATGATCAGATCCTTCTTTGCAGTCACCATTAATTAGCGTTCGTAGTTTGCGAAGCGGACACCCAGAAGATGTTGGCGCAATGATCACATATTATGTTACTACCACAGCTAGTTCACTCTTTGTCTAATTCGTCAATGTATACATTCTACTATTGTCTTTTACATGAATTTTTATGTCTGAAAAACTGTACATTTATATAATAGGTCTAATTAGTTACTTTTGCGGTGCTGCTAGTAAGTTAAATCTCAGCCTTGTATATAAAGTAACTCATAATTTATCATGAACTATAGTATTAAATTTTACTATATAAAAATGTGTAACAGTTTTGTGAATAACAATTGATACTCTCCTGCTGATATTTAAATTACTCTGGCTAGAATCGATTTAATAAATTTATCACATGCTTCATCCAAACTACACTTTGACCAAATTGGAAATTAAATTTGACTTAAGATTATAATATATAACTAAAAAATGTATACTTTAAAACAAAGATGTTATTATAAATTCTTACTCAGCTAGAATCAGAAAAAACTGAAAAGCGTATAAATTTAAGAGTTGGAACTAAGTATACGACATTATAATAGAGGGTTAGAATTAACCTGAGAGATAAATCCATATCCACGAGTTATCATTTTGATTTTTACTCACCAATGATCGCATCTTGTACTAAGAAACTTGCCACTCCGGCAGCTAATAACCAACCTTTATGCAGTTAGTTGAGCCTTAAGATAGGATTAATGTAGCTTTTATACACATTCTTTGTAGCTTAATTATAAGTATTCTTAAATAGATGGAGAATCATTCTTCTCAATCCTCAAATTATAACCAGAATAGGAACTCTGCACCGCCATTTCTTCAGCCTCAAACTTTGCCGTGGTCTGAAGGGGAAGGAGACGATTGGAGTTTCCTTGAATTTCTGAGTGTTGTACGGCGACGAGCGCTAGTCATTGCAGGGGTAACTATTACTCTGACGACAGTTGTTTTTGTCAGCTTGATACTAAACCGGGAGCTACCAATATATGAAGGCAATTTTCGCCTGTTAGTGGAACCTGTAAATGATGACACCAAAGTTGTGGATATTGTCAAAGACCCTAACGTAGGCAAGTCTGGTCTAGATTACGAAAGCCAAATTCAGGTTCTCAAAAGTCCGGAATTGATGGGAGAGATTGTGAAGCAGTTGCAAACTACCTATCCAGATATCAGCTATAATTCACTGCTCCAAAACCTAACAATTTCTCGGTTCGCTGAAACCAAGATTATAGAAGTTCGTTATCGAAGTCATGATCCAAATCAAATTCAAGTTGTACTCAAGCAAATTTCTAAGGATTACTTAGATTACAGCCGGGAAAAGCGGCAAACCAAATTACGCCAAGGGATTCAGTTTGTTGAAAGACAACTGCCATTTATACAAAATCGAGTTGATCAGATTCAGAAAGAACTGCAAACTTTCCGGCAAAAGTATGACTTTGTTGATCCAGAAGCCCAGTCGGGACAAGTTGTTAGTCAAATTACTAGCTTGTCTGAGCAACGACAAGTGGTTGATCGGCAATTGGCAGAAGTTCGCGCCAATCTATCTTTTCTACAGGAAGAAAATGGCAAGCTGGCAGTGCTAAAGGATGCTATTTTGTATCAGCAGTTACTGGCGCAAGTACGGCAGCTAGACGTTCAAATTGCTACAGAGTCAACTCGTTTGCAAGATAATAATCCAACTATGCAAGCATTGAAACAGAAACGGGCAAGCCTGTCACTCTTGTTAAAGGAGGAGGCGCAACGCTTTCTGGGTACAAAAATTGCAGAACTAAAGACTCAACTTCAAACTCTAGGAGTGCAAAGCCAAGAGCTTGCTAAAGTAGAACGAAAACTTGAACTGGATCGCAAGCAATGGCCAATATTGACACGACAATACACTGAGCTACAGCGAAAATTACAGGTGGCGACTGAGAGCCTGAATCGTTTTCTATCTACTCGCGAAAATCTCCAAATTCAGATATCTCAGACAGAACTTGGTTGGCAGTTACTTGAGGCACCAAGTCAGCCGCAATCCCCGATATCTGATTCGAGCATTAAACGTTATTTAATACCAGGTTTGGTTGCGAGTTTAGCCTTAGGAATTGGTGTCGCCCTACTGCTGGAAAAGCTTGACAAGACCTACCATAGCGTTAAGGTCCTGAAGGAGAAGGTCAAGCTACCATTGTTAGGAAATATTCCATTTGAAAAGCAGGTTCAAAACAGTCAAGACCAGACACCCAAGCAAAAATTTCCCATAGTAAAAATACCAGTTCCTATTCTTAAAGGCATTCCTGGGTTAGCTGTCTTACCAGATCAAGACTATAGCAACTATTCAGCAAAATTTTTAGAAGCTTTGCGGGTACTTTATACAAATGTCCAATTGCTCAGTTCTGATCGCCCTATTTCTTCTATAACTATTAGCTCAGCCATGCCTGGTGATGGTAAGTCTACTATTGCCTTCCATTTAGCTCAAGTAGCTACACATATGGGACAAAGAGTACTACTTGTAGATGCAGATTTACGCCAACCCAAGATTCACACCTTATCAGATTTAAATAATTTATGGGGATTAAGTAATTTAATCTCAACAAACCTGCCAACGAGTGAAGTGATCCGGCAACTACCTTCGAGCAATCAATTATCTATAATCACTGCTGGACCCATACCGCCTGATCCCACCAAGCTGCTCTCGTCTGAAAAGATGAAGCGACTAATGACAGACTTCCATAATACCTTTGACTTGGTGATTTATGACACTCCCCCCTTATTGGGACTAGCTGATACTAGTCTGTTGGCACCCCATACTGATGGCATATTACTAGTGGTAAAAATTGACAAAACAGACTCATCAATGATAAAGCGAACTTTGGATCATCTAAAAATTTCTCGGATGAATACCTTAGGTATGGTTAGTAACGGTCAGAGGAGCAATATCAACAGTTATTAGTCCAGAACTTCTCCATACCAAAGATGTGCAAGCCTATGCATTTGATAAAACTGTGCTGATGGTTTGCGGTAAATTTGCCGCGGAGGGCGAGAAATTTATCCTGCCCCATTTTGCAAGGTGTTGATTTACTTAAAAACAATTAATTCGTCAGGACTGCTTTATGATGTATCAACTGAACTGCCGCGATCGCTATAAAGATTTATTGCCGACCATGTATTATATTCACGTTGAAGACCTGATTAGGAAAAACAACGGGCTGAACGATTGATTGCACAATTGCGTAGATGCATTGGCAGAGCCTTTCTTAGAGAAGCGGCTTATCGTTAGACATCGCTCGGCGTTGAAACCGATGTAAATTAGTTAATTCCCCACAAGTTTGCTGTTTTGTGAATAGTCTGTATAGCCTTGAATATTCTCCGGTTCAAATTGACGCACTACACGGGTAGCTTCGCGTGTTAAATCCTCATTCCCGGTAACTACAATTAGGTATTTACCAGCATTCAAACGGTTACGATATGGTAAAGCATCGCCACTACCAACTGTTAAGCCAACTCCTCGACCGATTAAAGCAGCACCTAAGGCACCAGCTATAGCTCCTAAGATTCCAGCAAGAAATTCATTGCCAAATCGAGTAACCTGGGGAAAAATTTCAATTTCTGTAAGATAGTTGAAGGCATAACCTGCAACAAATCCAAAGGGTACAAGCCACCAAAAAAGCCGAGTTGATTGTTTGCGGGCTTGCTTGTCGGGATCAATTAGTCCAAATTCATCAGCACTTAAATAACCATCGCCTAAAATATTGACTTGTGAAGTTGGCAAGCCTGCTTTTTCCAAAGCAGAGTAGGCAGCTTCTGCTTGTATTCGATCTGGTAAAACTGCAATAAGGTAATTCATAAGACCTCGCAAAAAGATAAATGATCAGATAAACAACCAACAAACAAGGTGTCTAGATCCAAATTCGAGAGCGATTAAAACTTATATTTATAGCAAAAGATTTTTTGTGCAGAATTAATTAGGAATTATGCACAAGAGATTTCCCAACCCCCTTAAAAAGCAATACAGTTCAGTTAAGCATTTTTTTCTTCTGTCAGTGCTCTCTGCACCTCTATAGTAGCCTGCGGCAAGCCGCTGACGCTCTTTCGTCGCTACCGCTTCGCTAATGCGTCTACGTTAATGACAAAGAGTTTTAGCCTTAACCCAAGCGTATTGACTTAAAAAAGGGGGCTTTTAGGATTCCTCTTTTTAAGGGGGATCTAGGTTTCAGGTTTTCAGTGCGTAAGCCCTGTTAATAAAACTGCTTAATACAATCCGAACCGAACTATTCTGGCTTTTTGTGCCATTGCCCATTGTTGCCTTTTTCGTAATCGCGTTTTACTGCACTCCAAGCAACACGAAAAGCACGTTCTTCTTCCCCATATTCTTCTTGAGCATTATTAAATGCAGCCCGAAAAATTTCTTGGGCGTGTTTGGGCAAGTGCTCTTTGACGGAATCAGGTAAGTCTGCAATCTGTTTGTAAGGCATAAATTTCGTTTCCTTACTTAATAGGGTGAAATTAAATATCATGCTTACTAAGGTAATGTGGCTTTGCCTTGACCAAACTCTTGATCATCAGTCAAAGAGCGCCAGCAAAAGAAAGCTTGAACTTCGAAAACAAATTGAGCATTTCCCGATTAAAGGCTGCGATGTCATCGGGTTGTCGGCTTGTTACCCAATTTCTATCAACAACCACTTCTTTATCTACCCAGTTACCGCCTGCATTGCGAATATCATCTTGAATCGTGTAGTAACTCGTTAGCGTCCGTCCTCGCACTAAGCCAGCTGAAACCAATTCCCACGGAGCATGGCAAATAGCAGCAATCGGCTTGCCTTGTTCCTGCATCTTTTGCAGGAATAACTGGACTTTGGGCCCCATTCTCAAGGTATCAGCATTGAGAGCGCCACCTGGTAACAATACAGCATCAAACTCTTCGGGTTGTGCCTCGGTAAGCACTCGGTCAACGTTGACTGTTATGCTTTTATCAAAATGACGAAACGCCTGTATTTGTCCTAGCTTGGCTGACAAAATCTCCACAGTTGCACCAGCTTCTTTTAAAGGACGTACAGGTTCAGTCAGTTCTGATTCCTCAAAGCCATCAGTAGCAATGACGGCCACTCGGAAATTTGATAGGTCAGGCATAATACACCTCTAAATTAAGTTCAAGATTTGTACTTAAATCAACTGTCGCACCTTTGGATATTGTGGATATTCGGTTTAGTAGTTTCCCCTGTCCCCTTATCTCTCCAACCTCATGTCTGCACTTGGCTTTGGGGTGGAAAACCATGCTGAATTCTGCCTTCATCAGCATCAAACTGCTTGGAGGTTTTGAACAGCTCAAAACGCCCGTCGGCAGCATATTGGGCGCAACGATCGCGCAATGCTTGCATTTCTTTTGCCTGCATCGGTTGAAAACCACGGGCGATCGCTAAATTTTGCCGCAGCACTGAGAGCGAATCAATACCGCTGACGAGTGTAGCGATCGGTAAACTCATGACATAGCGGATGGGATTGAGGATGTGGTCAGCGAGGATTGCCCCTCCACCTGCACCGATAAAGCCTATTCCTTTTAAAAAATGTCGTCGCTTTATCTCTAAAGGTAGATGATTTTGGGCGGCTTCATCATTGTTTTGTCCTGCCATTGATTTCTTTGAATTTAAAATACTTAATTTTTGCCAATTTAGTTCAGGGATTACACATTTTAAAGGGGTGATGGTGTCAATAAACTAATTGTTTTTGGCTTAAAACTCGATATACTATCCCAATAATTAACTTGGTTAATATTCACCTTAAGCAAAGCGATATCGGGTTCGTCCAATCCTTTAGGAAACCAAGTTTGAAGTTCTGGCTTCCATAGTTCTCGCATCTTATTGCGGTCTTTCACAAGTTGTGCTGTACCTGAGATAGAAACGTATCGTTGCTGTTCGGGTGACGAGAAACTAACATTTACTTGCTTATAGTGCTCAATTTCAGCCACCTTATGAGAACCAGCATAGGTAAAGAACCAGAGTGTGGCTTCAGAGTTAATTTCACCACTTTTTGACATGGGGTAACTATGCAAACTGCCATCATCATCGACTGTGGTAAACATACCATAATCAATATCTTTGATTAGTTCACGTAGTTTTTGAATCTGTTGATCGCGGTCTGTAGAAGTTGCCATTGTTTGTACTCTTTTCTCTATTTGCTTTTTCTGGAGTGTAATTTTTGATTACAACCAAGATTAAGACGATTAAAGTTATTTTTCACCTTTTTAGTTTAAATTGCGTGAGTCTACAGATGGAATTATTCTAAAATTAGCTTTTTTAGTTATATCTATAGAGATATTGGTTGAGAGTGCTTGTTCTGTGCCTGCACAACTGGTAGGCATAGCAAAATGAATTTTACGTTTATTTCTTTAGACATAAATTCTAGAGTTTTGCACTAAATTCAAATTGCCTCTGTAACTTTAGGGTGATTAATCTAACTATTGACTACGCTTATATAGTTGTACATATCTTGTAAGTCTACTTTCAGCTTGTGTTGTGAGCACATCAGATAGCCCTCGATTACAAAAGTAATTGTGAACTACAGCCAGCCAATAATTAGGTTAATATATCAAACTGTATGAGGATTTATTGAAAAAAATTAAGTTCTTTTTTATAAGAGAGGAAATTAATGTAAGTATAATTTTACAGGGGAATTATAGGAGTAATAATTGCTGTGATTCAAGCAATACATACCAGTGTGGAGGGAAGAGCTAGATACAAAGTAAATGAACTTTACCGTTCGCCATCTCTGAAAAAATATTTGGAGCGATCGCTCTCAAAAGAAGCAGGAATAACCTATGTCTATGCCAACCCATTAACTAGCAATATTTTGGTTAATTTTAATAGAGATAAAAGCTACAAACAAATTGGCTCTTTAATTGAAAAAATATTATCACGCTATCATAAACAGAGCAGAAAATCTCAGATAGAAAAATTAGTAACAAGTAAAAAATCATTTGATAAAATAATTGCTAATACCGAGGAACAAAAAATCCAAAAGTGGCATTTAATGACAGCAAATAGTGTCATAGATGCATTCAAAACCTCAAAAGAATCAGGATTATGCAGTGAATCTGCCGCAGAAAACCTCAGTAAATATGGCCCAAATGTTCTAGCCCAAGCTGCAACTCGTTCCGATCTGAGCATCTTAATTGACCAGTTTAAATCTCTCCCAGTGGCTTTACTGGGCATCGCTGCGGGAATTTCTCTTCTCACAGGTGGAGTAATTGATGCTGTGGTAATTATTGGTGTTGTTGGTTTGAATGCGGCTATTGGTTATGCTACAGAAAGCCAATCAGAAAAAATCATTCATTCTCTTAAAAGCCAGGAACAAACATCAACTTGGGTAATTAGAGATGGTAAACAAATAGAAATCCCTACAGAAAATGTTGTCTTAGGAGATATTTTATTTCTCAAACCTGGTAGTTATGTAGCAGCAGATGCCCGACTCATTGAAGCAGATAACCTGAGTATTGATGAGTCTGCCTTGACAGGAGAAAGTATCCCCGTTACCAAAATTACTGGATCTTTGACTGGAGAAGATATTCCGTTAGGCGATCGCTTGAACATGATCTATAAGGGGACTTTGGTTACGGGTGGTCAAGGACTGGCTGCGGTTATATCCACAGGTCAGTTTACCGAAATGGGCAAGATCCAGCAAATGGTTGGTGAGGCAACAGCAATCCAGACTCCTCTAGCAAGACAACTAGATCAGGTGGGTAGTCAACTGGTTCTAATTAGCATGGGAATCTGCGGTCTGGTCTTTGCTATGGGAGTACTGCGGGGATATGGTTTAGTGCAAATGCTCAAATCTTCCATATCCTTAGCAGTGGCTGCGGTTCCAGAAGGGTTGCCAACCATCGCCACCACAACCTTAGCCTTAGGCATTCGAGATATGAGGAAGAATAATGTCCTGATCCGTAGTCTAAGTGCCGTGGAAGCCTTGGGTTCTGTACAGACGATTTGTATGGATAAAACCGGGACACTTACAGAAAACAAAATGTCCGTGGTAGAGATATATGCAGACATCAGACATATTAAAATATCTGACGGAGAATTCATTGCTGGACAAGAGAATTTCAACCCCTATACCTGCGATGAATTGTTAAAGCTGATTCATGTATTAGTTCTCTGTAATGAAAGTGAAGTCAGTTTACAGGGCGATGGCGAATATATTGTCACAGGTTCTGCAACAGAAAACGCTTTAATCTACATGGCGATTAGCGCCGGAGTGAACGTCATTGAACTCAGAGAAAAGTATTCAATACTACAAAGTAACCTGCGATCGGAAAATCGTAATATCATGAGTACAATTCACCAGACTCATGATAACCATCAATTGGTTGCTGTTAAAGGCAATCCTGCCGAAGTTGTGCAGATATGCCAAAAGTGGATGAGGAACGGTCAATTAATGACTTTAACAGAAGAAGATAGGCAGGCGATCGCAATTGAAAACGATCGCATGGCAGGGAAGGCGCTGCGGGTGCTGGGTGCAGCTTACAGCTATATCAATGAAACTAAAAACGGGAATAATTATGAATCAGACCTGATTTGGCTGGGTCTTGTGGGCATGGCTGACCCCATTAGAAAGGATGCCAAAGAATTGATCGGTGACTTCCATCAGGCTGGAATTGATACAGTGATGATTACTGGCGATCAAAGCCCAACCGCCTATGCGATCGCTAAAGAATTAGAATTGAATCGAGATCCCCAATTAGAAATTCTCGATTCTACTAACCTGAATAATCTTACTCCAGAGGCATTGATAGCACTCAGCAACAAAGTAAATGTTTTTGCCCGTATCAGTCCTAGTAATAAACTGCAAATCGTCCAGGCTTTGCAAGCAGCCGGAAAAGTGGTTGCCATGACCGGTGATGGTATTAACGATGCACCAGCACTCAAGGCAGCACAAGTGGGTGTAGCAATGGGCAAAAGCGGAACCGATGTAGCGCGTGAGGTTGCAGATATTGTTTTGGAAGACGACAGGCTAGAAACCATGATGATTGCCGTCAGCCGGGGACGGACAATTTACAACAACATTAGAAAATCTGTGCATTTCTTACTAGCCACAAATCTCAGCGAAATCATGGTGATGACTACCGCCACCGCAGTTGGTATAGGCGAACCCTTGAATGCCATCCAACTCCTTTGGTTGAATTTGGTAACTGACATTTTCCCCGGTCTATCCTTGGCAATGGAAGCACCAGAACCGGAGGTTTTGAGTCAGCCACCCCGAAACCCTGACGAACCAATTATTAAAAATTCCGACTTTGGCAGAATTGCCTTTGAATCAGCGACCCTATCCGTCAGTACCTTAGCAGCCTATGGTTACGCCATCCTCAGATATGGCATTAGCCCCCAAGCAAGCACTGTTGCTTTTATGAGTCTAACTAGCGGGCAATTGCTACATACAATTAGCTGTCGTTCAGAAAAACATAGCATATTTAGTCAAGAAAAACTGCTTAATAATCCATACTTAAATGCTGCAATTATAGGTTCTTTTGCTATACAAATTTTGGCTATAACTATTCCCTCATTGAGGAGTCTTTTAAAGATTAGCCCACTAAATATTGCAGATGGCGCTGTTATTACAAGTAGTGCTTTGCTGCCATTGTTAGTGAATGAAATAACAAAATATTATACATTTTTAGAAAAAGATGAGCTTCCAGAAATTAAACCCCAGATTAATAGAGATAAATTAATTGTATCTGAATCAGCGAGGTAAATTATGAAAAAAGACTTCATGTTTACATCAGAATCAGTAACAGAGGGACATCCTGATAAACTTTGTGATCAGATAAGTGATGCGATCGTGGATCGTTTTTTACAGCAAGATCCTTATGCCAGAATAATTACCGAATGTGCCGTATCTACAGGCATAATTTTCATAGCTGCAAGATTTCAATCTAACACCAATAACGTAGATTTTACCAATGTAGCTAGACAAGTAATCGAGAAAGTCGGCTACGATAAAAAAGAATTTAATGCTAAGACATGTAGCATTTTGACAAGCTTAAAAGAATTATCCCCCAGCAAATACCATTTGTTTGATGAAAAAACTTTATCTGACGAAGAGATAGAAAAAATCACTGTTAATAATCAAGTAACAGTTTTTGGATTTGCCTGCAATCAAACATATAGTCTCATGCCGTTACCAATATGGTTAGCGCACAAACTTGCTAGACAAATTAGTGAAGTGAGAAGCCAACAAATACTTCCATATCTTACTCCTGACGGCAAAACTCAGATAGGAGTTGAATATAAAAATCACCGTCCCTATAGAATCCATAGCATTACGGTTATTGCCAGTCAAAATAAACCATCAAAACCTGAGTTCCAGCAATTACAAGATGATATTAGAGAAACCGTAATTTATCCTGTATTTAAAGATGAAGATGTTAAACCAGATGCACAAACCAGAATATTTATCAATCCAGATGGGCCATTTATTCGAGGAGGTCCGGCGGCTCATTCTGGGTTAACCGGCAGAAAAAATGCCATAGATACTTATGGCGAATATTCCAAACATAGTGGTTCAGCTTTGAGCGGCAAAGATCCAATTAGGATTGATAGAGTCGGAGCATACATTGCCCGTTATGCAGCAAAAAATATCGTAGCGGCAAAACTGGCTGATGAATGTGAAATACAATTAAGTTATTCTATAGGGCTTTCCAGACCTGTTAGTGTCCAAGTCGAAACTTTTGGTACAGGCAAAATTGCTGATGAAGAAATTACGACTCTTTTAGAAAAGCATTTTGATTTTCGCCTTGCGGGTATAATTAAACAATTTAATTTGAGACATTTGCCTTCATTAACTAAAGGTGGTTTCTACAGAAAACTTTCTGCTTATGGTCATGTAGGCAGAATGGATATAGAACTTCCTTGGGAAAAAGTAGATAAAGTTGATGTTTTTTGAATGGGGATTAATAGATTATTAGTAACAATCAAAATCTAATCAATTCTGCTCCTTTCACTACTGTATAATTTCAATAATTTTATTAATCACCTCTGTTAACTTTTCAGGTTTTATTTCACCTGCTTTGTATAAAATAATTTGTTTATCGGCAGTCAAAATTCGATTTAGCCTAATATTACTTGGCTGATTTAAACGACCAAAGTTAAAATCACTCTGATCCAGTTTAATAGCATAGATATCGCCAACAGATTGGCTAGTAATTTGGCCAAGAATCAGGTCATCTCCCCCTGAAGAGTAGCAATAAGCTGTTACGCATTTAATTTGTACATTTACCTAATGACTGATGACTGATGACTGATGACTGATGACTGTTAACAGTCAACAGTCAACAGTTAACAGTTAACAACCATCAAGAGTGTTTATATACTTTAGACGCGCATCAGCTTAACTAAAGCAGGTCTGCGTTTTATTTGGGTTAAGTCCGAAAATGGAAATGGAACAACATCTCCTTTTACAAATCCTGCCATGCTGTATCTTCCTCTGGACTTAACCAATATTTTTGTAGTGATGTTTCACTCATAATTGTGATTTCTTAGACTTTATCTTTTTGATATTTGACTTGTAAAAACTGAACAAAATCTAAAATTTCCTGTAACAGAGGTTCAGGTAATTTGTCTAGTTCTTGTGTTATTTGTTCTTTAAGCATAATTGTCTTCTTTTATGTTTCAGCAATATCTAAAATAATATTGATCATATCGGTTTTTTTATAAAAATATAAAATCAAACAAATTCTGCAACTGTAAAATTTTATATGACACCCAGTAGCGATCGCTCTCGTATTGCTAAATTAACCAAGATAAATCAAAATCAAGCCTAGCTTGCTGTGGTCAGTAATAGTATCTATTTTTACTTCGCAATACTCTTCCTATTCATACCGTGCGATGAATCTTGACAAAATTTGTATTTATGATAATCCAGACCGGAATTATTACTAGTTGGATTGTATAAGATACTTATGATAATTTAAGCATTAACCACAATTAGAGGTTGAAAATGGCGAGTAGATCCAACGTCCAGATTACCATCGCCTTGCAAGAGCCTGATTTAGATGACGATGAATTGCAAGACGAAACGCAGAGACTATTGCAACAAATGCTGGAACTGGATGAAGTGGAAGATGCTAGTCTTTTCCGTGAAGCAGAAGCACCAGCAGGGAGCAAGTCACTCACAGGGCTGGCTGTGGGTTGGCTAACAGCGCAGGTGAATGCCAAGAATATTAAAGCACTGATGGGATTTTTAGGCGATCACCTTGGTAACAAAATTATTGAATTAGAAATCGAGGCCAATGGTAAAAAACTGAAAGTCAAAGCCAGCAGTCGGCAAGAGTTAGAAGCAGCAATAGAGGCAGCACAGAAATTTGTAACAGGGTAGAGTATTTCAAATGGCCAAAGTAGCATTGCTGATTGGGGTGAGTGAATATGAGCCTGGGTTAAACCCGCTACCTGCTGCGGTAAAAGATGTTGAAGCGATGCAGCAAGTGCTGTTACACCCAGAAATGGGCGGCTTTGCTGAAACAGATATTATGGTGCTAAAAAATCCCCAGCGCCAAGATATGGAGGAAGCAATTGAAAGTCTGTTTGCTCATCGTCAAAAAGATGATTTGTTATTTCTCTTTTTCTCCGGTCATGGCATTAAAGATGATACTGGCAGACTTTTTTTAGCAACCCGCACTACACGCAAAACTCCCAGAGGTGATTTAATTCGCTCATCGGCAGTAGCAGCCAGTGTTGTCCATGAAAGCATGAGCCGCAGCCGTTCTAAGCGGCAAGTTGTCATTTTAGATAGTTGCTTTAGTGGTGCTTTTGCCGAAGGTTTATCAGCTAAAGATGATGGCACTGTAGATATCCGTGAGCAATTAGGAGGAGAGGGACGGGCTGTTCTCACTTCATCCAGTTCAACTCAATATTCTTTTGAGCAGCAGGGGTCAGACCTCTCAATTTATACCCGCTATTTGATTGAAGGAATTACAACGGGGGCAGCAGACCGAGATGATGATGGGTTTGTGTCAATTGGTGAGTTGCATGAGTATGCTAGCGGTAAAGTGAGAGAAATACAGCCAACGATGAAGCCGGAGATTCATCCTGGTAAAGAAGGTTATACAATTCGGTTAGCAAAAGTTCCGCTTGGTGATCCCAAGCAAAAGTATGGCAAAGAAGTAGCGCGGTATATCAAGCGCGGCGAAATTTCTTTTGTTGGTCGCCAGACTTTAGATGTGCTGAGAACTCGCTTAGGGTTGTCTCAGGTGGAAGCTACTGCAATTGAAGACGAGATTTTGGCGGTTGGTCGCCGGGAGTTTAGAGAAAAGTTACTGCAATATGAACAGGCTATCACTAATGCATTTCAGCAACAAGTAGCTTCTCGCGAAGAGGATATCAATGAACTACGACAAAATCTTCAGCAAATTTTGGGGCTGAGGAATGAGGATACCATGCCAATAGAGGCACGGGTTAAGACAACAATTGAAGCATATAACCAAAAACTGCAATCCTATGAGCAGGCATTAGCTAAAGCAATGCAACGAGAATATCCTCTTAGTCAAGCTACTCAGGAGCGGTTGCAGAAGATGCAACAAGTATGGAAACTCACTGATAAAGATATAGCTTCACTTGAAAATCGCGTTACTGCGGAAAGAGAGACATTTAGACAAAAATTACAGCAGTATGAACAAGTATTTACTAGAGCAACACAGCAGGAATACCCCCTAAGTGTAGTTAAGCGGAATGAACTGCAACAGCACCAGCAAATATTAGGTTTAAAAGATGAAGATATTGCCCCAATAGTAGAAAGAATTACGGCTGAGATTCAAGCCTACCAACAAAAATTGCGGCAATATGAACAAGTACTGCGTCAATTAATTCAATACGAGTATCCCATTAGTGATGAAAATCGCAAAGATTTACAACGGTTTCAGCAAACATTAAACATTACTAATTTAGAAGTTAGTTTGATTGAGGAACGAGTATTTAAAAGCCGCGAAGTTCAACCAAATCAGCAGCCAGTTCAGGAACAAAAAGCTCAGACTATTCCAAATGTAAAATCTATAGCTGTACCTGAACAAGTTCCCAAATCACTAGATGTTTCTATAACTAAGCCGAAAACTTCACAGCAAATACCTTGGAAAGTTGTATCGAGTTTAGCTGGGGCAGCAATTACTGCTGGAATTGTAATCCAGTCCATCTCAAGCGAACCATCAAATTCCTCTTCTGAATCACAAGAGTCCAGCAATAATCCCTCCTTCATACCAACCAAACTAGATCTCGGTGGAAATATCAACTTAAGCGGGGCTGGTGCGTCTTTCCCAGCACCACTGTATGATACATGGTTCACGGATCTAAACAAAAAATATCCAAATCTGCAAGTTAACTATGCCTCAGTTGGTAGCGGTGCTGGAGTTGAGCAATTTATCAAAGGGACTGTAGACTTTGGTGCCAGCGATGTTGCTATGAAGGATGAAGAAATCCAGAAGGTGCCAGCAGATAAGGGCGTTATTTTACTGCCTGTAACAGCTGGTAGCATAGTGTTAGCTTACAACTTGCCCGATGTTCCAGAACTAAAGCTACCACGAGCCGTTTACGCTCATATTCTACTAGGCAAAATCAAGTTTTGGAATGATCCCCAAATTGCCAAGGCTAACCCAGGTGTAAACCTTCCTAACCAGCCAATCACAGTTGTTTATCGTTCTGATGGTAGCGGAACAACAGGTGTGTTTACCAAACATCTCAGCGCTATTAGTCCAGAGTGGAAGGCTAAAGTTGGTGAAGGCAAAACTGTCAATTGGTCTGTGGGAGTTGGTGCGAAAGGGAATGAAGGTGTTACAGCCCAAATCCAACAAACACAAGGTTCTATTGGTTATGTCGAGTACGGCTATGGCAAACAAAATAGTCTCAAGCTTGCTGCTTTAGAAAACAAAGGCGGTAAGTTTATTGTACCTAGTGAGGAGTCAGCCTCTAGAACTCTGGCATCAACAGATCTACCGCCTGATCTCCGCGTCTTCATTTCTGATCCAGAAGGGGCTGATTCCTATCCTATCGTTGCTTACACCTGGATTTTGGCTTACAAGAAATATCCCAATGCGGGAAAAGCTAAGGCAGTCGAAGCTGCGATCGAATACGTCTTAACCGATGGTCAAAAGCAGGCTGCTGCACTAGGGTATGTTCCTCTACCCCAAAACGTCATTACAAAGGTGGCTGCTGCTGCCGATCAAATCAGTCCAGAGTATAAAATTAGTATAAAATAATCATTTTCTTGGTAGTAAAAATATAATTTTTGAGAAAAATAGAAAATAAAATCAATTCTGCTTCTTAGAATATCAGGTTAGTTATTATTTCAAAACCAGGAAGTAACTAACCTACAATCGGAGTACTATCTGTATAAAGTTAATTTAACTTAAGTTATAATACTTGCGATCGCCACTCCTGGCTACCTTTAAATTAGGAGTAATTATCGCTTTATAAACTCTCTTTTATAATTTATCATCAGCATGCTAATCTATCAAGCCCTGCCCAATAGAGTATTGTTACCCAAAGTTTATGTTAAATTTGTACCTTCTGAATGAGCCTCTTCAACCTATAGCAGGAGTATCATCTTCCATTAAGCACCTACGATGAAGAACTAGGTAATCAAATCGCAGTATATCTGCCTTTCAAATTATGGATTGGAAGTACAGGTGGAAAAATGGCTATAAACCAAGCCGAGATGAAGCGGCAAAAAACCGTCATTTGTTAGATGAAAGTCAGTTCGATAACGAGCAAGACCGAAAGCTAGCTGAAGAATCCGCAAGGAAGCATTTGGGAATACCTGCACCAACCTTAGACGAAGATCAGTCAATACTACCTCATTAGCTTCTTCTAATGAACAAGCTTGATAACGCCATTTCCAAAAAAGATTTTTGCAACAAATAAACTGCCTATAGGGGCGTACAAAAGATGTACACCCCTAATTATGTATCTCTAGCACTATGTACACTCCGCACCATTAGAAAGTTCGACAAAATGCAGATTACTCAATTTTTCAATCGATTAAACAATAACAAATTCACTAAGTTACTCACTCAAACAGTAGCTTTAGGTGTAGGTGCTGTTGTTCTCCTATCAAGTACTAATGCTGATGCTGCCGAGCAAGTGGTTTTAAAGTATGGTACTTTTCAAGGGCAAATATCTGTTCAAGAATTAACTCAGTTTACAGAAACTGGCAAGACTACCCCGACGTTAAGAGCTTATTTACAGGCGGCGCAACAAGACCCCGCATTAGCTCGTAAGGCACTGAAAGCCTCGATAAAAGCCGATCCTGCCTTTTTAAATAGCTTACTCTCTAGCTGGGCTGGGCCAGTTTTGGTTGACCAAATTGGTGAGGTAGTTCACCCTCCCGCAGGACAACTAGATCAGCAGGGGCTACGAAGCGCTTTAAGTGAATCTATTAAACAAAATGGTGAAGTTACACTACTTGGAGCCATTCAAAATTATCCAAATGCTTCTGTTGAACTTGAAGGAGATCGTCTCATCCCTGTTTATGAACGCCTAAGCAATCTTGCAAAACTCTTATAAAGGTTATGTCATCAGATGATTGGTTTAGTGTCTCAATTGTGGTGAATTTTAGTCACGATCGCAATGAAGTTAATACTGATGAGTCTATCTTAGGGTTCATACTCTGTTACTTAGAAATTCCCTAATCTAAAAGTAGAGTTTAGTCTAAAAATAGGGAAAAGATTTGTATGACAACCGATGTTTCTAGAGATATTAAGAAGGATGTTAATGGATCACTGATCAGTGGTGTTCTCCTAAGTATTTTAGGGGTTATTGCGATCGCAGCGCCTAATCTCTCAACCATATTCGCCGAAACTTGGATTGCGGTGATTTTGATTTTCGCCGGATTTACAAAACTAGTTTATGCCACTCAAACCCGCCACCAAGGAGCTTTTATTTGGAAACTTCTATTGAGCGGACTCTATATAGCAACCGGCATCATGCTGTTTGTTTATCCTTTTACAGGTGTGCTCACACTAACTCTGTTGCTTGGTAGCTTTTTGCTGGCTGAAGGTACATTCGAATTAATTCTGGCATTCCGGTTACGCCCCCAAGAGAACTGGACGTGGATACTAGGTGATGGGATTATTACGCTGGTCTTAGGCGCAATGATTTGGTTCCAGTGGCCCTTCAATGCGCCCTGGCTTCTTGGGACACTAGTTGGTGTCAGTATTGTTTTCACTGGCATTTCACGGGTGATGATGTCGTTGAATGCACGTTCTACCTCGAATCCTCCTGACCAAACTGCAAATGCTATTTAGTAGATTGGGCATGGGGAGTAGGGAATAGGAAAAACAATTACTAATGCCCCATCCCAAACTTCAATAGTCAAAGTTTACAAGAGATTGCAGCAGCGATCGCTCTGATATTGCTAAATTAACTAAGGAAATCAAAATCCAGGCCAGTTAGCTGCAATCAACAATGGTATCTATTGCTACTCCCTTCTCGGATATTCAAAACCATTGGGCACGCTTATTTATTACAGCCTTAGCCCAACGTGGTATTGTCAGTGGGTTGCCGAATGGCACCTATCGCCCCGATAACTCACTCACCCGCGCTGAATTTGCCGCCATCATCGCCAAGGCATTTCCGACAGTTTCCAAGAAGCGGCAGTATGTGCCCTTTGTTGATGTACCCACTAATTATTGGGCAGCAGCCGCCATTCAAACAGCTTACGAAAAAGCATTTATTAGTGGATTTCCTGATAAAACTTTTCGTTCCGCTAACCGAATTACTCGGGTGGAAGTTTTAGTTTCTTTGGTAGCAGGTTTAGAAATTGCCACCAAGGTAAAACCTGACCTCCTCTCACAACTCCCACAAATTTATCAAGATTCTGTTCAGATTCCTGGGTATGGTAGAAATCAGGTAGCTATTGCCACCAGTGCTGGATTGGTGGTTAGTTCCCCAAATGTGAAATTACTCAATCCTAATCTCGCAGCCACCCGTGCAGATGTGGCAGTGATTATTTATCAAGCTTTGGTGTATTTAGGTGAGGCAGAAAAAATTGCTTCTAGTTATCTAGTGCAGCCGCCAATACCAACGCCGATACCCACACCAACGCCAACACCAATACCAACGCCAACACCCATACCAATACCAACGCCGACACCCACACCTGTTGGTAGCGTTAAGGTAAATCATAGCCGGGAATTTCGGGGGGCATGGGTAGCATCTGTGTGGTATAGCAATTGGCCTTCCAAGGCGGGACTTTCTGTTGCCCAACAAAAAGCTGAACTTAGCGAAATTATTAGTAAACTACAAGCGCTAAACTTCAATGCCCTCATCTTCCAGGTGCGACCGGAGGGAGACGCTTTATATGAATCTCAATTAGAGCCTTGGAGTGCTTGGATTACCGGAACTCAGGGGAAAGCACCAGAACCATTTTATGATCCTTTAGCGTTTGCGATCGCAGAATGTCATAAGCGCAATATTGAACTTCATGCTTGGTTTAACCCCTACCGCGCCAGCACTTCCACCAACCCAGCCAAAACAGTCCGTCCCCACATAGCAGCTACCAATCCAGAAAGCGTTTATTTGTGGAAAACTCAACGCTGGATGGATCCAGGACTGAAAATAGTTCAGGATAGAGCTTACAACGTAATTCTTGATGTAGTGAAGCGCTACGATGTTGATGGCATTCACTTAGATGATTATTTTTATCCATATCCCATAGAGGGACAACCTTTCCCCGATGACAAAACCTACGCTGCATATAAAGCAGCTGGTGGTACACTCAGCCTTGGCGACTGGCGACGGGATAATGTTAACAGAATGGTACAGCGCCTCTGGCAGGGAATTAAAGCAACTAAACCTGACGTTAAATTTGGTATTAGTCCCTTTGGGATTTATCGTCCCGGACAACCCACTGGTATTACTGGGTTAGATGCTTACAACGTGCTGTATGCTGACGCGAAGAAATGGTTAGAAGAAGGCTGGATTGATTATATCGCGCCTCAACTTTACTGGCGCACAGACCAACCACAACAAAGTTATTCGGCGTTGCTACAGTGGTGGACACAGGTAAATACAAAGCAAAGACACGTTTACGCTGGTAACAATTTGACAGAACCAAGCAACAAGAGTCGCGAGAGTGATGAGATTGAAAAGCAGGTGAAAATTAGTCGTAGTCAGGCTGGACGGTTGTCACTGGGGAATATCTTCTTTAATGTCGGTGTTTTGACGGAAAATAGTCAGGGTATTGCTGATAAATTCCAAAGTCTGCTTTATAACAAACCTGCTCTACCTCCAACTTTGTCTTGGCAGGATACAACACCGCCCCCTCCACCCATTGGACTACAAGTCAATAACCGCAAACTGAGTTGGCAGCCAGGTGATAATCAGCCAGTTCGTTCTTGGACACTTTATCGATTAAGTGGCGATACTTGGACAATTCAGCGAATTTTGTCTGCTGGCACAACCTTCGCTACTGTCCAACAAGCGGGAACCTATGCCGTATGTGCGGTGGATAGATTGGCGAATGAAAGTGTGGGAACAGTTATTACAGTTAGTTGACAAAAGTGCGTTCTATAAGTATGGTCGCGATCGCTGCGGCGGGCAATGTGTGTGTAGGCGCAGCCGGTCGTAGACATCGCACTTAATACTGAACCAGTTAGGGCCACAGCTTTTGCTGATTGCTGGCTTGTGTGCAAGTCTATTTGCATAGTTTACGCATAGTCATATTCATCCTTTTTTTTGATGAAGAACTAAGATTTCCATAGGTTTTAAGGAGCGGATTCACCTTTCGGTAGATTTAGACAGAATTATTAAAACAGTATATTTGGATGAGATAACACATAATTTGCCACAAAACCTCATGCCAAATCAGTAATTTCTATATCAACAGATGAAATTTTGATTTAATTCTAGTTAATTTGTTCCTTAAGTTCCTCACAAGCCATGACATCCCCTGAGCCTCAAACTGATTTTGGAGACAAAGCTCCACAAACCTCATTTGAGCCACCTTCTGGAAAACGGCGGTGGCTTTGGTTGTTTTTAGCAGCACTACTATTGTTAGGGGGCGGAGCAACTCTAGTTTGGCGCTTGCTCACTCCGCAAAATTCAGCACCTCCAACTGCTAATACTCAACCTCAAGGGGTAAGAGTCAAAATATCGACAGTACAAAGCGGCATAATTGAGGAAAGTTCAGATTTTATTGCTAGCCTAAAGTCCCAGCGCTCAGTCACGCTCCAGCCGAGGATTCAGGGCCAAATTACTCAGATATTTGTGAAATCGGGCGATCCAGTCGCTGAAGGAGCAGCAATTCTCCAAGTAGATCCTACGCGACAAACAGGTGCTAGTGGAAGCAATTCTGTGCCTCCAGCATTTTTAATGCAACTGGCAAATGCCCGCGCTACACTCAAATCTCTGGAAGCAGAACGATCATCCTATGTTGCAAATGTGCAATTGTATCAGCAGAATTACGAAAAGTTTGTCACTTTAGCTGAACAAGGAGCCGTATCTCGACAAACTAGCAATCAGTTCGCTAATAGGCTCGCCAATGCTAAGACTAGTCTTGATGCAATTGATTCCAGGATTCAAGCACAACGAGCCAACATATTGCAGGCTGAAAAAACCTTACAGCAAGCTAATGTAAATATTCAAACACAACAGCCCCAGTCCGATAAAATTACTGCTCCCTTTAGTGGCACAGTTGGCAACATCGCTCTGAAAGTCGGTGATTTAGTTAATACATCCACACAATTAGTTAATATCACGCAAAATCGTCCTTTAGAAGTGAATATCTCTGTGCCATTACAGCAAGGGCCGCAATTGCGTAAGGGAATGCCAGTGGAGGTTATGAACACACAAGGTCAAAAGCTAGGTAGAAGTAGGGTCTTTTTCATTGCACCTAGCGCCAGTAATGAAACACAAGGGATACTGATCAAAGCACTTTTTGATAACCCTAATGGGCAGCTACGTGCAGATCAATTGGTAAGGGCTAGAGTGTTCTGGAATCAGCGCCCCGGAATTTTAATCCCCACAACAGCCATGACTCGTGTAGGTGGGGACACTTTTGTTTATGTAGTTGAAACAGAAACGTCTCCCCAAGGTGTATCTCAACAAGTAGCTCGGCAAAAGCGAGTGAAGCTAGGCGAGATCAAAGACAATAATTACCAAGTTATTGACGGATTACAGCCAGAAGATAAAGTTATTATTTCAGGGTTACTCAATCTTAGGGATGGTGTTGCGATCGTTCCAGAATCTTAATTAAGGGGAGTGAGGAACAGAGAGGCAGGGAAGAAATAACTAATAACAGCGATCGCTAAATTTAACCTTGGTGCAGTACTTTAACAGCAGATAATCACTTTGGTGAACCAAAATAAAACCAGATTAATCTATGGCATCAATAGCTGGGAAAGTTGCAATTATCACTGGTGCATCGCGGGGAATTGGACGAGCCATCGCACTCAAGTTAGCTGGTAACGGCGCAACACATGTCAGAAGGGGGACGAATTATCAACTTTTCCTCCTCAACTACGGCGATGATGCTGCCAACTTATAGTGCCTATGTAGCAACCAAGGGTGCTGTTGAACAAATCACGCGGGTACTAGCTAAAGAATTGGGTGCAAAAGCGATCGCAGTTAATGTTATTTCTCCTGGCCCCACCGATACAGAACTGTTTCGAGAAGGCAAAACACAAGAACAGATAGACCGTTTAGCCCAAATGGCTGCCTTTGGCAAACTTGGAGATGTGTAAGAAATCGCCGACGTAGTACCATTTCTTGCTAGCGACGAAGCCAGGTGGATCACCGGGCAAAACATCCGCGTAAACGGTGGAATCGCGTGAGGCGATCAAAGCTCTCCTCATAAAAGCGATATTCCCCGTTTCAAAACCTCAGCCGATAATGTGCAACGCCGTTAATCTACCAATAGAAATTTCAGCCATGAATTCCAATATCAATCTTTTCACCCCAGTTCAGCTTGGCCCTTACGCCTTACCAAACCGGATCGTAATGGCACCGATGACGCGTTTACGCGCAATTGCAAGCATCCCAAACTCGCTCATGGCAACTTACTACGCCCAACGCGCTAGTGCTGGGCTGGTCGTTACCGAATGTACAATGGTTTCACCTTTAAGCTTAGGATACATCAACTGCCCAGGTATTTACTCAGAAGAACAAGTGGCAGGATGGCAGTTGACAACTAATGCAGTACATGAACAAGGGGGCAGAATTTTTTTGCAACTTTGGCATTCTGGGAGAGTTTCTCACTCGGCTTTACTTGGTGGAGAATTGCCAGTTGCTCCTAGTGCGATCGCAGGAGTTGGCTCACTCCATACACCCATAGGTAAAGTATCATTGGAAACTCCCCGTGCTTTAGAAACCCAAGAAATTTCTGAGATTGTCGAGCAATTTGGCAAAGGCGCAGAAAATGCCCTGGCGGCTGGATTTGATGGGATTGAACTTCATGGTGCATTTGGCTATTTAATCGACCAATTCCTCCAAGATGGCTCGAACCAGCGCACAGATGAGTATGGCGGTTCCATAGAAAAGCGTAGCCGATTCCTCTTAGAAGTTGTGGAAGCAGTCGCTAGCGTTTGGGGTGCCAACCGTGTTGGTATCAAGCTTTCACCAAGTAACACTTTCTACGGAATGCATGACTCTAACCCTCAAGAAACTTTTAGTTATGTCATCAAAGCTCTTAATCCCTTTGGACTTGCCTATCTTCACCTGATGGAACCGAACGAAGTCGATTTAGCAACCCGCGAAGTCATGAACCCTGTTACACCTTACTTCCGCCAAATATTCCAAGGTACTTTGATTACCAATGGTGGCTACGATCGCCCAACAGGAGATAGTATTCTTGCCAGCAGCAACGCAGATTTAGTTTCTTTTGGCAAGTTATTTCTTGCTAATCCTGACTTACCAAAACGCTTAGAACTGAACGCACATTTGAACACCCCAGAGCCAAAGACATTTTATGCACCTGACGCAACAGGATACACCGATTACCCATTTTTAGAACTTCAGACCACTTGAAAGAATCACAATTACAGCAAAATTCAGAATTCAGGAGTAAAACACGCTTTATACCTGGGTAACAGACTTAGCTTGTGTACCTCACAAAGTTTAAATCTGCTGTATCTCTAAATCAAAAGTAGAATTTGTCATCTGTAAAACTTTTCGGTTTTATAATTGTCCAAGAGCAGCTAACAAAACGGATTGCTAAATATGGGCTGAAAAAGTTTGTATAAATCATTTATAACTTATACAAATAACGGCTCGTGTATCCGGTTGTAAAGTCTGTATTCTCACGCTAAATATCACTTTGCAGGCATCCAAAAATTATGGATTTATCAAACTTTACTACCCTTCAAAACTTAGAAGCTGCTTTCGGTGGTGAATCGATGGCAAATCGCAAGTATCTGTTTTTTGCTGAGGTAGCACGTCAACTTGGTTTTACAGACTTGGCGAAACTTTTTAAAGAAACAGCAGATCAAGAAACCGAACACGCTTTTGCACATTTTAAGTTGCTTCATCCAGAACTTGTGGTAGAAGATTCGGCTGCTTTAAATGATGAACAAAAGCGGGAAATTGTATCTCGCTGCTTATCTTTGGCAATTGAAGGAGAGACTTACGAATATACCACAATGTATCCAGAGTTTGCCGCAGACGCTCAACGCGATCGCGACAATCCTGCGGCTGAAGAATTTCTTAAACAAGTTAAAGAATCTACCGATCATGCCAACACATTTCAGGAAGCTGCACACCGTTTTGGCTTGTTAAAATTCATCGAAAATTACCACGCAGATCGCTACGCTGAAGCCTTAGAAGTATTAAATGGAGGACAAACAGCAACCAGAGTTGCAGGTGAAGATCCTACAACTCGGAAATGGATTTGTAGACAATGCAGTATGATTTACGATCCAGTCGCTGGCGATCCTGATTCGGGAATTGCACCGGGTACACCTTTTGAAGAAATTCCCGATGACTGGGAATGTCCAATTTGCGGTGCTAGCAAAAAAACCTTTAAACCATTTGAGGAAAAAGTTGCAGCTTAAGACGACAATCAAGTAGGCACTCTTTTTTAGCACATCAACGCGAAGCGTCTTCAGAGATGCTTCGCGTTTTTGATTATTTATACACAAGGTAGGATCATGAATTCACCAGAAGATAACAGTCAATTTGAACGACAGAGGCCAATTTATCTAGAGTTAAATTTCCAGATTATTTGTGCAGTTGCATTGATTGCTGTTATCGGAGTTTCTAGCGTGACTCCGGCTTTTCCCAAGTTAGCCAAAGACTTAAATATCAATCCTAAAAATTTGGGTTTATTGATTACAGCATTTACATTACCATCTTTGATTTTAGGGCCAATTATTGGTATTTTTGCCGATAGATGGGGTAGAAAGAGAATTATCGTTCCTTCACTGTTTTTATTTGGCATAGCTGGTACAGCTTGCGCCTTTGCCCGCGATTTTAATTTATTGCTATGGTTGCGTTTGCTGCAAGGAATTGGTGCTGCTTCTTTGCTTTCTTTGAGTATCACCTTAATCGGCGATTTATACACAGGAGACAGACGGATTACGGCAATGGGTTACAATGCAAGTATCAGCAGCGTTGGCACATCAAGTTATCCAATAATCGGTGGCGCATTAGCAACAATGGGCTGGTATTATCCCTTCATGCTGCCCATATTAGCGATTCCTCTAGGGTTACTGGTGTTGTTTGCACTCAAGAATCCAGAACCAAAAGGCGAACGCAATCTCAAAGAGTATTTAAGCAATGCAGTAAAAGTTCTCAAAAATCGTCAGCTATTTGGACTTTTTATTGCCAGTGCGGCTAACTTTGTTTTCCTGTATGGCGCTTACGTTACCTATTTACCACAGCTCATGAACGATACCTTCAAAGCGCCGCCCACCATTATTGGATTGCTACTTTCTAGTGTTTCCGTGGCAATTACTATCACATCTTCCCAGTTAGGCAGATTGGCTAGAAGGTTTCCTGCCACAAATTTGATTAGTGCATCTTATATTTTTTATGCTTTAGCTATGTTAATTATTCCCTTTGTGCAAAATATCTGGTTACTATTAATCCCCAGCACAATTTTTGGGATTGGGCTTGGTATGGGTTTTCCTAGTATCCAAACACTTTTAGCAGATTTAGCACCAAGAGAATATTTAGCGACAATTATATCGGTAAACGGGACATTCTTTGGGTTAGGGCAAACATTAGGGCCGTTGTTGATGGGCTATGCCTTTGGTTTTGGCGGAATTAGTAGCGTGTTTTATGCGGCGACTGGTTTTGCGATTCTGATATTTTTTGTGTTTAGGTATTGCACTTGTGTGAAAGGAGTTTAACCCTTTCCTCCTAAAATTCGCTCATTAGATTATGGCGGTTCTCATTTGCATAACAATACAAAAAACTTTATCCCATCCTATTGGATATTTCTGTGTGATTGGGCGAGGTTTTTAGATAAGGCAAGGTACAAGAAAGGGGAAGTTTGTTTTTGCTAGTCGAAACAATGGCATTGTCGGTCGAAACAATCGCATTGTTAGTCGATACAATGGCATTGTCGGTCGATACAATCGCATTGTCGGTCGATACAATGGCATTGTCAGTCGATACAATGGCATTGTTAGTCGAAACAATGGCATTGTCAGCCGAAACAATGGCATTGTTAGTCGATACAATGGCATTGTTAGTCGATACAATGGCATTGTCGGTCGATACAATCGCATATTGAACAAATACGTTCAGGAAGTGAGAGTATTTTCAATACGACGGTCGGGGATGAGCCACATAACTGCAACCAGAACGTATAGAAGCGATCGCAAAATATTTAATTCTCACTCGTCAATTTCTGGCGCAATCCCCGAATAGCAGCGCTAGTATTACGCTCATAGGCAATTTTTAAACACTCTGTGACTACCTCTGACACATTTATGTTGGGAAAATAACGGCTACTGGTTTCAACAGTGTAGCGATCGCCTTGCAACCTGTAAATCACAAGCTGAATATTTAAATATCAACTGCTGCGGCTGAAAAATACAGCAGCGACAATAATTAAACCTAAAAGTACTAGAGGAACCCAGAGATTAGGGATATCTGACAAACTCATATTTAATTACGAATTACGAATTACGAATTACGAATTACGAATTACGAATTACGAATTATCTTAAGCCGATGCCTCCTTTAGCGAATTCTTCAACAGTTTTCTGTGAGAATTCGTGAGTTGCGATCGCTTGCAACATTGCCAATGGTAAAGTCAAATGATCCGCCCCGGCTTGCAATGAGGCGGCTGCTTCTTCGGGAGATTTGATACTAGCTGCCAAAATTTGCGTATCACTGCCTTTGAGGACGCTAGCCATATCTCGCACTAAGGCAATGCCATCACCTAACAACCGCGTAGCTCGATTTACATAAGCTATAGCAATTTTAGCTCCTGCTTCCCGTGCCACTGCTGCCTGTGCTGCACTGTAAATTGCTGTCACCGAACAGGTAATTTCTGGTGATAGACTCGCCACCACTTCAAAACCCAACGGTGTTGCGGGAATCTTTAAAATTGTTTGTGAACCAATAATCTCGAAAGCCTTTCTACCTTCAGCTAGCATTCCGACTTTATCAGATGCCACAAGTTGATAGTATAACGGGCCAGAAGTCAAGGCAAGCAATTTTTTGAGCGTGGTTTCTGGTGGCGTATCGCTTTGAGCCAACAGCGTGGGATTTGTGGTAATGCCTTTCACCCATCCCCAAAGCTTAACAACTTCAGCTTCAGATGCGATCGCTGAGTCTAGATAAATTGCCATAATTTGTCCCCGATCAATTCTCAGATATTAATTTATAACAGCCGCACACAGATATTTTGACATTCCTTTCAGAGGATAATTTCTTTGATAGCGGTTATTGTTTGGATGTAATACCCAATAGAGGCACATAACTGTGCGCCCCTACTGTATTCCGCCAAATTGAAAACAGTTATACATAACAGCCTACACGGAGAAATTAATATGACATCTCCAGAAACGGTTATATGGCTACAAGAACGCACCAGTTTAGGAATTCTCTCGCCTGGGGTGTTAAATGCGATCGCACAAGTCATGGAAGAACAAGTAGTGAGTGCCGAAACTGACTTAGTTAGCGAAGGCACTCCACCAGAAGCACTTTATATTCTTGTAGAAGGTCAACTCGAAAGCAATAGCACCAATCAAACCAACCCAGCCTTAGCTTGTGGATTCCTCCCCGGTGCAGTGATTGAACTCAAAGAATTGCTGTTGGATGAATTAACTCCATTCACAATTACTACGGTAACAGAATGTCATTTGTGGGTTGTGCCTGGTGATAAATTTCGTGAATTAGCCACCCAATACCCAGAAATTGCTCAGGCTTTTTCGCGTCAATTGGCTCAAGAATTAGCTCAGGCTACATCTGCACTTGGCTATGAACAAGAACGTTCCGTAGCTTTACGACCATATTTAGTTACCAAAGCCCAACGCGGAATTGTCGGTACAAGTCGCTATGCTGTAAGGCTGCGCGAGCAAATTCGAGAAGCGGCGGCTGACCGAAAATCAGTGGATATTTTTGGAGAACCAGGGTTAGAAAAAGACAATATAGCAGCCCTCATCCACTTTGGTTCTCCAAAACGACGAGAACCAATTATTAAAGTAAATTGCGGTATTCTGCAAACTAGCGGTGCAGATTTATTCGGTCGTGCTGGCGGTAAACCAGGACTGTTGGAATGGCTGGGAGAAGGTACTTTAGTTCTCAACAATATCCAAGAATTGCCACAAGAATTATTACCTTCCGTGACGCAGTTGCTTAAAACTGGCACATATACCCCCGTCGCTCGTTCAGGAGAACCAGCACCTGAACCTCGTCCCAGTAAAGCCAGAATTTTGATTGTTTCCGAAAAAACCCAGCCGACAATTGAACGCTGTATCGGTCACATTATTAAAGTACCACCGCTACGGGTGCGGAAAGCTGATATTCAGGCACAGGTTGAATATTATACTAGTCTCTATATTCGATCTAGAGGCGTTCCGAAACCGCACATCACCCCAGAAGCTTTGCGTCGCCTCCAGTCTTATGATTTTCCTGGCAATCTCAAGGAATTAAAAAATCTGGTTGAAAGAGCGATTGTGCAAGCGGAGGGTGCTAATGAATTAACAGAAGAAATTTTCTGGCCAGCCGAAGCCAAGAAAAAACGATTTCGGGTGAATCTGTTAAATGCCTATCCTCGTTTGCGGCGGTTTTTACGTAGTCCTTGGTGGCCCGATCGCATTAACTATGGTTTTACTGCAACGGCTTTTGCGATTATAGTTGCGGTGTTATTTATTGGGCCACAAACTCGCGATCGCAATTTCGTATTAAATTTATTTTGGGCTTGGTGGTGGCCTTTCTTCTTATTTCTCTTTCCCTTTTTGGGGCGTATCTGGTGTTCTGTTTGTCCCTTCATGATTTATGGGGAAATTACCCAAAAGTTATCTCTCTGGCTGTGGCCTCGACAACTTAAACGCTGGCCGAGACAGCAAGCTGAGAAATGGGGCGGATGGTTCATGTTTGGTTTGTTCTCCCTAATTTTCTTATGGGAAGAACTCTGGCATTTAGAAAATACCGCCTACCTCAGTGCTTGTTTGCTACTGTTAATTACTGCTGGGGCAATGATTTTCTCTGCCCTTTTTGAGCGGCGGTTTTGGTGTCGTTATCTCTGTCCCATCGGCGGGATGAATGGTTTATTTGCCAAACTCTCAATGACGGAACTCCGGGCACAGCAAGGTATTTGTTCTGCCAGTTGCACCACGTATCAGTGCTATAAAGGTGGGCCACAAAAGGGCGAAGGGATGGAAACGAATGGATGTCCTTTATACTCCCACCCAGCGCAGTTAGAAGATAACAGAGATTGCGTACTGTGTATGACTTGCCTAAAAGCCTGTCCCCATCGTTCCGTTGAGTTCAACTTGCGTCCCCCTGGTATTGAACTGTGGACAACTCATGTACCCCGCACCTATGAAGTAGCATTATTGTTTTTGCTGTTGGGTGGGATATATCTGCATCGCTTGCCAGAATTGCAATCTTGGCTGGGGTTACAACTGGATTTAACTCAGTTTTGGCAGCACTTGGGATTATCGCTGCTAGTGTTAATTGTCCCAGCGATTTTTACCTTTGGGGCTTATGGCTTGCTCCAAGTGTTCAACTTTAACCGTAAGTCGCGATCGTTTGTAGAACTTGCCTATGGCTACCTACCATTAGTTTTGGGGGGAAACTTGGCTCACTATCTGCGTTTGGGCTTAGGCGAAGGCGGGCGGATTTTACCAGTTACCTTTGCTACTCTTGGTCTGAGTGGAGAACAATTACCAATATTGGTTGCTCACCCAGCTGTGATTGCCTTTTTGCAAGGTGCAACGATAATTTTAGCAGTGTTGCTGACTATATTATTAACGCAAAAGATTGCAAAGCAACCAGTGCAATCGCTCCTTTGGCAACACCTAGCAGCTATTGGGTTGGGAGTTAGTATGTGGGCAATTATTGTATTTTAAGCTTCACATTTTCTACCAGGCGGTTTCTAATCGCCTGGGCTAGGTGCAAAATGTGATTTAAAAACATTCTTCCCTACGAACGTGATACAAAATACTCATATGATTTATGATTTTTCCCTCATAGTGTAAGGATTACAGATAATGCACGTTCTAAAAAGATCCATCAAACCAGCAACTTATATATCGTTCCTCCACATTTACCAAACTACTTGGGGGACTGCGGGTGATATTTGTTTAATCCGTGAATCTGTAGCTAATGACAGTACAGCGAAGTTTATCGGGCACAAAATCGAACTAGCAATTCCAAGAGGGTTGGAGCGCGATCGCATCGCCAACTGTCCAATAATTAAAGTTGCAGGTAATGTCGGCGACGGACATCCCAAAGAACACCCTTTGGAATGGGAAGCTTATGAGGGTGTAAATGAAGAAATAGCTTTAGCGGCTTTGAAACCTTGGGGCTTCAAGTTAATTAAGCTTTAATGCGGCGACTTGATCAGCTCAACTTGCTTTCGTTCTTCTGAAACTATTTTTTCCCTAACGCCATCAGGCATTGGCTCAAATGGAAAAATTCATCTAATAGACATAGGAGTGAAATTAATTATGCGTTGCCCAAAATCCTTGGTAGGCATAATTCATAAATTGTACCTACGTTATTTTCACTCCTACGTCTAATGTACCAAACCAGGTTTCTAAATCCGCGATCGCCTGAAAATCCAACAATGCTTCACCGAGATTTTCTAATTGTTCTAAAGAGAGAGTTTCAATCCGGTCTAGCATCTCTTGGGGTAATTCTCCCACCCGTCGAGTAAGCTGACGGAGAATTAGCAATTGCCCTTCTGCCTTTCGTCCTTCTTCCCGTCCGCGTTGTTCGCCGCGTTGTTCACCTTCAGCGAGAATTTCTTGATAAATCACTGACTCGCGCATCATACCCTCCCGAAATAATTGTCGAATCAATTCTTGATTGTATTTTAACCCCGCTAAGATTTGGGTGTAAGCGGAAATTTCTGGTCGTTGTCTTGGCTCAAGTTGATTAACTTTTCCCACAACTTGTTGCAACAAAGCTTGGGGTTGCGTGGTTGCCGCCAGTGGTGCTAATGGTAACAAAGCGGGATCATTGAGGAATGGTTCAGGATTTTCTTCCCATAAGCGAATCACGCGATATTCATGACGGGTAGTTTCGACACAGAAGACAGTTTCAATTACTGTTCCCGGTGCAGGGGGAAGCAATAGTACGACAACTTGCGTTATTGGTAGACGATACAAACGATACAAGCGTACCCAGTAATCTAGCATCCGCAGGGGTAGGGGTGGCGTAGATTCTAGTTTGGTTTGAAATTCCAGGTGGAGAATGCGTCCTTGTAGCTGTAGGAATGTGACGTAATCAGCACGAATCGGTTCGATACTCAATTCGGTTTTGAGGACTTTGACGGAAGTTTGCGGTGTTCCTAATACCCAACTGGCAAAGGTAGCAGGATGTTTTTCGGACAGGAGTTTGCACAGGTTATCAAAGGACATTGACGATCGCTAACAATTGAACGAGGTATTGTTATTATCTCGTGCAGTGGTTTGAGTAGGCGATGTCTACGATGGTCACTGAGCGGAGTCGAACCATGTCGCAGAGCGTCTTGTAGAGAAGTGCGGGCTACGCCTACGCACCATCACTTAGGCAAGCTCAGTATTGTACTCTGAGCGTATCTTTTGAAATTCCTGTAGTATTTACATTAATATTCCATTTCTAGCTAGGTTGAGTTATCAGACGATAAAAAGATAACTGTATCGGTTCCTGATTTACTAGTAGAAACCTAACTCCCTTCTCTTTCCCTACCAAGGAAAAGGCAGAAAGAGCCTTTATATCTAAATAAAATTACGAATTACGAATTATACAAATGTATCTGCACATAATTAAAAAGCGATCGTCGCCCTTTTTCCTTTTTCCTTTTATCCTGCTGTTGACTCTCCTCCTCGCCCTGCCTTGGGTGAGTGCGAAAGAACAGCCCAACCCGACACCACAAGCGTGGCAGATTAACGGTATCGTTGCTGCCCTTGATGATGGATATGACGAAGTAAAGAAACTCGCTTTTAGAAAATTCAATGAATATGATCTAAAAAATTTAAAATTGGTGGTTCAGAAACCAGAGGATATTGCTCAGAAAGTTTTCAATATCCTCAAGGATAAAACCGTTGACCCCTCTGTTCGTTCCGGTGCAGCATCGGCATTGGGAAATCTGGGGGAGGCAGCTAAACCCTACGTCAAATATATCGCTGACATCTTCAAGGATAAAACCGTTGACAAAGATGTTCGTTCCGGTGCAGCATCGGCATTGGGAAATCTGGAGGAGGCTGCCAAACCCTACGTCAAAGACATCGCTGACATCCTCAAGGATAAAACCGTTGACCCCTCTGTTCGTTACGGTGCAGCAGTGGCATTGGGAAATCTGGGGGAGGCAGCCAAACCCTACGTCAAAGACATCCTTGACTTCCTCAAGGATAAAACCGTTGACTCAGATGTTCGTTACCGTCCAGCAGTGGCATTGGGAAATCTGGGGGAGGCTGCCAAATCCTACGTCAAAGACATCGCTAACATCCTCAAGGATAAAACCGTTGACAAAGATGTTCGTTTTGGTGCAGCATCGGCATTGGGAAATCTGGGGGAGGCTGCCAAACCCTACGTCAAAGACATCGCTGACATCCTCAAGGATAAAACCGTTGACCCCTCTGTTCGTTACGGTGCAGC
>NZ_JBIQNW010000012.1:0-44512 GCF_047228265.1 Nostoc sp. UIC 10607 | reverse complement strand
AGCCAAACCCTACGTCAAAGACATCGCTGACATCCTCAAGGATAAAACCGTTGACCCCTCTGTTCGTTACGGTGCAGCATCGGCATTGGGAAATCTGGGGAAGGCAGCCAAACCCTACGTCAAAGACATCCTTGACTTCCTCAAGGATAAAACCGTTGACAAAGATGTTCGTTACCGTGCAGCAATGGCATTGGGAAATCTGGGGGAGGTAGCCAAACCCTACGTCAAAGACATCGCTGATATCCTCAAGGATAAAACTGTTGAAACTATGGTTCGTTCCGGTGCAGCAGTAGCATTAGAAAATCTGAGGGAGGCAGCCAAACCCTACGTCAAAGACATCCTCGATTTCCTCAAGGATAAAATTGTTGGAAGCTATGAGGCTGACTTTCCAAGTTCTGTATTGGGAAATTTGGGGGAGGCAGCCAAACCCTACGTCAAAGACATCGTTGATATCCTCAAGGATAAAACCGTTAACCCCAATGTTCGTTCCGGTGCAGCATCAGCATTGGGAAATCTGGGGGAGGCAGCCAAACCCTACGTCAAAGACATCCTCGACTTCCTCAAGGATAAAACCGTTTACTCCTATATTCGTTCTAGTGCAGCATCGGCATTGGAAAAGATTGAACAACTCAACCTGAATAATATTGTTGTAATTCTGGATAGCATCTATTACGATGGTCAATCAGAATTTGCACAGTGGCGATTTTTGACATATTTCCTGGGTGGCGGCACTAATGAAGTCAAAACACTACTCACATGGCTGGGTTTTCCTGACACTAAAACAATTCCTGCTTCATTAAGCCACGATCGCGGTGATAAAACTCTCAAAATATTTGCCCAAGCCTGGGAACCCAGCCAAGGTTTAGCACGATTACGGGAAGACTTAGCAAAGCAAATTGCTGTAGTTGCGAGAAAAGTCTCTTGGCAACCACAAGATATTGGTATTCTAGAAACTCACAACAACAACCTCAAAAACGCCGGATACAACGAAGCTGATTCGCTGCAATCAGTAATAGTTAACCTCAAAACCTGGCAGTGGTTGTTCAACGCCAGAATGACTATTTTGATTCATGCTGCCTTTTGGCTTGTCCTCATCTTCGCTTATCCCAAATTTCCCCAAGTTCAAGCCATCTTTTTCTGGAATCCTTGGGTGAGGCGCATTCTCGGTGTCGGCTACGTCGGCTTAATTCTCACCTGGGTTCCCTTTTTCCGCGAAAAGTTATTTGAACCCTTCAAACCTTCCCTACTAGCCGATGCCGGGTTAGATAATTTTAACCCCGAAGCTTACTTCCCAAATTCTAAAGTGAAAGTTCCCGGTGTAGATGAACCCGTACCAATTACCCAAGTGCTACCTAACATCAAAGGACAAGTCATCTTGGAAGGTGATTCTGGGTTGGGTAAATCAATGTATCTGCGTTATTTGGTAAAAACTTCTGGGCGGCTTGTGGTTTATCTACCTGCCCATAAGTGTGACAAAGGGGTAATTGAGGCAATTCAAGCCAAACTGCACGGCCAAGCACAAGATGCTGATTTTCTCAAGAATTTAATTTACAGTGGCGCATTAGATATTTGCATTGATGGACTCAATGAAGTTACCGCCGACACTAGGGCAAAAATCTGTCAGTTTGCCGAAAGCTATTTCCGAGGTAACATTATCATGACCACTCAACCCCTAGAGTGGACACCACCCTCAACAGCCAAAATATATAAATTGCTGCCCCTTGAGGAACCACAAATTCAGCAATTTTTGATTTCCCGTCAGCCACGACTACCCAAAAATGCCAAAGTTCAAGGTACTGATTATGAGCAAGCCACTGCTAGTTTTTTAACCAAAGCCCTCACGAATCAGCAATCACCACAAGAGTTAAGCGCCATTGAGAAGGTTCTCTCAAATCCAATGGATTTAACTGTGGTAGCCCTGATGCTATCCCAAGGCGAATACCCCGATTTGTTTCACTTGCAACAACATCAATATCAATTGATGGCAAGAGAATATTTGCAAGAGTGGAACCAGGAATTTCCCCTGAAAAAATTCTCCGATGCTGTCTATCAAATGCGGCTGAATGATGAACAGGCGTTACCTGCGGATGAATTTTATCAGGTATTACAGTCTTTGGAAGACGAGAAATATAAAATGGTCGTCAGCCGTCAGTGGCAAGACGAAAAAGGCGAAGCCAAGAGAGAATGGTACTTTCGCCACGATAAGATTATGGATTTCTTTTTAGTGCAGAACTTTCTGGGCGAGAGTGAGGAAGCTAAAAACCGTCTCCTTGACCACATGGACGACCCCCGTTTTCGTGGTGTCTACTTTTTGCTAGCAACCTTACTCCCGTTAGATGCTGCCACAGAATTGAAAGAAAAATTAATTCAATACGCCGCCGATACCAAAGACCATACTGTGAGTGATACCTTCGTGCAATTGTTGCGGCCAAGGACGTGATATTAATTCGTAATTAATACCAATTTGAAAAAAGAATACGACAAATAGACCATTTGTAGAGACGCGATTCATCGCGTCTTTACCCAAGGATGTGTTGCAATCATTAATTGAATTGGTATAAGAAAGAGACTTCTAGGCTGAGGGCAAATTCCTGATTTAATAAAAATCTGACTTTTCACGTCATATAGGAAAGCTAACGCTAAACCTAACCCCTGAGCAAGCTTCCTTACTAGGGAATAGAAGCGAGGTTTTCTAGATAAGAGTGAAAAGTCAGATATTAGGAATGAGTGGAAACAGAGATTGTGTCTGTCCTAACGCCAAGTAGAATCAATGCTCAGTTCACTTGGAACTAAGCCTTAATAGATAGGCAAAGGGATTAACTACGACCCCAGTCGCGATCGCGCTCATAGCGACGGTAATTATCACGAATGTTGCGAAGGTTATTATCGCGGTCATAGCGACGGTTATTGTCGCGGTCATAGCGACGGTTATTATCGCGGTCATAGCGACGGTTATTGTCGCGGTCATAGCGACGATTATTGTCGCGGTCATAGCGACGATTATTGTCGCGGTCATAGCGACGGTTATTATCGCGGTCATAGCGACGGTTATTATCGCGGTCATAGCGGCGATTATTGTCACGAATGTTGCGAAGGTCGTTCTGGCGGTCATAATCACCATTTCTGTAGTGACGACTCAGAAGCTCGTAGTTACCATCATCGTTGCGTTGATAGCTGTTGCTATCTAACTCAGCAATATAAGACACTGGTATATTAGCATCAGCTTTTGGAGAAATAGCCAAAGCTGAAGCAGATGCTATCAAGCCGGCAAGCAAAATAGAGGTAAAGCGATTCATGATGTGAGTCAAAAATTGTTGACAGTAATTTATGCAAGTCCAGTCTGTTTAGGAAGAGCAGATTCCACAAGTCTTTAGATCAATCCTATCAATGTTGAATAACTCGAAAAGTTTTCTTGGGTGCGGTGATTAAGAAAAGTTTTGTTGTCTGTGATACTTTATAACCTTCCAGAACCCGTCAAAAGTTAAAATTAAAATGAGTCTTTGAAGTGGATGAATCCACCTTTGAACTCCGTTAATGAGTCTTTGATATTAAATACATTGCGATCGCACCTTGACCAAAACCCACCAGCTAGCCAATGGTGTGATCTACTAACCACAGACGCACACCAATTATAATTAGTGTGCGTCTGTAGTTAGATTTTAGAAATTCTCGAACTTAGCGATCGCATCCTTCATTTTATCCACCACCTCATCTACAGGGATAACTCCCAATTCCCCAGAGGCGCGGGTACGAATACTCAAGGTGTTGGTTTCCACTTCCTTAGCTCCCACCACTGCCATCACGGGTATTTTTTCTTTCTCTGCATTGCGAATCTGTTTACCCAAGCGATCGCCACTAGTATCAACTTCTGCACGGATGCCCAACGCTTTCATCTTCGCCACCACATCTTTAGCAAAGTCTAGCTGTGTATCACCCACTGGCAGTAATCTAGCTTGCACTGGCGCTAACCACAGAGGGAAATCGCCTGCATACTCTTCAATTAAGATCCCAATCAACCTTTCCAGCGAACCAAAAGGCGCACGGTGAATCATTATTGGACGTTTGCGAACACCATCTTCAGCGACGTACTCCAAATCAAAGCGTTCTGGCAAGTTGTAATCTACCTGCACAGTTCCCAATTGCCACTCCCGTTCTAGGGCATCACTGACAATAAAATCTAGCTTGGGCCCGTAGAAAGCTGCTTCCCCAATTCCCTCAAAATGATCCATTCCCAAGGTTTCAACAGCCCGACGAATGGCATTCTCAGCCTGGTTCCAAGCTTCATCGGAACCGATATACTTATCACTGGTTGGATCTCGGAAACTGAGTCGCGCTTTAAAATTCCCAAGTTGCAGAGTCTTAATCACTGACAAGATCAAATCCACCACTTTGAGGAATTCGCTGTCTAACTGTTCTGGAGTAACAAATATGTGGGCATCATCTTGAGTGAAACCCCGCACCCGTGTTAAACCGCCCAGTTCTCCTGATTGTTCGTAGCGGTAAACAGTGCCAAATTCTGCTAGCCGCATCGGTAGTTCCCGGTAGGAACGTAATTCACTCTTATATATTTGGATGTGAAAGGGACAATTCATGGCTTTGAGAACAAAGCCTTGTTCCATTGTTGCGGCTTCCTGATTTTCTGCCATCATCGGGAACAGATCCTCTTTATATTTCTGCCAGTGTCCAGAGGTTTTAAATAAATCCACTCTGCCAATATGAGGAGTGACAACCTGCTGGTAGCCGCGCTTGATCTGTTCTTGCTTGAGGAATTCTTCTAAAGTACTCCTTAACAGAGTACCTTTGGGTGTCCACAAAGGTAAACCCGGCCCCACTTGGTCAGAAAATATAAATAATCCCAGTTCCTTACCCAGTTTCCGGTGATCTCGGCGCAGTGCTTCTTCTTTGCGTCGCTTATATTCAGCGAGTTGTTCTGGACTTTCCCAAGCGGTGGCGTAGATGCGTTGTAATTGGGCTTTGGTTTCATCCCCACGCCAATAAGCACCAGCAACACTTTCTAGTTCAATTGCCTTCGGGTTTAATTCGCTGGTATTTTCCAGATGAGGCCCTGCACACAAATCCCACCATTCATTCCCCAGGTGGTAAATCGTAATTGGTTCCTGTTTGATATCTGCTAGGATTTCTAGCTTGTAAGGTTCGTTAATTCCTTGAATCCGGCGTTCGGCTTCTTCGCGGCTGACTTCTTCCCGAATTACTGCCAGTTTGCGATTGATAATCTTAGCCATCTCTTTTTTGATGACTTTGAGATCATTTTCGCTAAATGGTTCTGGATTGTCGAAGTCGTAGTAAAAACCGTTTTCAATCCAAGGGCCGATTGTAACTTGCGCCTTGGGAAACAGCTTCTGTACTGCCATTGCCATTACATGGGAAGCAGTGTGGCGAATCTTTTTTAAGTTTTCTGATTCGCTAGTACGCGGTAAATAAATTTTTTCAATTTGTTCTGACTGTTGTGACTGATTTGATGAATTTGGCGACATTGGCTGCTGAACCATTGGCGAAGTGATTACAAAAGGTGATTTATCTGAATCTGTAGGCTTATTCAACTATAACGACTTTGATTTTTGCCAGATCAGCTTTATCTTCCAACTACTGACTTCATTTGTGATAGGGGATAAAGATAAATTTTTGATCGGTTCGGTGAATATCAAATTCAGGATTCCACGCGTAGGCGTAGCCCGTCGTAGACATCGCTAAATTAACTTATGAATTGCAGCTCGGTGTCAGCTAACTCCCGATATGATATGTAGACACCTATCCAAAGGAACTGTACAAACCCATGAGCAAGACTATATAATGAATTCTGTGTTCTTTGTTACATATTTTCACATCCTCGGAATTATGAGAGAAATAATAAAAATGTTAAGAAACGTAAATAACGTTAATATTAGTAAGAAAGTTTGAAATATTCTTCTCATTTATGTCAGACTCGAATTTACCAGGGACTGATTTGCTGAAAACGGTTTTAGAACCCCTGCTGGAAGATTTTCAGCATTGGTTTATGCGATCGCGCCATTTACTCGAAACCGAGCAACTATCATTTATGAGTCACCAAGAGCAATCTGACTTGCTCTTGCGGGTTAAGCAAGCACAGGATGAACTAAATACGGCGAAGATGCTGTTTACTGCTACTGATAAACAAGTCGGAATTGATATGGCAACGTTAATGCCTTGGCATCAATTAGTAACAGAATGCTGGAATGTCGCAATGCGCTTTCGTCAAGCGCGTGAAGTCTAAGCAACAGATAGAAGCATCTGCTAAATTTTGGCAGGCTACTTAGCGATCTCTAACGACAAGCCCCTTTGCATCTACACAAGACGGTCAATCAGCCGTCAAAGAAATAGTAAAAAACTCTTAACACTTTCTTAACATTATTTGGATTAACAAGATAATGTATCCTATGCTACCGTAAGTGAAATGACGGTTGACAAATAGCTCCATATAAATGTAAACGCACTCTTTGTGCGTCAAATGCTCGTCTTAACTGTGAGTTACAGTGTCGGCGAAACAAAGCGTTACAAAATCAAAATAAAGTTTTAAAAATTACTGTTCTGGAGGAAAATCCAATGTTACACCTACTTTACATTCTTGCTTTTACAATCCTTGCATTTATAGCTGTTGGCAACTTAATTCGTAACCTGATCATGTTCAGTTTTGATCGGGAGCGAACTTACCCGACGAATTCCTCGCCAATGAATAATCAAGGCAACTATGGTTATTATTCATCAAAAAAACAGTTTGTACCCCATCCAGAGTTATTAGATAGCGCGGGTAACTTAATTAAAGAGCCACTTTTGGTAATGCGTTCGATTAACGTTGAAGATGCGCGTCAACATCTCGATGCACTTTACGAAGCATCCCCAGGACATAAAAGAGAAAATTCTGATGAAGTATAAGAGTTAGAAGTTTGGGTGTAAACCATTGTTGTTTTTACATCCTTAACCCTTCCCCTAGCAAAATTCTATTCCCATACTTTGAATTTGAGGCGATCGCGTCGGTAAGCTGGTAAATTAACATTATTTTGTTAACTTAGGACAGGTTGAGCCTGAAAGGGCATGGTGTAGTTTGAAAATCTGAGTATCAGTTACTAATGAATGCATTCTCATTACGTAATTCTATTCCTCATGGCTTCAAAACTACATAACTTACGCAAAATTATATAATATATATGAATTGATCGAGCTTGCAGAGCAGCTTTTGAGAACTCTATACACTAGCGATGAAGCAGGCTAACACTGCGTTGGTTGGAGTGAATGGTACTGCGCGATACGCCTACGCACCAAGCATAAAATAGGGAGTGATGAATTACTTACTCCCTACTCCCTACTATCTTTCTATGCTTCGATAACTACGCGTAAATTACCGCGTTTTTTTGCAACGCGACAAGCAGTCGTAGTACCAGAGCGTTCGAACTCCAAATCGAGGATGGTGGGGCCGACTCGCAAATTATGAAATGACAGACGATTAATCGATTCTGGCAAAGCGGGATCGATTATTCGCAAGCAGTTATTCTGAGCATCAGGCACCAAGTTAACCATCATTTGCAGTAGTTGGAAAATACTACCAGTAGCCCAAGCTTGGGGAGTGCAGGCAACTGGATACTGCACAGGAGCATTATCACCGTTCCGTTCGTAGCCGCAGAAAAGTTCTGGAGGACGTTGGTAAGGCTGCTGACTAGTCATGTCGAATAAACCTTGGAAAAGTTCCAGTGCTTGATCAATAAGACCGAGCGATCGCAATCCCATTGCAATCAGAGCGTTATCATGGGGCCAAACCGAACCAATGTGATAGCCCATCGGATTGTAAGCGGGTGACAAACTACTCAGGGTGCGAATGCCCCAACCATTAAACATATCTGGTGCTCGCAACCGTTCTGCTACACTATAGGCTCTTTCGTGTGTAAAAAGACCCAAATGCAGACAATGACCAGGATTTGAGGTAATACTATCTACTGCCTTGCCATCTCCATCCAAAGCCAAAGCGCAGAAATCATGGTCTTCCACCCAAAAATCTCGATTAAAACGAAACTTAAGATTTCTGGCCTCTTCTTGCCAACGATCTGCCAAATCAAGGCGCTTCTTCATCCTAGCTATTTCTGCTAGGCGCGTTTTTGCAGCATAGACATAAGCTTGCACCTCACACAGAGCAATTGGGCCGTTAGCTAATTCTCCCTTGTGGTCTACGATACAGTCACCAGAATCTTTCCAACCTTGGTTAGCAAGACCGCGTTTAGATTTACGGAAATAACTGAGGTAGCTGGTTTCTTTCGTATTGCGATCGATCCAGTCCATTGCTGCTAGAGCATTCGGCCAAAGTTGCTCTAGAAGTTCTTGATCGTGAGTCCAAGCATAATGTTCGGCATACAGCATCAGCCATAAAGGAGTGGCATCAACTGTACCGTAATAAGGCGTATGGGGAATTTCTTGACAACGAGCCATTTCTCCCAAACGTAACTCGTGCAAAATCTTACCCGGTTCTTCCTCGCGCCATTCATCGTCGATTTTACCTTGATATGTCGCCAGTAATATCAGCGTTTCTTTGGCGATTTGTGAGTTTAACATCAGGGTTTGGGAAGCTGTAATCAGCGAATCTCGCCCAAAGAGTGTAGAAAACCACGGCACTCCAGCCGAAACAGTCTTATACTTCCCAAAAGACTGGCGCAACAAATACATATCTTGCTCGGCCCGCTCAATCACACGATTGAAAATACTCTTATCTGAGCTAATGCGTGTAATTTGTTGTACCCAGTGTTGCTCCTCCATCAACTCAGCGGCTTTCGCCTGTCCTAAAGTGAAGGCGGCGCTCACAGTTGAACTGGACTGGTTGTTTTTCAACATATTCACCCGATAACCCAGCTTTTGAGTTTCGTGGGAAGCCAACTCTAGCTGCCAAACCGCAGTGTAACCCTTGAAATAGTCTGGTTGGCGATGCTGGAATAGAAGACGGGATTCCATTACCGAGCCATCCAGTCCTTGATAGGCGAGTGTTAAAGATTCTTCCCTAAAATTTGGTGGCTCTTTAGCTATAGGCGAAAGACCATCGACCAGAGAAAGTGTTCCTTCTTCAGCCGTCGGTTCTACTAGACGTAAGAGCCGACCTCGTTTTTCTCTGTCATAACCCCGGACTTCAAATAAATCAACAAAGTCTGCATCAAAGCTGATGCTTAGTTCAAAATTGACAGTTGTTGTGCTGTAATTAGATACCTCTATTTCTTCAAATAGTGCCCCATTCAGAACCATTTCCCGGCGAATACCTACAGTGTCTGCTTTCAGGCGTTCGTCGATTCTGGGGTTGGTACACAAAACTGAAAGTGAAAACCCTTTTTCAGCAGTACTACTGAGGAGTACAGGCGAGCGCCCTTCAATTTGCAACTCCAAGCGATTGAGAAATCTCGTATCACAACAAAACAATCCCATGCTAGGATTACCATCGTTGAGGGAACATCCAGAAATATTCCCGATAGTATCCGTCACAAAAAATAAATCATCATCTTTAACCGTCAGTGTCGGCTGTGGTCTTTCACTCACAACACAAGGCCACTCCGGGATAGGTAATTGTTCGGCAGGAATAAAAGTTTTTCCATCCAGGAAAATTTTTTCCGGGGTCATTAGCGTATCCGGTGTCATTAGCCAAAGTTCCGTGTACAGGTCTATATTTTTGTGGTCTTCTGAGTAGAGGTTGCTGACCCTCACAACTTTCAAAAAAAAGACGCTTTCTAAAACTTGCTTGAGCCATTGGAGCCATACTGCTGACAAAATAGCAGCGCTCAAACCTGTATAAGCAGATAATTATAAACTTATATTTTATAACTCTAAAGTCAAGGCTGAAAACTGAGGATTTTTAGAAAATTTATTAGTCATTAAACTTTCATCAGACACAAGGCACATATAATACTCAGCAAGAAAGTGGAATTCACTGCTTTTGTTGAACATAGACAGCATTTGTTCTCTACTATTATACGATTTTGTCTAAAATAGCTATGGCATTTGATTAGACTAATTTATGATAATTAATTAATTGATTAAATTTAATCAATAATTATTGATTAAATTATGTGAATGTAGCAGTAATAGTTTTTGGGTAAGAAAATTTATTTAGTCGGCATAAATCAACGTGGGCAAAGTAGCCGATGTCTACGACTGGCTACGCCAACGCGTGAAATATCAATCAATAATCAGTGGTTATTAGTGAATATAATAGTTAAAACAATACAACAATTAGTTATTTGGTACTTAGTGCTGAAATATTTTAGTTGTGCAAGCATATTTCAAAGTTGGTCGAGAATGTATATTGGGCGTAGTAGGTTGTCAATCAACAAATCAAGTTGTACGCACTCCTCCTAATTGGTAACAAAGTGTTGCGCCTGCTTTGGCAGAAAGTGCTTTTTAGCGTTCTTTACATATTGCAACTCTCTATTTAACTTGAGAGTCCCTTGGAATTTGTACAATGCAGCTGTGACGTGGATCTTGTCGAGGTTGAGCGTTTAACAATAATTCATGAGCATTTCGACTTCTGTGCTGAGTGATCTGCTAAAGTCCCTACCATACTTGCGGCCCCAGCTATATTTTAAGGCTTCACTAACGGCGCTCTCCCATGCGATGGAAGATCAAGTTTTGGCTGCGACTTTAGCACAACCCCTTGTAATTGCTAGTTTCCAGCGAGAGCGATTCTATCGCCAAGAAGCTCATCGCTACCAGCGACTTGCCTTGCGGAGTAACCAAATATACGTATTATCTGCTCCAGAAACTGATTTCGCCAACAGTTCCGAACACTACGAAAAAATCGCTTTTGAGCCAAAGGATGGCTTAAGCCAAGAGTGGCATTTAGTAGTGATTGCTGACAATTATGCTACTTGTCTAGTTTGCCGGGAAAGCCTTGGTTCTATTGCCAAAAACAAGCAACTACCAGAACTAAGCCCTAATCTGGATATAGATACAGCGCGAAGATTTGAGGGAGTTTGGACATCGGAAAGGGGAGTTAGCCTCAAAGCAGCCGAATTGCTGTTAGACAGAATTTTGGTTTACAGACCAGAACTGGCAAGTAAAATTGAGGAGGCACGTCAGAGGTTTGGCATAGGAGAGCCGCGAAGCCACTCTGGAGCAGAACAGATCAACGAATATGCTTGTGACATCGATACAGATCCCTTTGTGCAGCGCTTGGTAACTTACTTGCAAGCTAGTCAGTACAAACTGCACAAAGCCTACCGTTCCATTGCTGCCCAAGCACGAAAAGAACGATTAGTCAACTCGATTAGCACTGCCATTCGGCGATCGCTCGATCCTCACGAAGTTCTGCAAGTGGCGGCACAAGAATTAGGACAACACCTAGAAGCTTGTCGCTGTCTAATTTACCGCGCTCAAGCCACAGATAGCCAAGCCATAATTGAACACGAGTTTTTGAATCCCGGTATTTTATCGGTACTTGGGCAAACTTGGGAGTTAGAGAAAAATTCCCTATTTCAGGACATAGTGCAACAAGGCGAAGGTGTTTGTATTAGCGATACACTGAATGACCCTCGCGTAAACAATTCACCAGGACTTTCCTTGATCGCCAAAAAGTTTGCCATTCGTTCTTGGCTGATGGAACCAGTGTTTTATCAGGGGCGATTATTGGGCATTGTGGAGTTGCACTATTGCCGAATGCCACCGCACGAGTGTCAACCAGGGGAATTGGATTTGGTAAAAGCGATCGCCACTCAAGTGGGAGCAGCTCTCATCCAAGCAGAAGCTTATGCCAACCTAGAAGAACTTAACCAGCAGCTAGAAGCCCTAGATCGCACCCGTAGCAACCTCATAGCCATCACCGGACATGAACTGCGTACCCCCCTATCCACCATTCAAGTGTGCCTAGAAAGTCTCGCTAGTGAGCCGGATATGCCCTTGGAGTTGCAGCAGATCATGCTCAACACTGCTCTTTCCGATTCGGAACGGATGCGAAAATTGGTACAAGATTTCCTCACACTTTCCAACTTGGAAAGCGGTCGGGTGGAATGGCATCCAGAATCCCTCACTTTACAAGAGTGTATAGATTTATCACTCAGCCGCAATCGCACGCGTTCCTCAACGGAAAAGCCGCCCAAAATCAAGACTCAAATCGCCGAAAACCTACCTCTAGTAAGGGCTGATGGTGATTGGCTAGTAGAGGTACTGGCAAAACTCATGGACAATGCTTGTAAATTTACGCCACCCCAAGGAGAAATCACTATTAAAGCGATTTACAACAACCATCAAATGGTTGAGGTGACTGTGGCTGACACTGGACGCGGTATTGAACCGAATCGTCTAAAAGTAGTTTTTGACCGCTTCTATCAAGAAGAGGGAGCGCTGCGCCGCACCACTGGCGGAACTGGACTTGGTTTAGCAATTTGCCGTCAAATTGTTAATGGCTGGGGTGGGGAAATTTGGGCAGAGTCAACTGGCAAAGACCAGGGTAGTCAGTTTCACTTCACCATACCGATTGTTCAGAGTAGCCAAGAGGAAAAGCGGACAAAAGTCAAGAGTAAATAGATATTGAATATGGGGCATGGCACATTATTTTTTGACTAATGACTAACGACTAATGACTAAAAACTGTTACAGTCTATGACGCGATCGCAATATGATCCTGGTTGCAGTGTTAGGATTCCCTAAAAACGTTGAGAGAACAGACTTTATGGCAGAAACACTCTCTGGACAAACCCCACTATTTGCTGGCAGCACCGGTGGCTTGCTCACAAAAGCACAAGTCGAAGAAAAGTACGCTATCACTTGGACTAGCCCGAAAGAGCAAGTTTTTGAATTGCCTACAGGTGGTGCTGCTACTATGCGGAAAGGTGAAAACCTGCTGTATATAGCTCGTAAAGAATATGGCATCTTTTTGGGCGGTCAGCAACTCCGGAAACTCAAAATCACAGATTATAAAGTTTACCGGATTTTACCCAACGGAGAAACCACTTTACTTCACCCAGCTGATGGTGTCTTCCCTGAAAAGGTAAATGAAGGTCGTGACAAAGTGCGTTATGTAGACCGTCGGATCGGACAAAACCCCAGTCCCTCCAAAGTTAAGTTTAGCGGTGTTACTACCTACGACGCTCCGTAACTAGATGTTAGTAGCTAATGGGTAATTAGTAATGGGTAATTGGTAAGTAAAAACCCATTACCCATTACCAATTACCAATTACCTTTGAAAAATAATGATGTTTCCGGATTTCTCCCAGTTTTCCACCCTAGCGCAACAAGGCAACTTCGTCCCGGTATATCAAGAATGGGTAGCGGACTTAGATACGCCTGTATCTGCTTGGTATAAAGTCTGTGCAGGCCAGCCCTATAGCTTTTTGTTGGAATCGATCGAAGGTGGGGAAAAACTGGGACGCTATAGTTTAGTGGGTTGCGATCCTCTGTGGGTTTTGGAGGCAAGGGGCGATCGCACGACTCAGAAAAACCGTGATGGTTCACAGGTAGTTTTTGCCGGCGACCCTTTTACAGCCTTAGCCGAATGTTTAGAACCTTTTCATCCAGTCAAGTTACCACAGCTACCGCCAGGAATTGGTGGTTTGTTTGGGTTTTGGGGCTATGAACTAATTCGCTGGATTGAGCCGCGTGTGCCAATTCATCCACCAGATGAGCGAAATATCCCTGATGGGTTGTGGATGCAGGTAGACCACCTATTGATTTTTGACCAAGTGAAGCGGAAAATTTGGGCGATCGCTTATGCTGATTTACGCGATCCGAAAGTAGATTTGAAAGCAGCCTATCAACAAGCGTGCGATCGCGTCACCCAAATGCTCGAAAAGCTATCTCTACCACTATCGCCGCTAAAAACTAGATTGGAATGGAAACCGCCAGAGAGCAGAGGAGCAGGAGAGCAGGGGAGCAGAGAGACAGAGCACTATAAGAGCAATTTCACCCGCCCTGATTTTTGTGCCAGCGTCCAAAAAGCCAAAGACTACATTAAAGCAGGCGATATCTTCCAAGTAGTAATTTCCCAGCGATTATCAACAGCATATACAGGCGACCCATTTGCACTTTACCGCTCCCTACGCCAGATAAATCCTTCGCCTTACATGGCTTACTTTAACTTCCAAGATTGGCAAATCATCGGTTCCAGTCCAGAAGTAATGGTGAAAGCGGAAACTGATCCAGATGGTGGAGTGATAGCAACGGTACGCCCAATTGCCGGGACGCGTCCACGAGGTAAAACTACCCAGGAAGATGCAGCCTTCGCAAAGGATTTACTCGAAGACCCCAAGGAAGTTGCCGAACATGTGATGCTTGTAGATTTAGGGCGGAATGATTTGGGGCGTGTTTGTCAAAATGGTAGCGTCAAAGTTGATGAATTAATGGTAGTTGAGCGCTACTCTCATGTGATGCATATAGTCAGCAATGTTGTCGGAAAATTAGCACTTGATAAAACAGCATGGGATTTGTTGAAAGCTTGCTTCCCAGCAGGTACTGTAAGTGGCGCACCCAAGATTAGGGCGATGGAGATTATTCACGAGTTAGAGTCTAGCCGTCGGGGTGTTTATTCTGGTGTGTATGGATATTATGATTTTGAAGGACAATTAAATACTGCGATCGCAATTCGCACAATGGTAGTACATGATAATACGGTAAGCGTGCAAGCCGGTGCAGGTTTGGTGGCTGATTCTGAGCCAGAAAAAGAATACGAAGAGACCCTGAATAAAGCCAGAGGTTTATTAGAGGCGATTCGTTGTTTACGTTGAACTGGGGATTGGGGACTAGTACACCAATTCAGTAATTCTGGAAGAACCTCTCCTTTGACCCTTCTCCGTTAACGTCAGCCTTTCGTTAGGAATATGGTTTTTAAATCCGCGTTCCTTAGACATAGTAAAGAAGGGAGTTTGGCTTCCCCAACCATTGGTTAAGGAATGGGACTAGTACAGGCGGAAGTTTTCCTGCCTTTAACAATGGGATTTTGCCCCTTGTCTGCCTGTATAGTTACTTTCGCCAATTAATTGCACACTGGTTTTTATTGGTTAATTGTAAAACCGGACTTGATATAAGTACAGTAACAGTTCGATTTGCTGTATGAGAATCTAGACCAGACTTTAAAAGTTGATTTATCAATATCCTTCTATTTTGGATCACATAGGTTTTACTTTGAACTGCAAGATGTTTGGAAACAATTTGTGCTACTTCTAAGCCCACATACCCACAATACCGTGACAAATTGGGAAGCTTTATAAATCCAATCAACATCAAACTTTTTCCAAAGCTAAACAGAGTTTTTTAAACGTATTTAAAAGAAGTCTTGGTATCTAAATCCAAGACTTCAGTTTAAATTACTACATACTAGAAATGAACAAACTTGCTCATCCCAATTGGCTGAAGTAAACTCCCCAAAAAATTCCAGTTACTCCAATAGCGATTAAGAGGTTAGTGAAAAACCTGCCGAATTCAATTTCTTGTCCCAGTCCTTTGTCGTCTTGACCGGCAGTGAAAAACAATGACCACGCTTGATTTGCATTAATGGTCTCAAAGTTGTTGAAGTTAGGTCTAAAAACGACTGGCCCAATCAAATTTTTTTTGGGGTAATCAAAATCAGTTTTCATAAGTTTGCCTCTAAATTGTTTTATTTGTCAACTGAAGAAAATTCGTAAATCTGAAGTGTCTTCTCTAAAGGGTGGTTAACCATCCAACTAAACCGTGTCCGGTGAAAACTTCCAAGGCTATGAGTGAGACAAAACCAATCATTGCCAAACGACCATTGAGTTTTTCAGCATATTCAGTGAAGCCTGTCTGTGGGGTTTCATCAACATAAACTTTGGGTTCAGTCGCAAATCTGTTGAGTTGGCCACGTTCGTTAATGGTAAAGCCTCTACTTGTCATCTTTTACTCCTTGCTTTTGCCATTTGTAAACTAATCTTAAATATTGTAAATATTATTTGCAACTACTTGACATGAGAATAAAGGTAGTAAAAACCGTATCAAGTAAGTAGGGTATTTCGGATTTGTGCGAGAAGTCGCCGATGTCTACAATCGCCTGTTTGGTAACGCAATAGCTTCAATTAAGGATTGTTTATGGAAATTTGATGCCTATAGAGACGTGCGATGTCTACGACGGGCTACACGCTCTTGGAAGTAAATACACAGAAAAGGACCAATTGCCCTTAATCTAACTTCAGCAAAAATTATCATTTGCATAAGCAGAAGTTATCAATCTATAGCTGAGAAAGTATTGCTTATTTGTAACGAACTTGTTATGTTTCTTTACATATAGTTACAAAAGCAACATCACTGCGTTAAACCACTGTTACAGCTTTCTAAATAACTATGCAGTTGAGAGCGATGTCTACGACAGGCTGTCGCAAATACTGCTGAGTGCCTTTGTTAACAGCTAAACGCACTTCACTCCCGTCTTTGCACATTTGATTTTCACATTCGATAGAACTGTAATTTTCTTTTTGGAATTTCTGCTATGTCTTTTACTATCCAGTCGGCTCAAAGCATTTTTCCCGGTACCCTAGTTGCTAATGTTGTTCCAACCGTTGTCGAATCATTCTCTCAGCTCAATGCTGAAGATCAACTAGCATTACTCTGGTTTGCCTATACCGAGATGGGTAGAAGTATTACGGTTGCTGCTCCAGGAGCAGCCAACATGATCCTCGCGCAAGGCTTACTCGAACAAATTAAGCAGATGCCTTTTGAGGCTCAAACGCAAGTCATGTACGATTTGGCTAACCGTGCTGACACTCCCCTCTGCCGCTCCTATGCATCCTTCACCGTAAACATCAAGTTGGGCTTCTGGTATCAGTTAGGAGAATGGATGGCTCAAGGAATCGTTGCTCCTATCCCAGAAGGCTACAAACTTTCTCCCAAAGCTGCTGACGTGTTGCAAGCAATCCGCAATGCTGATTCCGGTCAACAAATCACAATCTTACGCAATACCGTAATTAGCATGGGATTCGACCCGAATGCTCCCGGTAGTTACAAAAAAGTTTCAGAGCCTGTGGCTCCTCCCACAGCACCAGCATTTCGGACTAAAGTTACCATCGAGGGTATTAACAATCCTACGGTGCTGGGCTATATCAATAACATGAATGCCAATGACTTTGATGCTGCGGTTGCGCTGTTTCGCTCTGAAGGTGCCTTGCAACCCCCCTTTGAAAGACCGATTGTTGGTCAAGAGGCAATCCGCGCTTATATGCGTGAAGAATGCCAGGGATTGAAGATGATCCCAGAGCGTGGTGTATCGGAGCCAGTAGAAGATGGCTATACCCAGATTAAAGTTACCGGCAAAGTTCAAACCCCTTGGTTCGGTGCCAGTGTGGGGATGAATATTGCATGGCGGTTTTTGCTAGATCCCCAAGACAAAATCTTCTTCGTAGGGATTGACTTGCTTGCTTCTCCTAAAGAACTACTCAACCTAGTACGTAAGTAGAAGGCTAAGTTAGTCGCTGCTTAAGCGTGGATGAGTGAAAGAGCGTAGGGCGTAGCCCGTCGTAGACATCGCCACGCTTAAGCAAAAGAAACTTAAGAATGGCTTATTGGGTTATCGGTGATATTGTAAAAGGCGCATTTGTGGACACAGAATGATGTAGCTTTAGTAGAGGCGATCGCAGATGAATAATATCTGTTAAAAGCTTAGGTTTTAATTAGGACATTTTCACGCAACACATACCCGATTAACTAGATATTTGACTATTCTTCAAGCGCGGTTGCGTTATCCATAACCGAAATTTCATTGTTTGCGATCGCCTAATCAGGATAACTTTATAGTTAATAATTAGCTACTGGGCTTATTAGTACTAACAGTAACAGAATTATTTATATTTTTAGCAACATGTCTTTGCAGTTTAAATAAGCAATATGTTAAGTAATTTTAAGGTTAAATTAAAGGCATTGCCAAATCATAATATAATTGGTCAACGCCCTTAATTTATTTTATTAAGCCTCTATAATCCAAAGTCAGGCTACACAATTATGCTTGAAATTAGATCAGGAGATCAGGCAGAAGTTAGGAAATTAGAATTGGTCTTTAACTAGTGAACAAACCACTAATTAAGTAAAGGTAAAAATTGACGAATTAACCCAATCGTCACTGCTGGCAATTCCAACTGTGGTGTTAATCCCACATCTTCCAACTGTTGAAAAAATCGGATTGCTTGGGGATTCATTTCGGCAAGGCGGCGACCAATTGAGGGTCCTGTAAATTCCGACCTTTGTCCCCAAATAATGGCGGTGGGAGTGGTCAACTGTTGAATGTAAAGAGATAAATCAAAGCATAAATCACCACGGACAAAGGACAGTGCTGCATACTCAGCATTAGGCTGTTGGGCTGATTGTAAATAAGCATCTACAATTTCTTGGTAGACTCGATTAGATTGAGCAAATTGCCTTTGCTCTAAGAAGCTACGAATACCCCCACTAGTGGCTACCCCAGTGCTGTAAAGTAAACGGTCAACAAGGGGAACGCTGATTAACTGGGCAAAAAAACTACGGGAGTAGTCTTCGCCAAAGTCGGAAAGTCCAGCAGGCGTAGTGAGAATTAAAGACTTGAATAAATCAGGATGATCTGAGGCTACTCGAATTGTAAAGGCTGCGGTCAAAGAAGAAGCGATCGCTGTTACTGGGCCGATACAAGTTTGCTCAATAAACTCCCGAATGGTGGTTAAATAATCCTCAATCTTATAACTCCGTGCCGGATGCTCAGACCTACCCCAACCGATTAAATCTGGTGCAATGACCCGATATTCAGCGGCAAAAGCCGGATAAACTTTCGACCACTCATAAGCAGAAGATCCACCACCAAAGCCGTGTAGGAATACTAAAGTTTTGCGATCATCTTTAGCAGTTACATTGTCCTGCCAAGGTGACCCAGCGGCAGTATAATATACCATTCTACCTAGTGAGGTATTTATGGAGCGTTGTTCAAATCCTAGTGGTTGAAACATAAGTATTTTTTGTTAACTGTAGTAATCAGTTTGCACAAGTAACAGAATAGACTTTTAGATGGAGGGACACGGAGAGAGTATTTGATAATTTATCCGCTTCACCGCATCTTCTTTGGTCACCCCAGAATACTTAGCTATTTAGTTCAAACTCCCCACTTATTGTTATTATCGGCGAACCAATCACTTTAGGACTTCTCGCTATCGTCAGATTAAGTAGATATAAAATTATTGGATTACTTGTAAAGATTTGGTGATTTTTTTCACAAAAAAAAGTAACTTAACGTTGTAACTACTGTTATACAAGGGTTTTTAGTGGTAGCGAGTATCACTACAGCCTGAATAAAACATAAGTTTTTATGGTAGTCTATCAAGAAACTCATAAATAATTTTGAGCGTCAAAAAGAGTGAAAACACTCATTTTAACAAGCTATTAATTCTAGCTTTACATGTAGAAACAATAGCTTTTGATGTATTACTAAATCTGATTATTCTCTAGGTAATGGTAAGGCGGGATGTCATGGTAAAGCAGGCTACTCTTCAATCAAATAAACTACCAACGATTGAAGAGGCTAAATTTGCGCTTGACAAGTTTAATATACAAAATAAAATTAAAGCTTCAGATTGGGGGGAGCAGGTTGAGTCAGGTATTGATGCTGCCACAGCCGTTGTACCTACCTGTATTTGTTTAGACTTAGAAGACTTGAAGTGTTTTGAAGCAGTAGAGCACCAGTATGAACGCTGGGGAGTAATTTTTCACAATTCTCTAGCAATACAGCCATCAAATCCAGCATTTCCAGCCTATTCAGGGCTAACAGTCTTAATGGGAGCGCCTAAAAGCGGATTTTTAGAAGCTACTTTCTTGCGTCCGGTTAACTCAGTTAGCGCCTTTGTCACTAGTTCGCAACGACTAGTGCTTTCCGCCTATGATCGCGATCGGCAACTGCTTGGACAAACTGTACTACCAAGTGCTAATCTTGCCAATTCAGACTCGGCAATTTCCCCTAATACCTTATTATCTATAACTGTGAATAACATCTACAGCGTTACCTTCTGTGCTTTTGATGGTCAGTTCACTCTTGATAACTTTCGTTTTTGTCTTTAAACTAAAACGTTGATAACTCAGTGGCCAAATTAAGCTTACTTGCTCAGTCGGGGTATTCTTTTAGAGTATATTGATCATCAATTACACTCCAAGGCACTGCGAAAGTATGCAGCAATTGATCAACCAGATCCCCAACTGGAACTGGTCGCTTCCAAAATTCAAGATAGAAAAAAGCCCAAAGCAGCAAACATTTAAGCGCTTCTCTGGGCCTGGGGGTTTGCTTGGGTTCCTAACAATCGTCGTCGCCATGTTGTTGTGGAACTGGAAACTGCTATTGGCTCTCTTAATCGGCGTTGGGGTCATGGTATTGGTTTACTCAATGCAGGTGTGGGACTGGCAATTGCATTGGTCTAAGATACGTAGGTTCTTAAACAGTTCAAATCGTCGATTAGCCTTAGCAGTCATCAGTGGTGGTATTGCTACTGTCAGTACTTACATGGCAGCGGCAATTTGGGTTGACTTTCACAGTTCCTGGATTGCCGCTGGTGCTATTGTGCAAGGCGTTGGAACCCTGTTAACTTTAATTTTATTGGTATGGCAAATTGTCAACTTCTATGAAAATCGAGAAGAAGATAACCTCGATCAGTTGTTGGTAAATTTAACAGAAGAAGATCCACTGAAACGGTTGATTGCCCTACGTCAACTAACTAAATTTATCAGCCGGAAGAGAGTTGATTCTTCAGTGCAACAAGATATTGTCGAATGCTTGCAGCTCCTACTGAGTCGAGAGGAGGAAGTTGTGATCCGAGAGGCAGCTTTTAAGAGTTTACAAGCCTGCGATGACCTCCGGTCGGTCGGAGACCATCGCCTACAAGTTCTACCGCTCAAAACAGCAGCAACTTTTATACCCGTAACTGCAAAAGTCAAACACCACGTTTTTTAGTCCTTTGTTCTCTGTCCTTTGCAAATGACCAATGACTAATGACTATTTTCGAGATAGTCGTCCATTGCGAACTTGCACTACCGGATGATTGCATCGCCGCACCAATTGTTCATCGTGGGTAGTAACAATTACTGTAGCCCCAAAGGAATTTAACTTTTGGAGAATCTGGATCACTTGCCAGGAATTATCTGGATCGAGATTCCCAGTAGGCTCATCTGCCAACAGCAGTGGTGGTGTACCAACGATCGCACGGGCAATACTCACCCGCTGTTGCTCTCCACCAGACAGTTGATCTGGAAAGCAGTCAGCTTTACTCAGTAAACCCACCAACTTTAAAGTTGGTTCTAAACGTCGTTGAATTTCTTTACGGGTATAACCTTGAGCTTGCAGCACAAAAGTCACATTTTCAGCTACTGTCCTTTGGGTAATTAATTTGTAATCTTGAAACACAATACCAATCCGTCGCCGCAATAATGACAAGCGATCGCCCCGTAAACCCGCTACATCACATTCATCAACAATTACTTCTCCCTGTGTGGGTAACTCCTGGCCATACAACAGTTTCAATAGCGTTGATTTACCAGAACCACTTGGCCCTGTGATAAACAGAAATTCTCCCTTTTTTACCTCAAGATTCGCATTCAATAAGGCGTGAGTGCCGTTAGTATAGGTCTTGGTTACAGATTGCAATTGTACCTTTGCAGTAGTATTGCTACCGTGCTGTTGAGTTTCACCGTCCTTTTTATGAAAAGATTTGTCTGTCTTAACTTGAGTTGTTAATACTGGCATTGTTAAATTTTCCTCATCCCCACAACCAAATCGCTTACGGGTTTAAATTTGACATTCTCCCCAAAATAAGAATTCCCAGGTTTCGCCTGGGAATTGAAAATTCAACAAAGACAATTTAAATTTTTTGAAGACTTTAATACTAACTCAGTAATAACACTGACTCAATGCCCCGCTAACGCTAGCAGCACTTTTAACTAATTGCACCCCTTGCTGTCAAACGATAAACAAACGCTTTCACAGCAAACGCTGGTAAAGCCAACATCCGTCGCCAACGCCAAGGTTCTTGATAAAGCCGATATAACCATTCCAAATTATTATTTCCTAACCAGGCTGGAGCACGAGTTTTAGTTCCCGACCAAATATCAAAACTACCACCAACGCCAATCCAAATTGCTTGAGCACACAAATGGCGATTTTCGGCAATCCATAACTCTTGACGTGGCACGCCCAAACCGACAAAAATCACTTGTGGCTGCAATTGAGCCAAAGTTTGTTGCAATTGTGCTTCTTCTTCTGGAGAATGGTAGCCTGAGTGAGTGCCTACTATACTCAAATCTGGAATTTGCTGCCGCCAAAAATCTGCCGCAGTTGAAGCCACTCCAGGCGCTCCTCCATAGAAAAATACCTTTGCCCCTGTCTTCTGTTGCCCAAGTTCTTGCAAAAGTTTTTCTGCTAGTTCAATTCCTGGAAAACGCTGCACTTTTTGCCATAACAGCCACCGCAAATACAAAACAACTCCGGCTCCATCTGGAATCACTAGTTCAGCATTTTTAATGACCTGAGCTAAGGTTTGATTCCGCTCTGCCTGCATAGTCATTTCTGCATTGAGCGTTACTACATGAGTTCCTCTGCCTGCGTGGAGGCATTCTAACAACCAGCCTGGATAGTTAGCCATCACATGAACTGGTATTCCCAACACTGAAAATGCTTGATTGCCTTTAGACATAGCCTATTCTGGATTAGCCTCTCACACCAGATTTCCTTGAATGTTAAGTTTATCAAATTTTTTTATATTAGAACTTAGGCAGGAGGGATTCCCAGTGCCCTTGTACTTGGCCTAAACCAGTCCAAATTCTATTGTTAAAGTTGTAATATTCACTCAGTATAAAACGCTCAACTCGCAACTCTGGTTCCGGGAACAGAAGCACCCACTATACTGCTTGCAGTTAGTGTGGGAGTATGTCACGAAACTCGACTTTCTGGTTAAGGTAGTGTAACGGGCTGAAGTTGGCTATGAGTAAAATTCGTATCGCTCTGATTGAAGATCATGACCTAACTCGTGTGGGTATTCGGACAGCACTACTACAAAAGGATGAAATTGAAGTTGTAGGTGAAGCTGCCAATGCTACTGAGGGGTTAAAAATGTTAAAAATGGTACAACCAGATATTGCTATTGTAGATATCGGTTTACCAGATAAAGATGGCATTGAACTGACACGGGAGGTAAAATCTACTGCTAATGGACAGCAGCTACTAACAAAGGTGTTAATTTTGACGCTGCGGGATAACAAAGAAGCTGTGTTGGCAGCTTTTGCCGCTGGTGCAGACTCTTACTGTATGAAGGATATCAAATTCGATAATTTGCTGGAAGCAGTGCGAGTCACTTACAATGGCAACGCCTGGATCGATCCGGCGATCGCTCGGATTGTATTACAACAAGCACAACAAAATCCCCAAAAGTTGGAATCAGCTTTTGTAGATACTAAGACTATTGCCTCTAACCCTGATTATGTCGATAATCTGGAAGGAATTCAACCTTACACCCTGACAGAAAGGGAGTTAGAAGTGTTACAGTTGATTGTCGAAGGTTGTAGTAATGCAGTAATTGCAGAAAGGCTTTACATAACTGTTGGGACTGTTAAAACTCACGTTCGTAATATTTTGAATAAGCTATGTGCCGATGACCGTACCCAAGCAGCAGTCCGCGCCTTGCGTTCTGGGTTGGTGGGATAAGGTGGAATTAAGTGAACAGTGAACAGTTATCAAGGTTTGAAACACTGATAACTGATAACTGTTGAAAATGATTACTTATTAATTTTTTGTTGATTGTCAGGTGGGATAAATATTATATTATCTCGCCATTTAAATATGTAAAAAGTAAAGTCAAATATGGCTGAAATCGGGGTGGACAAACTCAAGCTCATGGTGGTAGATGATGAGCCAGATAACTTAGATTTACTCTACCGTACTTTTAGGCGAGATTTTCAAGTATATAAAGCCAATCATGCCTTTGGCGCTCTGGAAATCTTGGATCAATTTGGGGAAATGGCGGTGATTATTTCTGACCAAAGAATGCCAGAAATGAATGGCACCGAATTTTTTAGTCGCACCGTAGAACGCTTTCCAGACACGATTCGGATTTTGTTAACTGGTTTTACCGATGTCGAAGATTTGGTGGATGCAATTAACTCCGGTCAGGTATTCAAGTACATTACCAAACCCTGGAACCCTGAACGGCTTAGAGCGTTAGTTGAGCAAGCCACTGATACATATCGCCTAGTTAAGAAGCGCACGCAAGAGTTGCGTCGGGCCCTACGGCGAGAATCTTTGTTTAATGCGGTAACAACAGCAATTCGGGAATCTTTAGACTACGACAGTATGCTGCAAAAAATTGTAGCAACTCTTGGACAAACATTTGAAGCTACCAGTTGCTTGCTCAGACCAGTAGAGGGCGATCGCCTCACCCCAGACGAATTCTTATACCGCGATCCTCAATCCCGTGTATTAGATTGCTTCTTCGACCCCAGTATTTTAATTGAAAAAGTCCTCGAAACCCGTCATTATCAACTTGCTCAAGAAATATATGACGGCAACCCATGTCATCACCTGGTTGTGCCACTTAGCTATCAGCAACATCTGTTGGCTGTGCTGGCCCTCCACCAATGGGGACGCGATCGCCCCTGGCAAGACGAAGACATTCAACTAATTGCAGGTGTTGCCGAACAAGCAGCCTTAGCCCTCTCTCAAGCAAAACTCTACCAGCGCCTCCAAGAAAAGCAACAGCAGATTCACACCGAGTTGGAGGTGGCTCGCCAAATTCAATACAACTTGTTACGCCAAAGTTTACCTGACATCAAAGGTGTGAAGGTGCAAGCCTGTTGCTATCCTGCGCGGGAAGTAGGAGGCGATTTTTTTGAAGTGTTTGTCCATCCCAAAGGCGACTTGTGGTTGGCAGTGGGTGATGTCTCTGGCAAGGGTGTCCCAGCTGCTTTATTTATGGCTAGTATTATTTCAGTTTTGCGCCGAGAATTATCTCAAGAAGCACCAGCCGAGCCAAATGTGGTCATGCAGAACCTCAACCACGCTCTCAGTGAAGACTTGATTAGCAACAATTATTTCATCACCCTTGTCTTAGCCTGCTATACCCCTACCACTAAGGAACTCGTCTACACTAATGCCGGTCATATCTATCCACTGTTATGGTCACGCCAAGGTGATTTAGCCGACAATCCCAATTACCTCAAAGTTCGCAGCGTTCCTTTGGGAATCTTGCCTAAGTGGCAGGCACAGTCAGGTCGTTTGGTTCTTGCTGCTGGAGACACATTGTTACTGGCCAGCGATGGAATTACAGAAGCAATGGTATCAAGTGATTGTGATTTAGTAAAAACCGGGTCTGGCGTTGACCCAGTTAACCGTTCTATGCTGAATCAAGATGGTCTTTGGCAACTCTTGCAACAAGAGCAACAACCGCTTTCTCTTAACCATTTACTAGCTCGCATCCAGGCAGATAACCACGTTCAAGAAGATGATCAAACTATACTTTCACTGGAGATTTTGTAAGTAATGAAAAGTGAGCTTCATGTACCAAGTGACTTGAATTTTCTGAATATTGTCGAAAACTGGTTGCTGGGATGTTTGAAAATCCAGCTGGGAGAATCTGTGGACTGGTCACGGCAATCAAGCCGTTTGAGACTGGCTTTAGTAGAAGCCTACTCAAATGCAGTCCGTCATGCCCACAAGGACAAACCAAATTTACCAATTTTACTGCGTTTGGAAGTGAAAGATCGGGATCTTGCCCTAGAGGTTTGGGACTACGGCGAAGGCTTTGATATGTCTACCTACTACGCTCCAAACCCGATGGAAAAACAAGAAGGTGGTTATGGTTGGCTAATTATGAATCGTCTCATGGATAAAGTAGACTACCAATTGCAGGTTAATGGTGCTAACTGTCTCAAGTTAGAAGCTACGTTACCTGAATTAGTCCAATAGACAAAAGTTGCTATTTTTCAAATCATGTGATTTATACGAATTTTCGATGTCTATATTTTGTGTTAGGTATGATCAAACATTACCTAAGCCTTTATACTTATTTACTAGTTTTCACGACGTAAAGAAAGTAACTCTTGGGGAGAAGCTAAAAGTTTGATTCTAGTGTAAAAAATTTGCCGTTGTTGGTTGAGGATAAATAGCCACAAGACATTCACACTACACCACGAAGTTTGTGCTTTGCCTGTTACCTGGACTTGGATCGTAGCGTTTTCTAAAGTCTCGGTTATTCCGGTGTTAGGATAAGCTTTAATGTTTTGTCCTTCTTGTTTTAAGTAGGCTGCGATCGCGTCTGTCCCCACAATATCAGATTCAAATGGTGGACGCATCACACCATCGGCAGCAAATAAGGCAGCCGTTGCCTCGAATTGTCCTGCATTTAAGGTTTCAAAATAACGTAGTACACTTGTTTCTGTAATTCCCTCAATCTGGAATTCTTCTTTCAACTGCGCTGGGGATATAAATTCAGCAGAGTTCATAAAATTACCTGTATTATCCTAGCTGAATATTAATTTCAATACAAAAATAGGTAAAAAGAAAGCCGCTGTTGAGATAGATTGCTATATCTGTACAAATCTTCCTGACGATGGAAGTTTTGATTAACTTTTTACTTGCGGCAGAAATGAGGTACATTTTAGCCAGAGGCTAGAAACGAGATTTGAAAGGAGTTTTAGCTTAAGTTGACACCAATGGGCAATGCTCCTACTAATTACTTAGAATCTTTTCAAGAATTAGTTGCCAGAATATAAATAAAGTTTATATGTAAGATAGGCAACAAACATTAATAAAGTATTGACTACGTAATGTACAATAAAAATGCCTTTCTTGAGGCAAAATCCAGATAAAAAAATGAATCAGTATTCCGTAACAAGCAGCAGTGTAGTAAAAGAAAAAGCCAGCGAGTTGGGCTTTCACAAAGTTGGAATTGCTGCTGTAGATAAGTTAGATGCCACAGAAGCGCAGAGGTTACAAGCATGGATTGAACTGGGTTATCACGCCGATATGGAATGGATGGCTAACCCAAAACGTCAGGATATTCACTTAGTGATGCCAGAAGCGCGATCGCTTGTGTGTGTGGCGCTAAATTACTACACACCACATCAACGTCCCGAAGGTGAGGAATACGCTAAAATTTCTCGTTATGGTTGGGGAAGGGATTATCACAAGGTGATGCATAAAAAACTCAAGCAGCTAGCCACATGGTTAGAATCGCTTGATGAAGGTGTATTAGCTCGTTATTATGCAGACACTGGTCCGGTGCAAGATAAAGTATTGGCTCAACTTGCCGGAATTGGCTGGATTGCCAAGAATGGTAATGTAATTACACGCGAATATGGCTCTTGGGTATTTTTGGGAGAAGTGTTAACCAATTTGGAATTAGAGAGCGATCGCCCGCACACAGAACACTGCGGTAGCTGCACTCGTTGTCTTCAGGCTTGTCCTACAGGTGCAATTACTCAGCCTTTTGTTGTGGATGCTAATCGCTGCATTGCTTATCACACCATTGAAAATCGGGAAGAGAAATTGCCCGAGACAGTAGCATCCAATTTGCAAGGCTGGGTTGCTGGTTGTGATATTTGTCAAGATGTTTGTCCTTGGAATCAACGTTTTGCCCAAACAACTGATATTGAAGAGTTTCAGCCTTATCCTGGGAATATTGCTCCCCAACTGCTAGAATTAGCCCAAATCTCAGATCAGGAGTGGAATAAACGATTTCCAGCATCTGCCTTGCGGCGGATTAAGCCAGAAATGTTACGACGCAACGCCCTAGCTAATCTTGACGCATCCAGGCTAAATAATGACCCCGAAAGTAATTATTTTTGATTTTGATGGCACTATTGCTGATACAGTAGATGCCCTTGTAAGTATTGCCAATCGTCTAGCTGTAGACTTTGGTTATAGACAAATAAGCCCAGAGCAATTAGCCCTTCTTAAAAACTTAACATCTCGGGAAATTATTAAGTACTCAGGAGTTTCTCTATTTAAAATACCTTTTTTAGTTAAAAAAGTTAAAGGAGAATTAAAAAACAAAATCCCAGAATTAAAGCCAATTCCGGGAATTAAAGAAGCATTAATGGAACTCCAAAATGAAGGATATAAACTGGGAATTATCACTTCTAATTCTAAAGAAAATGTGACGCAATTCCTGACAATCAATGATTTAAATCACCTATTTGATTTTATCTACTCAGGAATTACGATTTTTGGTAAAACAACCATAATTAATAATGTATTAAGGCAAAATCAACTCCAACCTCAAGAAGTTATTTATGTCGGAGATGAAACTAGAGATATAGAAGCATCAAAGAAAGCAAATATCCAAGTGATTGCAGTAACTTGGGGCTTTAACTCACCAGAAGTACTAGCAAAGCAAAATCCAGATTATTTAATTCAGCGACCTAGCGAACTACTAAAAGTGATGAATGGTTATTAATTAATAAATATTCAAAAGTCGATAGTGAAAATCTTAACTATGACAAATGTCCAAAACATCCAAGTGGGCAATGTCTATCAAGGTCAAAAACTTCAATTTAATATTTGTGACATTGCCCATCATACAAAATAGCAAGACATCAGGAAAAGTTAATTTTTCCGTTCACCTTTTTCCAAAGCCTTTTGTACTAGATCATCGCTGACATTAGTTACACTCTCAGTCTTAGAATTTCCAACTTCTTTGGCTAACTCTAAATAGTCATTAGGATTACCAGTTGACTGCGCTTCAGTTTTTGTCTCTTGTGGTTTAGAGGTTTTATATTTAGGTGCAGTAGCTGCTTCGGCTGCTGCTGCGCCTTCACCTGTACGATCAACTTCACTAACGCTGAATTGTTGTGCAGTTGCATAATCAGCATCAAAATCGACGTTTGGTGCTTTTTCTTCACCACTAGCTATGCTTTCGGCAGCTAATTGAGCATCATGGGTAGGAGCTTCATTAACATTGGGCTTTACTTCATCAGGCATAATTAAATCCTTAGGTTAAATTTTTTATTGCTTACTTGAAAAAGCATAGCAAAGTAATTAATTCTTTTTATGCTCCCTTGGGAGAGACTTTACCTCTATTAAAAGGTAGATTAAAGCTGCGATTTGCAATTAATATAACTCTTTCTCTCGATAGTAGAAGCTGATGCTCAAACTTTGGTAACCCTTAGTTTGGCCTCTAAAATTTCTTTGGAAATAAAATTATGACTGCAAGTTACGATAAAACTATTTCTCAAGCCCAGAGCAATGAAACTCAAAAATTGGTAGATGCGTTTAACAATTTAGATACTGATGCAAAATTAGCATGGTTCTATTTAGTTTATAAAAAAATGGGTGATTCTATCACCCCAGCTGCTCCCGCTGCTGCCGAACCAGAGTTAGCACCACTTCTGCTAAAAGACTATTTTGAGTTATCAGATGAGCAACAACTAGATATCATGCGGGATATAGTTAACCGCAAAGATACAGAATATTCCCGTGCTTATGGGGCAATAAAAGAAAACAACCAGCTTTTAGTTTGGTATGCTTGGGCGGTAGCTATGGGGGATACGGTGGTTGACTTACCAGCTAGCTACGAGCCAACTAAGGCAATTAATGATTTGGTTTCTCAGATTGAAGGACTAGATTTTGATGAGCAAATTTCGGTGTTTCGGACAATAGCTGGTGAAGTAGGTTACACCGATGTTAAGCCGATCGCAACGCAAGCAGAGACTGGAAAAACGTCAAGTTTGTAATCAGCCCTGGCGACTAGAAGTCGCGGTTACACAAACAAAGTCCGCATACTGCTTGGCATAACTCGCAAGGTAGGCGGACTTTTATAACTTACGAGACAGCCAACTGACTCAAGTCAGATGGTGTCAGATTGGAGTGTACTACTTGACCATCGCGGAACCAAACGATGCGCTGCGTTTGACGAGCAACTTCTGGTTCATGGGTTACCATGACAACTGTAATTCCACTAGCATTGAGTTCGCCAAAAATATCTAAGACTTCTTGGGTTGTGCGCGAATCAAGTGCACCTGTGGGTTCATCGGCTAAGAGTACCACGGGACGATTAACGATCGCACGAGCGATTGCTACTCGTTGTTGTTGTCCACCAGATAGTTGAGTTGGTTTGTTGTTGAGGCGATTTGCTAAACCTACTCGTGTTAATGCAACTGTTGCGCGATCGCTTCTTTCTTTTGGGTTCACACTAGCATACACCATCGGCAACATCACATTTTCTAGGGCTGTTAGTTGGGGCAATAAGTGGAATTGTTGGAACACAAACCCCAGCTTTTTATTACGGATGTGTGCCAATGAGCGATCGTCGATTTGGGCAACATCAAGGTTATCTAAGTAATAATGTCCGCTTGTGGGACGGTCTAGACAACCGATAATATTCATGGCTGTGGATTTACCAGAACCTGAGGGCCCCATAATTGCACAATATTCGCCCTGTTCTACAATTAAATTGACATCATTCAGCGCTCGTACTTCTGTTTCGCCACTACCATAAATCTTGAAAATGTTTTCTAGTCGAATGATTGCTGGTTTCGGTAAAGGATTAGAAACCAGGGAATCAGTAATTGTAATAGTGTTTGCCATAAAGAGATAGGTAATCTTGGACTGGGAAGACAGTAGCTTACCAGTTGTCACTATAGTAACTATCGTCACTCAGAATATACTAGTTTTTATCTACCTAATGGGAGCGATCGCTCTCCTAATGCTGCTTGGATATGTCAAGAAAGATAGGATACATCAAGCATTTTGAGAAAGCATTTAGTCTAAATTTTCACATTTAAGTATTTTGCTTATAGCGGTTCTTGTTTACGTGAGGTACACCCGTAGGGGCACGGCACTGCCGATTGGTGTCAACTTAACGTAAAAAGCAGTCTAGAAACGACTTTTAGGATTGTCTCGTCAAGAGTCTCAGACTGGGAATGCCCGTCGTTGAGGCTCGGCTCTGCCTCCCTTGCTGGCGGCAGAGCCGCTTTTGAGTTGCATTTCCAGCCTCTTGCTGGAAACGAGGTTTTAAATGACTTTTAGCTTAAGTTGACACCAATGGGCACTGCCGTTCCCCTACATCCAAATAGTATAATGTTATACCATATATGAGTGGGAACCGCTATATTGAATTCGACTTTATTTATTTTTTCGATGAAGTAACTAGTTATGATGATCGATTTGACGACAAGCCCGGAGTCTCTGCCTTTGGATTTTGCGTCTATCCAAAATGCTTCAATACTGCAAACCGAATATCCTAAGGATTGTGGCTTCTTTGGTGCAACGTGGCGATCGCTAAAAATTTGCCAATTAGAAGCAAGCTATGGATAGCACCAGATTTCAGCCTGGGGGAAATAAAGCGCAACCTCACTTATAGCCTAAAGTTTTACCTAACAATGTGGCTAAAGTCACCCATTCAGGTGAAGGCATACAGATGTGTAATACCTATTATGAAGAAAGATTAAGCAACGATGAAGCTAATTATGCATCTAGTTGTTAGTTTATGAATAAAGATTTAATCCAAAAATTTTAACAACTCCCCATTCCTGCACCTGCCCTTTAATATTTATGTCCGCTCAATTAACCATAGTTAAGAGCAACCCCAACCACTTCCCGCTTGTAGGGAGGGGAGTAAAAGCGTAACTTTTGCTATTTGGGGTGCCTTTGCTATGGGCAATTCGATGGGCATCATCTAACTACAGGCTACTTCCATAAAGCAAGATTTATAGGCTTCTAGATATGGCTACGCACATAGAAATTCCTGTTATTGGCAAAGTTAAGTATCCATTACGCTGGCTGATGGGGCTGATAGCAGGGGGTGTCTTAGTTGTTGGTACAGCCACAACCTACACTCTGGTAAATCAAGGGACAAAAGAAGACATTGCTCAATTAACTGTGCCAGTAGCAGCGAAAAACGTCACCTTGCGGATTACAGCTAGTGGCAAAGTCGTGCCAGTTCAGAGCGTAAATATTAGCCCGAAGAACCCTGGAGTGCTGTCGCAATTATATGTGGAACAAGGCGATCGCATTCAACAAGGGCAAATTCTCGCCCGGATGGATAGCGCAAGCATTGAGGCCCAAAGGAGCCAGTACCGTGCTAACTTAGCCCAAAGTCAAGCACAACTAGCCCAAGCCCTTGCTGGTAGTCGTCCTCAAGAAATTGCTCAAGCTAGGGCGCGGTTAGCACAAGCTCAAGCCCAGCTAGCCCAAGCTCAGGCTGGTAATCGTCCCCAAGAGATTGCTCAAGCTCAATCCCAAGTGGATGCGGCTCAAGCAAAGGTGAATTACACCAGTGAACAGGTAAAGCGTTACCAATACCTATACAAAGAGGGAGCAGAAAAAAAACAATTACTTGATCAAGCTATCAGCGAAGACAAAAGCGCTAGAGCCAGTTTAGAAGAAGCTAAAAAACGATTGTCATTAGTCCAAAGTGGCACTCGAACTGAGGAAATTGCCCAACGCCAAGCGGCTGTGAATGAAGCACGGGCAGCATTGGTACTGTTGGAAGATGGCACCCGTTCTGAAGAAATTGTTCAGCGTCAAGCAGCTGTTGCTGCTGCTGAAGCTCAGTTGAAGGGTGTACAAGTGCAGTTAGATGAGACTATTATTCGCGCTCCTCTTTCAGGAATTGTGACGCAAAAGTATGCTAATGTGGGCGCTTTTGTGACCCCTACAACTTCTGCTTCTACTAGTGCGTCGGCAACTTCTAGTTCAATTGTCGCCGTAGCACGCGGTTTAGAAGTATTAGCTCAAGTTCCCGAAGCCGATCTTGGCAGAATTAAACCGGGACAGCAGGTGGAAATTATTGCTGATGCTTATCCCGATCAAATCTTTAAAGGCCATGTGCGCCTGATTGCTCCAGAAGCAGTAGTGGAACAAGGTGTGACATCCTTCCAGGTGCGGGTTGCTCTTGATACTGGCACAGATAAACTGCGTTCTGGCTTAAATGTGGATCTGACTTTTTTAGGCGATCGCGTCAATGATGCCTTGGTGCTACCAACGGTGTCAATCGTCACCGAAAAGGGTCAAACTGGTGTACTTGTACCAGATGCAAACAATAAACCCCAATTCCGCGAAGTTACAATTGGGGCGCAAATCCAAGATCAAACTCAGATTTTAGAGGGAGTTAAAGAAGGCGATCGCGTTTTTGTTAATCCACCCAAAGACTACAAAATCGATAAGGCGAAAGAACAAAATAATTCGTAATTCGTAATTCGTAATTATTTAAGATATGAATTTTTTAGAAAGCATTCAAATGGCGGGGAAAACCCTGCTGTCAAATAAACTGCGTAGCGCCCTTACCATGCTGGGTATAGTTATTGGCAACGCATCAGTGATTGCCATGATTGGCATTGGCGAAGGTGGGCAAAAGTTCGTCAATAAACAGCTGGAGTCATTAGGGCCAAATGTGCTGTTTATACTGCCAGGTAATCAAGAAACTCAGCGTATCTCCTTTGAAGTACCAAAAACTTTGGTGTTACAAGATGCCGAAGCGATCGCATCTCAGGTACCAACAGTAGTAGGAGTTGCGCCAGAATTAAATAGAAGACAGGTAGTTACATACCGCAATAGAAACACCGATGTTAATATCATTGGCACAACTCCCAGCTTCCTGTCGGTGCGGGATTTTGAAACTGCTAAAGGCAGGTTTTTCTCTGAGGTAGACATCAAGCGAAGTAACCAAGTCGTTGTGCTAGGTGGAGACTTAGCAGAAAAACTATTTGGTAATAGTAACGCTATAGGTCAGCAATTGCGAGTTGGAAATACCAGCTTTCAAGTGATTGGGACGTTAATAGCTAAAGGTTCCAGCGTGGGAGCAGATTATGATGATGCTGCTTTAATACCAATCACGACTTCAGCAAACCGACTTGTGGGAAAGAATTCTCCCTATGGTATCGCTTTAGATTATCTTGTTGCTGCCGCTCGTGATTCAGAGAGTGTGGATGCAGCAGAGTTTCAAATTGCTAATTTGTTGCGTCTACGGCACAAAATTAATGGTGAAGATGACTTCACCATCCGCTCTCAAAAGGATGCTTTGCAAACTGTTGGTCAAATTACAGGTGCATTGACAATTATGCTAGCAGCGATCGCCGGGATATCGTTGTTTGTCGGCGGCATAGGCATCATGAATATTATGCTTGTCTCCGTCACCGAACGCACCCAAGAAATCGGATTGAGAAAAGCGATCGGCGCAACTGAGCAAGATATTTTGCTACAGTTCATCATTGAGGCAGTAATAGTTTCCGCAGCTGGCGGTTTAGTTGGCACTGCGGTTGGTATCAGTGGCATTCTATTAGTGGGAGCTTTGACTCCCTTAGAAGCAAGTCTTTCTCCTGTAGCGATTACTATGGCGGTTGGTGTTTCTGGTGGTATTGGTTTATTCTTTGGTGTTGTTCCCGCACGTCGCGCTGCTAAACTCGATCCAATTGTGGCTTTGAGAAGTGCTTAGTAATCACAGGAGGTAAGCAAACTTCCGGCACAGTCTACTAGTGTAAAACTAATACGTCGGGGCAAGAATTTTCTGCTACATCTTCCTGTACTTGATTCCTAATTATGGAAACAAATTTGTCAAGGTCGAATGGTTTGAGTAAATATTCCTCAAACTCTACATTTGGAATTTGGTCATGAGTACCTGTGGTAGATGTTGAAGTCACAATGATTGGGATATGATTTCCATTGTCTGCTTCCATAGCACTCAATGCATTTAGCAACGTATAAATACTTTCACCTAAAAACCTAATTTCACAGACAAGAATATTGGGCGTGAACCAACTCAAAATTTCTAAAGCTTCTTTTACGGAACTAGCAGTAATCACATGTGCGCTCAAGTCTTTGAGTAAAAATGCGTACAAATCTCTACTGTCGCGATCGTTATCTACAATGAGTACTTCTACACCTTTGAGTATCCCAACTGTCAAGCAAAAGCCATTGATTAAATTCATAACAAGACCTGCCATTAGGACTTTAAGTGCAAAGTGATCTGAAAAATCCGTAAGTAGAGATGCGAAATTGCACTGGGCTTCTCTACGAGACGCTATCGCTAACGCGTCTCTAGTTTGTTCGCTCAAAAGTTACATTCATTGGAAACGTTTCCGTACCACTCTAAGTAATACCAATTCACAAAAATCCTGATACATATAGATTTGTCGTAAGGGCATGGCATTGCCATGCCCTTACCAGCGTATTTGTATCATTATTAAAGTGAAATGGTATAAGCTATGCGCAGCTTCTGGCTCAGGAGAAGAGTAGTCACAAAGAAAAGTACCGAAAGATGGATTTTTGCTAGAAATCAAATGAACAACTTTCTTTCTGTAATATGGCAAAGTGTTGTTTGATTTACTAAATTAGTTGATTAACTACGATATAAAACGTAATAAAAACTAATTTGGCAACCAACCTATTTGCGTAATTAACCAAAAGAATTATTGCCATTCCCTGTCCTCAAGTTCCTTTTGAGGCAACAATAAAGTGGCTTCAATTTCCTGCCTAATAGCAGCTGTCACTTCACAATTGCTATGCAGGCAATCGAGTAGTAACTGATTAGCATCATAGTAGCGTTGCAGCACTTGCTGTTGCTCAAGGCTAAACTGCCACTGGTGGTTAATGTTGCGGTAATTAATCACCGTCATCTTTAACTGTTCAGCCCAGGCTGAATAGTTCGTTTGCCACCATAGCCCAAACCGTTCTTGACTTTGACGAGAATTTGGTAATTGGTCAGAGAGTTGTTGCAGAGATTTATAAAGTCCAACATCCAGAACAATACCCAGAATGTTCGAGAGAGCATCTCCGCAGGCGTGGATGTGGGCAAAGTCTTGGCTCCCTTCAATTGCACACTCTAGCAGCAGGTTATTTAATGCCGCATCCAGAAACATGCCTTGGTCGAGGCTGCTGGCTAAGGCAAAGTGAGAAGCTATGTTAGGAGTCCGACTCAATGCTAAGTAAAATGCTCGAACTGTCGCATCTTTTGATTGGCTTGGAATAGTGCGAGATTTTTGGCTGGCCCAGGTCAAAAACTCTTGTAAATAAGGGTCTTGGGCAACCAGTGCATCAATCTGTTGCTTCATCAACTGTACCAGCCCATCTGCACTCCTGAGCATGGTAGCTGTTAACAAGAAGATTTCGCGCCAGTGCGGGTCAGTGATGTGACCCACTAGCCCTCCTAACGCTTGCTCCAATGCCTGTAGGTTATGGCTGGCAACGATTTTCCTTGCCGTGAAGTATTCTTGAAATGCCAGATAGGAGAAGGAAAAAATTCCCCGCGCCCGTTCTGCCAGTAACCCATGTTGAGCCTCGATTGCTTTTAGCGCCGCTTCACTTTCTATTTGCAGTTCTTCTGCATCCATTGGCACGTTAGTCAGATTCTGAATATACTCACCAATGTATTGCTCAACGATGCGTTGCTCAAAAAAGTACTGACCTTGCTCAAATGTCACTGCTGCAATCTGACTCAATAACTTGAGCTTTTGTGGTAACAAAAACCCTCGGTAAATATCATCTCGTTCAATGCCTCTGGCTTCATCCCATTTGCCCAATAGAAGGTCTAAACCTTGCTTATAAAAGTCAGTCCGCTTAGTCGGAAATTTTTCTTGACCGTGAAACACCCAGCAGGCAAGATGCAGAAACAGGGGTGTAACGACGAGTTGGCGAAATTGCCAGTTTTCATCTAAGTCCAACTTCTGAATAAACTGAACTGATTGTGCCTGACCATCTTGAATATTTGTCTTGGTAAAGGCCACAAACCATTTTTGAGCGAAAGCGATGATTTGTTGTGAGGTAAATGGGGCAATCTCAACATCAGTAAAGCCTCGGAATCTGAGCTTTTGAGCTGCTGTTCGACAGGTCGCCACCAACTGATTTTTGTGATACTTATCTGAAAATCTACGAATTTCGCTTAAGACAGCATTGCTTTGTTGATTAAGAACTTCATCCATGCCATCAAGCAACAGTAACACTCTACCTGCACTAAGCAAGGTTTCGATTATTGACGGATCTGAGATTCCAGATATAAGAAACTCTTGGCGGATGTAATTTAATAGGCTGAATTCGTTGCTAACTTTAGATTCTTCCGCAAAATTTCTCAGTGCAATGAAAATAGGAACCTGACTGGCTGCAAATGCACCTTGGTTACATTGAATGGCAAGATGTTGCAAAAAGGTGGTTTTACCAACTCCTGGTTTTCCTAGCACCCTAAGCTTGGGGTAGGTTTCTACTGCCCGCATACCGGGTATTTGTTTCAGGGATACTTCACCTAAGCCAAAGTGGTCAAATTCTTCTCGATTGAGGTTTTGGATGTCAGCGATCTCTAACCACTGTTGACTAACAATTTCCTCCAAAATATTCACATCAATATATATGTCATTGATCGCAACGGGACGGCTAATATCCAATAACTGCAAAATACCACACTGGTCTTGAATTTTGTCGAAGCGTTGCGATCGCACTTGTTGCACTAATGCATCAATATCCAGGACAGAGGGCTTGCTGTATTCTTCTAGTTCCAAGAATTCTGCCGGAGGATTATTAGCAATCTCCCGCCAATTCAGTTCCAGCACCAAACAAATTTCAATAAAGGTATGACGCTCAACCGGACGACCACTGAAAAACCGCCAAATTGGTTGTCTCGTCTTGAGGTTGACTTCTACTGCTAGATTGTCTTGTGTCCATCCCTTGAGAGCAAATGCTCTTTTAGCCTGTTGAATCCCAGTGAGTGATGCTTGGAGCGATCGCTTGACCATAGGACAAAAACCCTGCTCCTAAAATCATGAACTTTAACTTTTATTAATATCTGCAATACTATAGGCTTTTATATGATATTAGCATTCTACCTGCTTAAAGTTATACAAAATCCCAGGGTTACTCTCAAGTTTTTAAATTTTTGCGACAAACTCAAACGTTATATATTTATCTTATACATTATAAGATTTGCCAATGCTGAATTCAAACAATATTTCGTTTTTAAAACATAAATTGCCAAATTAATTTAGCTGATGTTGTTTTTATTGATCAGGCAAATTTGAAGATAAATGATGTCGCTGTCTAAAGTATTTACTAAATGAAACAACCTCAAAAAATATAAAACGAACCTCTCTCCTCTTAGGAGAGAGGTTTAGAGAGAGGTATAACATTTAACTTGCTTGAGTTCCTGAAAACATATCTAGACAGCCGTGAGGTAGTAACTATAAATAGTTTTTAGACTACACACGCTATTATCATCTATACGTTTGTTGACTGAGGAATTAACAATGATGTGGATGACACGGTTATCATCAACAGCATCGGGTTGTGAGGCTGTGATTCATAATCTGCATTGAAACTATTGAAAGGGTTAATTTTAAAACTTGAGTCTTCAATCGCCTTTATGGGCATCACCTTGCCGGAAACGATGTGATATGTCAGGAGTTCCTGGAGTTTATTAATATTGTTAAGCAATGTCTCTACAGTACCTGTTGGAAGCTTTGAAAAAGCTTGATCTGTGGATGCAGAGGAGATAAACGAGTCAACACCTTTGAGAGTATCTATCAGATTGGCAGCCTTGATTGCATCAACTAGGGTACTAAAAGAACCAGAAGTAACGTCAGTATCAGTAGTATGAGCCATTTCTTTCACTTGATTTTATTTAATTTAGTAATGAATAGTTGTTAGTATGACATCCTAGTGTTAGAAATCATGTTTGAGTAAGCGCTTGAGAAGCGTATAAGTTGTATATTATGAGCTAAAAAAATTAAATAATTAAAATACAGCAGAATTTAGTAGTTAAAAATTTGGAGTCAATGGAAAAATATTGTTAGCCACAATTCAATTTTTTATATGGTTTCCCTACATTATATAACCTGTGATAGATTATACACTACTTTGTTAAGCTAGTTTTGTGGGTTTGTAGTAAGCATTTTAGTGCTTAGAAAATAAGGACTAAAGTCCTTACTACAAACTTGTTTACCCATCAGTTTAAACTTTATAGACGACTACCTACTTATGAGCCACGCAATTGATTCCAAGACTAATATGGTAGAGGTTTTAGTTATTTCACTTTTTCAAAACTACATGGAAAGAATTTAAATACCCAGTAATGGTTTTAGCTAATGTCTTCTGCTGTTTTTTTGTGGTTATTGCCATTACTTGATACAATCTTCCTTCAGCAACATACATTCTACTCTTAGTGATTTTCCCTCCAGAATTGATGTACTCAATTTCTTTGCCAGGATGATTATTGGAACTACGAATATTTCGTTGACTAATTAAATTACTTTTCGTAGTCTTTAAAGCCATATCTCGTGCATTATTAAGTACAGCCTGCGGATCAGCCATTTCACCGTAACTATAAGGAAAATCATTGTAAGTAACTACATAAGCTACTTGCTGTTTTGGTGGTTGAGCGACAAATATTTCTAAGTTAATTTCCCCCATATAAGTTTTTTGGAATTGGGTATTTCTGTTGGGGCTTCCCGGCATCAAAATAGTGAATCGTCCATCTGGAGGAGTGTATAACTTCCATTGTGGCTGCACGGGTTGGGAAACGGTTGGTTTGACAACAGCCACCGGAGGTTTGGGTTGACGCGCTTCCACGAGAACAGATCCACCACAGACAAAGGTGGCGGCAATTAATGGCAACAGACTTTTAATTGTCATAAGTTTTACCTTTTGAGATGCTAATCTCACTGATGATGCTAGCTGTTATAACCTAGCAGCACATAAAGCAGCACCTATTAGCCCCACTTGCGGGTTGAGGATAATATACACAGGTATTTCTTCGAGTAGGGAGCGCATCCTGCCTTTTTGGGTGAAATTCAATAAGAAATCGCTGTTTTGGATTAAGGGTAAGATTTTGGGCGCAATCCCACCAGCGATGTATAAGCCACCATAAGGTAGGAGTTTCAGGGCGAGATTCCCGGCTTCTGCACCATAAGCGTCTATGAATAATTGCAAAGTTTGTTCACAGAGGCGATCGCGTTTTTGTAGTGCGGCTGTACCAATGGCAGCACCGGGATCAACACTTTTCTCTTCCTGTCCGGCTTCTTGTTCCCAAGTTCTGACGATTTGGGCAATATCTGGTGATTCGCTGGCAAATTTGCGATCGCGCAAAAATTGATAAATTGCCACAATTCCCATGCCAGAAACCACGCGTTCCACAGAAACGCGCTGGATATCATGTTTACCTAGCAGGTATTTCAACAGTTGAAACTCTATCTCGTTCCGAGGGGCAAAGTCAGCGTGTCCACCTTCTGAGGGAAAGACTTGATAGTAGTTTCCCTGTTTAATTAAAAATCCTTGTCCTAAGCCAGTACCAGCACCAATAATTCCAATGGGGGCTTCGGGTTGAGATTTGCCAACTTGCAACATCAGCAAGTCTTGTTTTTGTAAACCTAAAATGCCATAGCCAATCGCGGCGAAGTCGTTAATCAAAGAAATTTGTGGGATACCCAATTCTTGTTGTAGACGTTCGGTATCCAGGAACCAGACCAAATTGGTTAGCTTGGCAGTATTTTTGACAACGGGCCCTGCGATCGCAAAACAAGCTTTTTGTGGTGTTGGTGTATTAGCTTTGACCAAAAACTGCTGCACTATCGGTACTAAATCAGGAAAATCGGCACTGTGGTAACTTTCCTGAAAAATAGTATGTATTCCTGGTGAATCTGATGTTTCAACCAATCGCAGAATAGTTTTCGTACCGCCGATGTCTCCTGCTAGTAATAAAGTCATACAAATTATTCGTGAATTAATTACTTTATTTGTAGGATATACCCAACGTAGCGAAATTCATGATTGAAAATCCTGATCAGAGATTTAGGCAAATCGAATCACTTCTTCTATGTGGGTTAAATGGGAAGTATCTCCCTTTAGTTCTAACAACCATTCTGGATCTTCACGCACGACTTTTACTAAAGAACATAAAGAAGCTTTGACTTCTGTTTTGGCAATTTCCCCCACTAGCCCCATTGCTCCCCCCAACACAGATGCACCATGTGCTACTAACAGGATATCCTCTGGAAAGAACTCGGCAGCTAAACATCTAGCAGTTTGCCCAGAACGCTCTCGCACTTTTTCGTGAGTTTCAGGATATTTGGCCGCGATGCGCGAAGTATAGCTGGTGTCAATTTTGGGGAATAATTGTGCTAATGCTGGAGTTGAGAGTCTTTCGGGTTCTTCTGTCATCCAAACTGGATTTAGCCATTCACTCAAGCCTGTCTCCAATTTGATCGGCAAGTTGAGCACTTCTGCAACTGCGTTTGCCGTCTGTACGGTTCGCAGGAAAGGGGAGGCGAAAATATGGGCAATATTTTCTTTTTTCAATCGTTTAGCTAACTGTTGTGCCTGCACCATACCATCATCAGACAAGGGTGGATCGTAGCGTCGTTCGGCAGTGAGAAACCAATCGGGGTTTACGAAATCTAGGCGGTTAGCGTGTCTTGCGATCCAGACTATTTGACTCATGGGTTTAATTATTCCGGTGAATAGAATTCGCCGCTAAACAAATATAGATATCTGCAAGGAGGGCTGCAAATATTAATATATGACAAAATTTGTAATAAATTGTAATAATATCAATGATTTGGAAAAGTTATCATTGGCATCAGCGTAGTTTTGCTTAAAGCCTTTTTAGCCAATTCTCTAAAGCAATATCGACTAAAAGCTCTAGAGAGTTAGTTCCACTCAGAATAAATTTTTCGTATTTTTGATAGCAGATGCGTGAGCATTCATTTAGTAATTCACCCTGAATAAATCTTTTAATAGTTGCTATAAATGTTGGATATTCATACATATTAAAATCTTTATTTTTATCAATTACCTCTATCTTAAATTGCCTTACCTAATGCTGTGACTGTACCTTAGTAGGCTGGTAATTACTATATATCAAATTAAGAAAAACGAATACTACTGTCAGTGTAATAATCAATACAATATTTTTTTGGATTTTTAAATTAGGTTTCACGGAAACTTTATCGTTATGCATATCAAGTAGAAACCTATATTGGGAAACATAATATATAACCTGATTAGGGTTGGGTTCCATGAGAGCTAATTCCACTAGATTTTGAACCGAAAATACGTTTTTTCGAGGATAGCTCAGAACTAATTTGCCAACTATCGAACAGAATTTATGAAGTTCAATCACAAGCTCTACCTTTATTCATTCCTAGCTCATTTCGGATGGCTCAAGAAAAGTTACACCGCTAAAATCATGTTGGTGGCTTTTTTAGGTACTCATGTACCACTTTTGACTTTACTCTTGAGTTTCGTCATCTCGAACTCCTATTCTTGGGAGATGGCGGCGCGAGTTATGATTATTGCTCTGTTGGCGACGTTAGCAGGTACGGCCGCCACCCTCTATGCACTAAACCATCTCCTCAAACCGGTCATTTTGACATCTGCTGCATTGCAAAATTATCTAAACACCAAAACCCTACCTGAATTGCCGACAGAATTTGCTGATGAAGCAGGTACATTAATGGCGGATACCTCACAAACTCTTCACAAGTTAGATGGGTTAATTCACTACATCACTAATTATGACGACGTGACTGGATTGCCTAATCGTGATTTATTCCGCGATCGCGTCAATCAAATTCTATCCAAACCTGAAAACAACCAACGCCTTGTAGCTGTCTTTTTGCTAAGTATTGATGATTTCACTGGGATGAGTCATGGGTTGGAGCATAAGATAACAAATTTGTTGTTAAGAGCAGTTGCCCAGAGGTTATCAACCTGCATAACACAAACAGATATTCTTGCCCATTTGAGTGGAGATGAATTTGCCCTTGTCCGCATAGAGATTGTTTCTTTTGAAAGTGTGATTAAGCTATCTCAAGTGCTGTTGAGTAACCTGAGTAAACCCTTTTCGATTGAGGGTGACTTAATTCATATCACCGCCAGCATCGGCATCACCCTTAATGATCTAAATGATAGCAATAGCGTAGATCAACTTTTGCAACAAGCTCACATAGCACTTTACCAAGCAAAGCAGCAAGGGCGTAGCCAATACCAATTCTATTCGCCAGAAATTAATGCTCAGTTGCAGGAGCGACTGACCTTAGAAAAAGAATTACATGGGGCGCTTGAGCGCAACGAAATGCTGGTTTATTATCAACCCCTGATTGATTTACACAGCAGACAAGTTACAGCTATGGAAGCGTTGGTTCGCTGGCAGCATCCTACATTAGGTTTGGTTTCTCCAGCAAAGTTTATTCCGATTGCAGAAGCCAATGGTGCGATCGTACCAATTGGCGAATGGGTTTTGCGAACTGCTTGCGCTCAAAACCGGGCTTGGCAGCTTGCTGGATTTACTCCAATTCGGATATCTGTGAATTTGTCATCTCGACAGTTTGAACAACCGTATCTGGTTGAGATCGTCAACCAAATTCTTGAGGAGACTGGACTCCAAGCATCTGAGCTGGAACTGGAAGTAACAGAAAGCTTCTTGATGGGTGACATTGAGCGATCGGTTAAAACCTTAAAACAATTACGAGAACTGGGTATATGGTTGGCTCTAGACGACTTCGGCACAGGTTATTCGTCCCTGAACTACTTGAAGCGCTTTCCTGTGAACATGCTCAAAATTGATCGCTCATTTGTGCAAGATGTTACGTCTAATCCTGATAGCGCCGCCGTCACCGATGCGATTATTGCCCTAGCAAAGAGCTTGCGGTTGAACATCACGGCAGAGGGTATAGAAACCCAAGAACAGCTTGACTACCTACAAATACGTGGATGTGATGAAGGTCAGGGTTTCTACTTCAGTCGTCCTGTCCCCGCTGATATCATTGCCCCGATGTTGCAGAAAAGTTCTCAGCAGATGGAGACAATTTCAGCATAGTTCAGCATAGTGTAGATGCCTAAGCCAGAGAGTCACGCCACTACGGTTCGGATAAGTAATCTTCACCTTCTTTGTGGTCTGGTTAAAGGATGTATAGCGGGTTCCCATTCAGATGCGGTACAACATTACATCATAAGGTCTAGGGGCACGGCATGCCGTGCCCCTACTTTAATTTTGGTAGAAATGTTTAGCACAGGGCATTTATTTTGAAACTATGGAAAGCTTTGCAACCATGTGAGCACGAGATGAAACCTCAAGCTTCCGAAACATTCTTTTTAAGGCTTGCTTGACAGAGTTTTCAGTAATCCAAAGTTCAGCACTAATTTCTGCATTGGTTTGTCCTTGAGCCACCAAGGAAGCAATTTGCACTTCACGAGGCGTTAAACGCTCTGTCTGTAATAGTAGTGGTTGTTGCAATCGCCTCATTGCTACCCAAGTAGAAATGTGCAGACAAAGCGCACTTAAATCTGTAAGATTTTGTGAGTCGAATGCAGGCATTCCTTGCTCACGGGTACAACCTACCACGCCCACTAACTGACCATTGCTGACAATTGGCCCTGCCATGACGTGCCAGTGGTCAGCACGAGGACAAATCAACTGCCATGTCTTAGGTTCCACTACCAAAGCTTCATGAACAGGGGCATGGCGTTCTACCAAGTAGCGCACAACTGGATTGTATTGGGGTGATAATGCAATTTGCAGTACTTTTTGAATATTGGCATCAAGTAAAAATAACTTGAACAATTAGGGAGAAATTTTGGGTTTGATAATATAGTTCCACTCACCATGAAAAG
>NZ_JBIQNW010000011.1:100395-188376 GCF_047228265.1 Nostoc sp. UIC 10607 | reverse complement strand
GATCGACAGAGTAAGACTTCATTTAAAAGTATTTATATTTTAATCTAGTGTACCTCATAATAGACGCAAGTGCTGTAAGGTTAGCGCTCAAACATTAGAGCAAAATATGACTCACTTTCTCAAACTCGTGGGAAGTTTGTTTAGTCGATCGCGATCGGAATTAACCAGTACGATTATCTGCAACCGCTAAACTATGCCAAGCGGGATGCACTGTTAATGCAAGAGTTTCTGGGCAATGAAGCAGGATTTGAGCGGATATTCTTCTTCTTGGATTGCTTGACTTGGTGGCTTTTTAGGTCGCAAAAGCGATGGCTCTCCCAGCGTGAAAGTTCTCTGGCGTGGATTGAGTCGATTAGATGATCTGGTTGCGGGTTGGCTTACTTGTCAGTCTCTCAATATTTAATTATTACCCCATTATCTAGTCAGTTTTTTGGTTTTTTTCACTCTTCTACTTCCGAGCTTTTAGTTTTTACAACCACGTAGCCATGAAAAAATAATACTTTTTGAGACTCTGTTAATGCTCATTGCCATTCTCTCCAGTCACTAGTGATTTTTTCTCCATCCTTCCACCACATAAATACTTACTTTTGTCAATCTTTGTATTAAGAAAGATGTTTATAATGGATAGCTTTTTAAGGGGGGTTGGGAGGGGTCAAAATAATGTGCAACTTCGCATAAAATTGGTATTAGGTCTGTATTTCACGCAATTGAAAACCGCTATATTGCCTGCTCTTTCAATAACGACATCTTCATCCGCCATCAATCCTCTAGGCACATAGCTTAATGTCATTTTTTTGAAAAAGAACGATCATTTGTTGTCAAATACAGATTTTTCAGAAAATTTTTTATTCGCCAGAACTTTCTAACACTCCTAACAAACTTTTCAACATTAAATAAGCAGAAGTTCCTCCTGGATCTTGATGTCCAATACTCCGTTCCCCCAGGTAGCTAGCCCGTCCCTTTTTCGCCTGCATCGGTATAGTTTCTTGCAACCCCCTTTGTCCTGCTGCTACAGCTTTTTGCATAGCTTCTAGCGTTCCCTTACTTTCTCCTACAGCTTGCCCAAAAGCGTCTACAGCCGGAGATAGCACATCCACCATTGTTTTGTCTCCTAGTTGGGCTTTTCCACGTTGCAGCACGCCGTCTAAGCCTGCTTGGAATAGTCCTAAAACATCTTGTTCTGTTAATTCTTGCTTCCCAACTAATGCTGTACTTGCTCGTAAAAACCAAGTGCCATAAAGAGGGCCACTGGCACCGCCAATGGAAGAAATCAAGGTCATACTTACGGTTTTAAGAATGTTGCCTATGTCCTTGTCTGCAAGGGTTGGTAACTGAGTACTTAGTTTTTTGAAGCCGCGATCCATATTTATACCGTGATCAGCATCTCCGATCGCAGCATCTAATTCTGTCAAATATGCTTTATTCTGCTCTATCTCGGTTGCAAATGCCTGCAACCATTGTAATATCTGCGCTTGAGTCAACATAATTCGTAATTCGTAATTCGTAATGACGCTCGAATACTCGCTAACGCTGCGCTAACGTAATTCGTAATTATGAAATTCCCCAGCGCCAACTTGGTGTTTTGACTGGTGCATCCCACAAGCGGATCATCTCGTCATCTAATTTCAGCAGGGTAATGGAGCAACCTTGCATTTCTAGAGATGTAATATAAGGGCCTATTAAGTTTCGCACAATTTGCAATTCTTGCTGTTCGCAGAGTTGGGCGAGTTTGCGGTAAACAATATACAGTTCCGAAACCGGAGTTCCACCCATACTATTGACAAAAGCTAACAAGCGATCGCCTTTGGCAAATGGGAGATTTGTTAGTTCTACATCTACCCATTCTCCTTTGTCTTCATCCCACTCGCGCAGTGTACGGCTGTATGCTGCATCCTCAAGGAGCGATCGCGTCAAAATTTCGGTAATCTCATCTACTGATTTGATCGCTGTGCGTTCTATTCCTGGCTCGCCGTGGATACCGATACCTAATTCAATTTCGCGATCGCTCAATTCAAATGTCGGCGTTCCATTAGCGGGGACTGTACAAGATGTTAGAGCAATTCCCATACTCCGCCCATTCAGATTGACTCGGCGACATAAATTTGCTACTTGTGGCAAATCATACCCTGCCTCAGCCGCCGCGCCACAAATTTTTTCCGCCAGTATGGTTGTTCCCACACCCCGCCGTCCTTGGGTATAAAGGCTATCCTTCACTGCTACATCGTCATCAATCAAAATATTTAGCGATCGAATGCCCTCACCACGAGCTAACTCTGTTGCCATCTCAAAGTTCATCACATCGCCACTGTAATTTTTGACGATATAAAGGATACCAGATCCTCCATCTACTTTCTTGGCTGCTTCTAGCATTTGGTCAGGAGTTGGTGAAGTGAAAACCTCGCCAGGACAAGCGGCATCAAGCATTCCTCTGCCCACGAAGCCAGCGTGCATTGGTTCATGTCCACTGCCACCGCCAGAAATAATTGCTACTTTACCCTGTATAGGTGCATCGGCTCGATAGACAAAAGTAGGATCATAATTCAGTTTAATTAAATCGGAATGAGCCGCCGCCATACCTTCTAGACTTTCCCGCACAAAGTCTTCCGGCTTGTTGATCAGCTTTTTCATAATCCGTGTTTGCTTAAAAGGGTGCTAAAACCCAGGTTATAGCGCTTCTGGTTTGTATGCAATACAGTCTGATCTCTCTCTAAATCTCTCTCCTAAAAGGAAAGAGACTTTGAATTTTCCCCCTTCCCGCGTCGGGAAGGGGGTTAGGGGGTTAGGTTTTTCATTGGCTTTTTCAGATGACCAAATAATTATGCATTATTCGGTCAATTCAAAGATTCCATCAACTCAATACACTTGTGCATCTGCTGGCGCATGGTTTCCTTATCAGCATGAAACCTTCGCCCATGACCTGGTAGCACCCACTCAAAAGAGTAATTAGCCAAGTTACGCATTGATTTAGTCTGTTCTGACCAAGAATACCAGCAGACACCGTGGAATGCAGCCAGTTGGTGCAAGCTTTCTGACCAAGCAAGATGATCGCCAGTGAACAGAAACTTATTTTTATAAAGTAGGACAGTTTGTCCTTTGGTGTGACCGGGAACTGGGATAATTAATAAATCTGGAGTCAAGCTAAATGGTTCAGAACCAGTTAGTTGTATTTCTACATTGCGAGTATCGGCGGTAATATCATCGGCATGAAGGATGCGATCACACTGAAAATGCTCGGCAAACTTTTGATGATCTGCCACATCATCCTTATGAGTTAGATACATATAACGAATCGGCCCCAGTTCTTCTAAACGCTTGACTAAAGGCGGTGTAAACCTGGGAGAATCCACCAAAATGCTACCTTCTGGAAGTTGAATTAAATAGCTAGCAGCACCATAAGATTTTTCAGAATGATAGCCGCAGTGGTAAATATTTTCCGCTACTAATATTGGAAACTTTTCTTGAGCAACTTTGATATCTTTTGGTTTCTCAACTGTACCAATAGAACTAGTAGGACAAGCTAAAAGTGCTTCCAGCGCAGCTAATCTTTCCATCTCATTCGTTGGTTGATGATAAACCGCCGACTGTTCATCAATACGAGAAAATACTTCAGGAGTCATCCAGCGACAGGTATCACAATCAATACAGGTAGTATCTACATAAAAATCGCCGTTGACATTTTGGGGACGACGCTGATTTAAATGAGCCATATTAATCCTTTTGCTTCCAGCCGCTTACTGGGGAGCGATAAACCTTATATCACTACGCTAGCAAAAGTTGACTTAAACCGTAGACTCCTGAAGGTTAGATATAGGCTATCTTAAAAAAGACAGCCTATCTGGACTTAAAGTTAAAGATTGATCGCACCTCTAGCCAACGGCCGGGATAATATAGGCGCAATCGCCTTATTTCAGTAAATGAATGAACTTCGTCTAGATTACTGACAAAATTCAATTGGGTTTACCATAAAAGGAAGTTTTTTGGTATCATCCACAGCCATTTTCCTCACCCAACTCTTAAGTTCAGGAATCCATTTAAAACCTGCCTTTTTTGCAAGTTCCCTATTGTCATAGCTTACAAGAGCTTTAAACCAAGCTTTGGGTCTTAACGCCATTTGAAACATGGCGTTCAGGTTCTCCATCCGATCAAAAAGATATGCGATCAATTGACAGTCTGTTAATGCCCTATGATTTCCAAAAATACCAACATCATGTGCTGCTGCTAATTCAATAAGAGATTGACCAGATCGGATTTGACGAGGCCATTCAAATTCAGTACAGGTACAAACCCAACGAAGTGGTTCATTTTTAGAGTTCAATAAAACAGGTAGCACACTCTTTCCATTATTTGAAGAACCAAACCACTTCTGATCAAACTCAGCATTGTGTGCCACAATAACTTGCGCCTTCTTTGCCATCTCAGTTATCATCCACACACTTTCAACCACTTGTTCTTCTGTTATTTCCATTAACGGTGCTGGCTTAATCCGGTTTATATGCTCTGCCGGATTATTCTGTGCTGGGAGAAGAGCTGAATATTGTTTAATGGTGGTTTGATGTTTCACCGAATACAGAATAGCTCCTAGCTCTATAACCTGCCCTGTCTTAACGTCTAAGTCTGTGGTTTCTGTATCAAGGATTAGAACCTGATCGGGTGTAGGAAACTGAGCATTGGATGAAACTAAGGAATTTTGCGTCATAATAGGAGTACGAAATAAATAATTGAAAACATGCCTACCAAGTTGAAAGCTTGGGGGCATTTTTTTGGCTTTTTACAGCCGAATATATACAGATTACTTTGCCAATGTTACTTTGTCAACACTAGCGTTACTACTTTGTTTAGTGTTATTACGGAAGCGGCACTAATGTGTGCTAGCGTTACTATTGTATAGACTGCTTGATTAAGTTTTAAGTACTGAATAGAGAATTTATGAGAAAAATTTGCTGTAGGTTAAAGGATTTTATGGAAAAAGGGGATTTATCCCAATACCAACTAGCCAAAATAACTGGTATTAGTGTTAACGCCATTGGGAGGCTTTACAAGGAGGAGTTTGACAGAATTGACTGTAACACGGCTGCGGTTTTGTGCGAGTACTTCCACTGTGACTTAGGCGAGCTGTTTCCACTTGTGGCTGCCTCCTCAGCACGAGTAAAAGAGGATGAAATTCTACAAAAATATCAAGCTGGAGAGAGAGATTTTTCTGGGGTAGACCTGACAGAGGCAAATTTCAGTAGTGTAAACCTAAGCGGCGTAAACCTAACTAGAGCTATTCTTGCTAGAGCCATACTACAAAAGGCTGATTTGAGCAAAGCAAATTTGGATCAAGCAGACTTGGGACAAGCAGATATGGAAGGGGTAAACCTAAATTCTGCGAGCCTAAGAGCAACAAAGCTTATTTCAACTAAACTAGTTTCTGCAAACCTGATCTATGCCGAACTGACTGAGGCTGATCTCAGCGAGACTGATCTAGACAAAGCAGATATGAGATGGGCAAACCTCAGCAGAGCAATCTTAAAAGGAGCAAAATTAAATCATACAAATATAGTTAGAGCTAATTTAAGACAAGCAGACTTGACAAATGCCACACTCAGGAAGGCAAATCTGAGTTGGGTAGACTTACGTGAAGTCAAGCTTATCAATGTTGATCTTAGTGATGCGACCCTAGAAGCCAGTAGCCTAACTGATACTGATCTTAGTAAAGTCAATCTTAATAGAGCCAATCTTAATCAAGCTGATCTTACTAATGCCAACCTCAATAATGCTGATCTCACTAATGCCAATCTAACTAAAGTAAATCTCAGTGGAGCTAATCTCAGTGGAGCTAATCTCAGTGGAGCTAACCTAACTCAAGCCAACTTCAAAGACACCGATGTAAGTAATATAATTTTGGCTGGTGCTAATTTAAGCTACACCAATTTGAGCCGTTTTAACCTCAATAGTATTAATTTAAGTGGGGCTAATTTAAGAGGTGCTAATCTCAGTAATGCCTCTCTAAAGGGTACGAACCTTAGTTACGTCAAATTCGATGATACAGATATGAAGTGTGCTGACTTAACTGACGCTGACCTTACTGGGACTGAACTTTATAATAATGACCAGTATGGTGTGAAACAGGCGAAGGCGGACATAAGGGGAACAATATCACCTTCAGGAGATGTTTACAATGATGACATGAGTAATGGTATGGACTATGAGCGTAGTCCTGAAGACAAGTTATCTGAACATTTCTAGTTGTTAGGCTTCAATTGATTTTTGCTGAGAGAGTGATTGCAATAATTTGTGATCAAGTTTCGAGAATTAGGTAACTTCGCCATCAAGTAAATGTAGAGTATGACCCAAACGCAATCCTAAAATAATCCATCCTTCAAAAGTATCTTGCAAATCCTCCCGAAAAGCTTCTAGTGTTGCAGCGTTTGCCCACACTCCTTGACACTCTGGAATTTCGCCATAGAAAGTCCCATCCTCAAGCAACTCATAAGTTGCTTTGTGCATTGCTGTACGAATGTAATTTGTCAACATTTATATTTTTTACAACTTCATTCAGCTTTTTAATAAATTTGGTTATCAGTGAAATTGTATTTGCGTAGGCGTAGCCCGTCGTAAACATCGTAAATCCGCCAAACTCTAATTATTATGTATATTTTTTGATTTATCAAAATGCGATCGCGCCCTTTTACCAAACGCGATCGCTAAATTTTGCATCCCCTAACCAATAAAATGCAGATGATTAATCACCGCACTAATTAGATTATGGGTAACGGGAAGACTATCAACTACCATCCCCAGACACAACAGCATCATGTAGGAGATCGAAAAGAGAAACAACTCTTTAGCTACAGCGCGATCCTCTGGATTTTGCAACAAACGCCAAGATTTGTGGATAAATAATCCTCCCAGACTTAGGGCGATCGCAGCATAAAGAATTCCACTTGCACCCAAGGGATAAACCAATAACACGGTTGCAAATACTGTTACCAGCGTATAGTACCAAATCTGCTTCACGGTTGCCGTATCACCTTCAATCACAGGTAGCATTGGTATCCCAACCTTTGCGTAATCGTCCCGAATCATCAGAGCTAAAGCCCAGAAATGGGGAGGTGTCCACAAAAAGACGATGGCAAAAATTAACCATGCTGACCAGCTTAATGTGCCTGTGACAGCAGCCCAACCCACTAACGCTGGAATTGCCCCAGCAGCTCCACCGATAACGATATTTTGAGTGCTGTGGCGTTTTAGCCAGTGGGTATAAACCAAAATATAAAAGACGATGCCAGAGAAGGCTAGCACCGCGGCTAACAGGTTGGCAAATACTGCCAAGAGTGTAAAGGAAATCGTCGCCAGTGCGATCGCAAAAATTAGAGCATCGCGCGGCTGAACCTTACCGGATGGCATCGGACGATGGCGCGTCCGCTCCATGTCATAATCAATATCCCGGTCATAAACACAATTAATCGTCTGGGCGCTTGCAGCAGCCAAAGTGCCACCAGTGAGAGTTACTAGCAACAGCAATGGGTCTACTTCTCCCTTAGCAGCAATCCACATACTCCCAGCCGTAGTAATCAAAAGCAACGGAATAATCCGAGGCTTTGTTAGCTGGTAGTAACTTTGAATTACCTGTAAAAACGTTTGGTGGTGGCGAGAGACATTAGTCTCAATCATTTTGGCTCTGGTTCCTTATTTTTCAACAACTTATATGCAGCCCCCGCTCAAGCTGGCTCTTTCAGGCAAATGAAAACACAGATTTTCTGCACCTGCGTGGGTCGCAATACTCGCCGTTGCGGCCATAATTTAGTAGAGACGCGATTAATCGTGTCTGTACAGGAGTTTGGAGTTTGGAGAGACGCGATTAATCGCGTCTGTACAAGAGTTAGGAGTTAGAAAATTTTTCTTCCGCTACTCCCCCTGTTCCTTTACTCCATACTCAGCAGTCATTGCTCAACACTGTGATCTCACGGCTAGTAGCCCAGTCACGCAGTGCGAGAACTGTGAAGACCACCAAAGTACCCAGCAAAGTAGCTCCTATAGCTTGGTGAGAGACGGTGAGAGGCTCAACTTGGAGATGTAATTTGAAAGTAGCGAATCCCAACAAGATTTGTAAGGTTAACAACCCACCAGCCATATTTGCCAGTCGCCGCAAGGCTGGATGTAGTGCTGGTGTACGCCAACAGATCAATACCATTGCCAAGGTTGTCACTGTTGGCGGCACCAAACCAGCAATATGGCTGTACATTACAGTACAAAGTTGAGAACCGCCGAAGCATTGGTGTAGCGCCCAGCGAGAGCCTACCAAAGCACCTAGCAGACTTTGCAGGTAAACCAGAACAGCGGCAGTTAAACCTACCCAAGGCAACTTACCAACGGTTCCAGTCCCCTGATAGGGTGTGAGCGCCGTGCCGATAATCAGGAGGGTGCTAAAAAATAACAGCGCCGTTCCTAAATGAGCGGTAACAATATCAAACCGCAACAGTTCGGTGACGGTGAGTCCGCCCAAGATGCCTTGGAAGACAATTAAAAACAGGGCGAATGTGGATGCCCAAGGCAGCCATCTGGGTAAGAAACGACGATGCCACCAGGACAAGCCGAAAAGTGCGATCGCGCTTACACCAATCAAAGCTGCATCCAATCTGTGAAACCACTCCAAGAACACCTGGAGATTCATTTGCTTGGCTGGCACCAGTTCGCCATAGCATAAGGGCCAGTCTGGGCAAGCAAGTCCAGCATTCATCACGCGGGTGGCGCTGCCTATTGCCATCAAAATTAAGGTGGCTATGCATATTTTCCACACCAAGCGACGAATCATTTCCTTGGGCTTTTGCTGCTGAAGAGCCGCTTCATTTTGTTGTTGTAGGACAAATTCGCTCATTAACGATACCTTCTGCCCGCTCTTGGTGGATCTGTTAAAATTTTCAATTTTCTTTTAGCGTCCTATCTCCACCCTAGCGTATAGGCTAAGGGTTTATAGATTAGCACTCACTTATACTTTGAATCACTCCAGAAAGGTTTTACCTGAAGCTTTAGCTATTTTTCAAGATGTGAAAAATTGATGAATGACAATTAATTTAAACATTCTAAATTTTTCCTTAAATTTTTCAACTGAATTTTAGGAGAAGGTAGGAGGCAGATAGCGCAGCGTAAAGCCTGCGGCATAGCTTCGCTTAGAGCGAGTCCACGAGCGTCGGGCAGGAGGAAATAATTATGAATGAAAACTTTAGTTTTGGGTATAAAACCCAGTGCTTCAATCCCATAGTTTTAAATGCATCTGGGTTACTCCTACCTTCTACCTTCTACCTTCTGCCTCCTGCTAGTCACCTTGTACTCAAAATTAGTAAAATAGTTAAAAAAATTAATAAAAATTTCAGACCTTTGGACTATATGCCTTCCAGCCTAGACTACCTTAGTAAGTGAACAGCTTTAAGATAACGTAGTAAATTCAATTAAGTAAGCCGTGAAGATTCCAAGTTCAATCTGGACATTACTCATTGGCATCGTGCTAACGCTAGCCAGCCTTTGGTACGGTCAAAATCACGGTCTGTTGCCAGCAGCAGCGACAGATGAAGCCGTATTAGTCGATGGTCTGTTCAACGCGATGATGGTCATTTCTACAGGTATATTCCTGTTAGTTGAAGGTATTTTGATTTACTCCGCATTTAAATACCGTCGGCGTGCAGGTGATAATGAAGACGGCCCACCAGTTGAGGGCAATGTACCTCTAGAAATTCTCTGGACGGCGATCCCAGCAATTATCGTTATCGGTATTTCTGTTTACAGCTTTGATGTCTACAACGAAATCGGTGGCTTTGATCCCCATGCTATCCATCAAGCGCCGATGAATCAGGAGTCGATGGCAATGCCTGGAACTGCTATGGCTGCAACTTTAAGTGATACTCCTCCTAGCACCGAACCCAACCTCAATCAAGAAAAATCTGATGAGGCAATGCAAGACCCAGCTACCGCAGAAGTCCGCAATGCTGATCAAATTCCTCAACTGCGGAATGCCCCAGGTGTTGGTAGTGTTGCTCCGACAATTGGGGGAACTCCTGATAAAGCAGGGCAACCAGCAGAATTACAGGTCAACGTCACAGGTCTACAATATGCCTGGATTTTCACTTATCCTGAAACTGGTATAACTACAGGTGAAATGCACGTCCCCATTGGGCGAGAAGTGCAAATCAATATGACAGCAAATGATGTCATTCACGCTTTCTGGGTGCCAGAGTTTCGCCTGAAACAAGATGCGATCCCTGGTAGACAAAGCGAGATTCGTTTCACTCCACAAAAAGCAGGAGATTATGTCCTGATCTGTGCTGAACTTTGTGGCCCCTACCACGGTGCGATGAGAGCATCAGTAGTCGTTGAGACAGAAGAAGCCTTTGACAAATGGGTGCAAGAACAGCTAGTTGCCAGCAAAGAAACGCTAAATCAAGCCGTTGCTGTTAACCCTGCGGATTTATCCCCAAATGAATTTCTCGCGCCTTACACCAAGGACATGGGAATTCATCCAGAAATCCTCCATCAAGTTCACCATTAGTCAATATGTTATTTAGTCAAAATTCAATGACTATTAACTAATGACTAATGACTAATGTCTAATGACTATGACCCAAGCTCAAGTGCAAGAAACTGCCAACGCCCCTGCTCTTGTTGAGGAGCCAGGGATCAGAAAATGGCAAGACTACTTTGGTTTCAACACCGACCATAAGGTGATTGGGATTCAATACCTAGTCACTACATTCATTTTTTACTGTATTGGTGGGGTGATGGCTGACTTGGTTCGTACAGAACTGCGAACGCCAGAAGTCGATTTTGTCACCCCTGAAGTCTACAACAGCTTATTTACGCTGCACGCCACAATCATGATTTTCTTGTGGATCGTGCCAGCTGGTGCGGGTTTTGCTAACTTCCTGATTCCCTTGATGATTGGGGCAAAGGATATGGCATTTCCGCGCTTGAATGCTGTTGCTTTTTGGATGATTCCCCCTGCGGGTTTATTGTTGATCACTAGTTTAGTGGTAGGCGATGCACCAGATGCGGGTTGGACTTCCTACCCTCCCCTGAGCTTGGTAACAGGTCAAGTAGGTGAGGGAATTTGGATTATGAGCGTCCTCCTACTAGGTACGTCATCGATTCTAGGGGCAATCAATTTCCTCGTCACATTGCTCAAGATGCGTATCCCCGGTATGGGGGTTCACCAAATGCCCTTGTTCTGCTGGGCGATGTTTGCTACCTCGGCACTGACTTTGGTATCTACGCCAGTCTTAGCAGCAGGTCTAATTCTGCTTTCCTTTGACTTAATTGCCGGGACAACATTTTTTAACCCAAGTGGCGGTGGCGACCCAGTTGTGTATCAGCACATGTTCTGGTTTTACTCTCACCCAGCGGTTTACATTATGATTTTGCCCTTTTTTGGGGCAATTTCGGAAATTATCCCCGTGCATTCCCGCAAGCCGATTTTTGGCTATAAAGCGATCGCTTATTCCTCTCTAGCAATTAGCTTTCTGGGGCTAATTGTTTGGGCGCACCACATGTTTACCAGCGGTATCCCTGGTTGGTTGCGGATGTTTTTTATGATCACCACTATGATCATTGCCGTACCCACGGGAATTAAAATTTTCAGCTGGTTAGCGACAATGTGGGGTGGAAAAATCCAGCTTAACAGCGCCATGCTGTTCGCCATCGGTTTTGTCGGCACATTTGTAATTGGTGGGATCAGTGGCGTGATGTTGGCAGCAGTGCCCTTTGATATTCACGTTCACGACACCTATTTTGTGGTGGCACACTTGCACTACGTTCTGTTTGGTGGTAGTGTTCTCGGTATTTATGCGGCGATTTACCACTGGTTCCCGAAAATGACAGGACGGATGGTAAACGAATTTTGGGGTAAGGTTCACTTTGCCTTAACAATAGTGGGTCTAAATATGGCCTTCTTACCAATGCACAAGCTGGGATTAATGGGCATGAACCGCCGCATCGCCCAGTATGACCCCAAATTTACCTTTCTCAACGAAATCTGCACTTATGGCGCTTACATATTAGCAGTTTCGACATTCCCCTTCATCATCAATGCGATTTGGAGTTGGTTATACGGCGAAAAAGCTGGTAATAATCCTTGGAGGGCACTTACCTTAGAATGGATGACAACCTCACCGCCAGCGATCGAGAATTTTGATCAAACCCCAGTACTAGCTACAGGTCCTTACGACTACGGCTTGGAAAAGGCTAACGAAGGTGTACCTTTATCTGATCCCAATCCAGTCTTGTCTGGCGGGCCGAACTCAGTATTAAGAGCAGAACCTGATCCAGCGGTTGCTGCTAATCCCGAAGACCGTAAATAGAGTTATGAGTTAGGAGTGAAGAGTTATGAGTTATGAGTTATAACAATTCCTAACTCCTAACTCCCATTCCCCATTCCCCATTCCCCATTCCCCACTTATCAAAATTCATGCAAAGTCAAACTATTGACCCAGCTAAAACCGAACTAAATCATCACCACGCAGCGGAAGCGTCCGTCGGTCATCATGAAGAACATCCAGACCATCGCCTATTTGGGCTAATTGTCTTCCTGATAGCTGAAGGGATGATTTTTATGGGGTTGTTCGGAGCCTACTTGGCTTTCCGTGCTACCTTACCTGCGTGGCCCCCAGCAGGTACCCCAGAGTTAGAACTATTGTTACCTGGAGTCAATACCATCAATCTAATTTCTAGTAGTTTTGTCATGCACAATGCCGATACTGCTATTAAAAAGAACGATACGCGGGGTGCGCGAATCTGGTTAGCAATTACTGCTGCAATGGGTGCTATCTTCTTAGTGGGTCAAGTATATGAATATACCCATTTAGAATTTGGTTTAACTACCAATTTATTTGCTAGTGCGTTTTACGTTTTGACTGGTTTCCACGGATTGCACGTTACCATAGGGGTTTTGGCAATTGTTGCCGTGTTATGGCGATCGCGCGTTCCGGGTCACTATAGTAATGAAAAGCACTTTGGTATTGAAGCAGCCGAAATTTACTGGCACTTCGTTGACGTGATTTGGATTATTTTGTTCGGATTACTGTATTTACTGTGAGTATTGATTATTTAGTTGTTCACTCCACGCGGACAACTTAATAGGCCCCCAGTCGGGGGCTTTTTTAATTAGTAGAATGCTGCCGTTGCAGCTAGCTGCCCTGATGTCACATTATTTTATCTATCGGTTGGCAACAAACTCTAAATTAAAACAGTTTCTAGAAGATAAAATATCTGGGAAGTTATCTAAAACGTTTTTTATTTTCTATAAAACAGTTTTATCCTTTATCTAGCAAGAGTTACAGAAAATTTATTCAAACCAGCTTAGACTTTTTTCACTATGAGTTTTGCTAAATATTAAGTGAGTTATTGCAATTGATATAGGCGCGAGTAAAAGGTGGGAAAAGTGGGAAAAGTTGGATGTTTTATAAAAACTATTGAATAAACCTGAATAATTGACAAGTTACACTTATTTACCTCAAAGTCTTACCTGCTATTACTCTTGCTCTTTTTTATTTTTGTCGTACTTACGTTGACATGGCAACGCGATCGCGGTTAGTGATGACTAAAATCTGGCAACAAAATTGTGGTGGACACTGTAATAATATTTGTGTCTTTAAATTCCAATATTCGAGGTTTTGCCAGTAATCAGACCCAACAGTTAAAACAAATAAACCTTGTAACTACCGAAAGTTGTCTTCTGCCCACAGTTCTAAATACTGTGGACTAGTGTTAAATTTACTTAAGTGATAAAATTATCTAACTATTCCAGAAATAAATTTTATATTAAGATACCTATAAAGGTATTAAATGAACCAATTAAGCTGCCAACCATAAAACCGCTTCAAAGCACAGGTCGCCTAAAAAGCTGACTGCCTTAAATACCAACAAATTTAGCGGCAGGTATTCATAACCTGACCCAAGCTCTGAATGGTCAGTAAATTAACCGGTAGTATACGCCACATGAGCCAGAACCCTCTAGTCAGAAAAACACTCCGAAGTCGCTTTGAGACTGTCAAACTGCTGGGAAGCGGAGAATCTGGCAATACTTACTTGTTAAGAGGTGCTATACGTAACAGACATAAATCCTCTCTTGCCAGAAAAACACTTAGGAATCGCTTTGAGATTGTCAAACACTTAGGAAGCGGGGGATCTGGTGATACCTACTTAGCCGTCGACTTAGATTTACCAGGGCGACCCCATTGTGTGGTCAAACATTTCCATCCAAAAGATTCCAATCCGGCTGTTCTACCCATTGCTAAAAAGCTATTTGCTCGGGAAGCGGAAGTTTTATACCAGCTAGGCAACGACCACGATCAAATTCCTAGACTATTCGCCCATTTTGATGAAGATGGAGATTTCTATTTAGTCCAGGAATTTATTGACGGTCATGCTTTGACTCAAGAAATTGTACCAGGTCAACGTCTTAGCGAAAATACAGTCTTAAATTTATTAAAAGATATCCTAGAAGTGCTGGCTTTCGTCCACCAAAATAATATTATTCACCGGGATATTAAGCCCCAAAATTTAATGCGGCGATACTCCGATCAGAAAATTGTGCTAATTGACTTTGGGAGTATTAAGAAAATTGGTGCTTTAGGAGCAGGCTTAACAATTGCTGTTGGGACTCCTGGCTATATGCCAAGCGAACAGGCTAAGGGAAAGCCAAAACTTTGCAGCGATATCTATGCAGTAGGGATGATTGGCATTCAAGCTTTGACAGGTTTAATACCTGAGCAACTACAAGAAGATCCCAATACTGGAGAAATTCTTTGGCGCGATCAGGCACAGGTAAGCGACGCTCTGGCAAATATTTTAGATACAATGGTTCGCGATCGCTATAGCCAGCGTTACCAATCTGCCGCAGAAGCTTTACAAGCGCTTAATTCTGATCTGGCGTTGTCACAACCCTCACACTTTCCTGGCATAAACCAAAACACTGATGATAGTTATTTTCTAACTTATAGAAACTTTCTTTTGCTGCTGGGAATAGGTCTTGGTGCTACCACTAGCTTCATAGTAATAGTTTTAATTTATACATTTATTAATACAGGTACATCGCCTCCAAACCAACCTACTCAATTAAATAATTTTATAGAAAAATTGGTTGAGCCACGCTTCATTAATGTTCATGTGAATAGCCTAATAGCAAAATCAGCACATAAAAGAGGAGTCTGTAAAAGCAATTGCACTATTGCAAAGACTATTAAAGAGCAAATTAAATCTCACTACAATTAGAAAAAGTAATCATCTACCAGCAATCATAAAACTGGCTATTAACTGACTTACTTTAAATTTGCTTTTAACCTAAATATTTATAGATTCCTGTAGGATAAATAGAATAAACAACATTTAAAAATATGGACAATACAAATCAAAGAAAAGCTTTAATTAGCAGTGAAATCGCCCTCTTTCTTAGAGGTTTGATTATTGGGAAAGTGCTGACACTTATGGTTATTGGCGGACTGCTTTGGTGGTTACTGCGGCCGAATTTAGCGTCCCGTACCAGCATTAATTCCTCTAATCAAAATTTCAACAGCCTTTCTAGTACTGCATCAACTTTTCAGACAGTTGCTGATGTCCCTACTGACTCATTTAACTACGGAGGCAGTACAGCTTGGGCATCTATCCGGCAATTGGTAGATTCTCAGATTCAGAGCGATCGCCCTGAACTACAATTACGTTACGTAAACCCTGTTAATGGTAGTCCTGGTTCTAGCTCCGGCATTCGGATGTTGCTTGATGGGAAACTCGACTTTGCTCAGTCTTCCCGTGCCCTTACAGATGAAGAACAAGCTATTGCAAGAGAGCGAGGCTTCACTCTTGAGCAACGTCAGGTAGGTATGGATGGGATAGCAGTCATAGTCAACCCATCACTCAATGTGCCTGGTTTAACTGTTGAGCAATTGCAGCAGATTTATTTGGGGAAAATTACTAACTGGAATCAAGTAGGTGGTCCCAACCTGCCCATTACACCTTTATCTCAACGACCAGAGGACGCAGATACATTAATATTCCCTAGCAACAGCGACTTGAAGGGTCAAACATTTGGCTCTAATGTGCAGTATGTCTACTCTACTACAGAGGCAGTGCGCCAACTCAGTAAAACCCCTGGTGGTGTCTACTACGCTTCTGCCCGTTCAGTATTACCTCAATGTAGTGTGAAGGCTTTGCCATTGGGTAGCACTTCTGGTCAGCTAATTTCCCCCTATAGCGAACCGATGGTGTCGCCTGAGCAATGTCTACGTCAGCGTAACCAGCTAAATACTCAGGTTATCAAAAATGGCAGCTATCCGATGATTGCTAATTTGTTTGTGATTATTAAACAGAATAAAGGTCGGGAACAGCAGATTGGCGATGCCTATGCCAAACTTTTATTAACTGACCAAGGGCAAAGGGCTATTGAGCAAGCTGGTTTCGTTGGGGTTCGCTAGTACAGCGATCGCACTTTCCACTACAGATTATTCAGATCCCCGACTTCTTTAAGAAGTCGGGGATCTTGGGGGAGCGATGCCTACGGCGGTAAACTACGCACCATTTACTATTCATGTATTTATGATCTGAGTTGAAAATATTTACATCACTCGACAGCATAAGAAGTAAATTGGCGTTTAAAAGGAGAATGAAACCCAATCACAATATCAGAATGGGGTACACCTAACTCAACTAATCGTTCAGCAACAGACTCTTCTGTACCGTTATACTGAATCCATATTTTCCCATTTTGAATATCAAAATGCATGACTGGGCCAAACACTCGCTTATCTCCTTGCCAGCCAACATAAGCTAGTTGATAATGGTCATTTTCATTGTCTAAAATTAATTGTGAATTTACTGTATCGGTATTAGATGCTATTTGTTGATGTTCGCTCAATACTTGTTTGATAAGTTGTCGATAGCGTTCTATTTTATCCATAGTCGAATTTCCTCACATTTTGGGTCGTAAACTATCAACTTAACTTGGTAACGATGAAGAGCGCGTTGGACAAAAGAAAGTTGAAAAAAGTCTTGATATGTTTCAATAGGAACCGCTAGGTAAAGCGCTCTGTCTGCTTCTTCTTCTTCAATAGCTTGGCAGTAATTTAGATATTGTCCTAGCGCAGTATGAAATTCACTGATATCTGAATCTGCAATAAAACTCTTAATTTCAACAGCTATTTTCTCTGTGTTACGTTCTGCGGCGATGGCATTTTCAGCAGCTAAGTCTATTTGTAGTTTAATTGCTTCACTAATACGAATTGTAAAAGGATCGTGAGTAATTTTCCACCCATCCTTAATTAATGCTTTTTTAACCTGTTGATGGAAAACATCTTTAGCCATGTTGCTATCTCTAGATTAGGCCAGATTAACCTAAAATAATATTCTTACTCTATGCAATGCTTTCCCCAAAGGGGTTGTCGTTCGCGCAGTGTGTCGTAGACAAGACATCGCACTCTTCATTATTCTGCATTGCTGTGGCAAGTTTTTCTAGATTTTGACGAATAGAGACACTGCGGTGATGATTTACACCCCAGACTCGCTCACAAATATTTAAAGCTTGCAAATAAAGTGGCTCTGCTTCAGCATAACGCCCCGTTGCACGATAAATTTCTGCCAAATTATTGAGACTTTCGGCAACATTGGGATGATTTTCTCCCAATAGGTGCTTATCAAGTTCTAAGGCTTTTATACATAAAGATTCCGCTTCATTGTAGCGTCCTTGCTCCCTGTACATATAACCAAGAGCATAGATAGTATCTGCTAAAAGTGGATGCGCCTTTTGCAATAGACGCTGCTTCAGTTCCAAGGATTCTAAAAACAAAGACTCTGCTTGATCGTAGCGTCCTTGAGCGCGGTATATCAATCCTAAATTGTGCAAATCTGTTGCAACATCGGGATTCTCTTCTCCCAAAAATCGCTTATCTAATTCTATTGCTTGTTGTGACAACGGTTCAGCTTCACTGTAACGTCCTTGATGATAATAAAGTAGCGCTAAATTATTCAGTATAAGAGCGAAAGAAATATGATTTTCACCAACCAAACGTTTTTCAAGTTCTAATGATTGCAGATACAAAGGTTCTGCTTCGTCATAACGTCCTTGTTCATCATATAGTAATGCCAAATTGTTCAAACTGACGGCGACATCCGCATGGTTTTCTCCGCACAGACGTTTCCTCAGTTCCAAAGCCTGTTGGTATAAGAGTTCCGCTTTAGCATATTGTCCAGTAGATTTGTAAAGTCCCGCCAAATTATTCAAGCTAGTAGCAAAAGAAGGATGATTGTCTCCTAGCAGGCGTTTTCTTAGTTCTAAAGCTTGTTTATATAAGGGTTCGGCTTCGCTGTACTGTCCTGTTGCACGATAGATTCCGGCTAAATTGTTGAGGCTATTAGCTAAATCTATCTGCAAACCTAATTCATTTTGTAGCTCACTCGCCTGTCGCCAATATTTAATTGCTAATTCCTGTTCTTCTTGATAATTTTGAGATTCACCCCGATCTAATCTGCTGTGGTAAATATCGCCCAATCTTGAGTATAAAGTAGCCAAGGTGGGGTCTTTAGTTCCCCGCTCTTGTTCTATTTTCTCGATTAACCTTTGTAAATCTTGAATGGGTAAGAAAAAGCGATTAGTTTCATTAGTATCTGTACTAGCTAATTCTGTGTCTCTAAAAACAAAGCGGATATTTTCTAATTCTTTACCAGGAATAGCATTTGTCTTTTGAGATTCAAACCGAAATACACCATTACGCCAACTCCAAAAATCAGGCGCTTTTTTAATCAGGTTAACTAAAATTTGGTTAGTTACCCAAAGCACGATCGCAAACGGAAATTCGCGCAATCCTTCCCTTGTCCACTGTAAGTAACCAAAAAATTTCTCCTGTTCTGATTGCTCATTTCCCAACCTGAGAAAATACAATTGTTCAGCACCCGTGACAGTAATCACCGCTAGGTTCTGCTGACGGAGATATTCTTCTTGTTGTACCAGTTGGTTAAGAGCAGCTTTGAGGCTTGGTTCTTGACGTGCTAAAGTTACTCGATATGCACGAAAAGCGGGTTGTAGTTCAGCTTCATATTGAGCAATAATCTCATCACGAAAGTTAGCATCATCGCAAACTGCAATCAGTAAATTTAATCCCCGTTTTTGAGCTTCAATAGAAACAATTAAATCATCATACGCATCTTGATTTTCTCCTTCATCAAATAATTCTTCATTCAACATTAATGGCTCCCTGTCTTTTCAAGCTTTCGATAATAATTGGATGAACATCATACCAAGTTTCATCAGTGCGATATTCTAGAACATACAGCCCATGTAACAAATCCAAAAACTCTGCTTGTTTGGGATCGTTGGGCATAAATTGCTCATAAACACTCTGCAAAATATCGATATCAGTTTTTCCTAGGCGTATAGAAAAATCATTGCGAATTTTATTGATTGCTTGCAGGAGAATTTTATCATCGATAATAACTTCGGCTGCGGGATTTCGCCGAATCATTCGCAAACAAATGCGGCAACATTCCTTAGAAATCCGAATTAACTCTCGCAATACACCACCACTGTAAATCACAATCTTTTCAGCAGTTTCTGCCGTGATTAATTCACTGGAAATCCGCTTTTGTAAAACTTCACCGAGAATCTTTGTTGCTTCCGGGCGAGGTTGGGCATTAGGGAAGCGATTTTTACCTTTATCAAATATTTTTAAGACAGGCATTGCCACAACTTGATCATTGGTTTCAGTGGCAATTATTGTGCTGATAAATGTTTCTCGAAGGACTGCGATCGGGATAGTGTAAATAATTTGAAAGTTAGGTTGACAAAGAGCTTTAATGTTATCTCGATAAATCTCATTAACTCTGCCTAAGTCAAGTTTATCTAAATCATCAATAATTACTAAAACATTTTGTTTCGTTGCAGCTTGAATTAGAGCAGCAATTTCATTAATTCTGGCAACTAAATCTGATAATTTGCGTTCAAACTCTTGCTTAATCTCATCCCGAACGCTAGCATCAGCTTTTAATTTAGAACTAATCAATTTTAAGAGGTCAAAACCTATACTAGCTTCTGCTTGTAAATTTAATTCTTCAGTGCGAGTGCGGGTAGCAAACCACTTATAAAGAGCCTCTTTAGTAGATTGAGGAATATCAACTCGGCGGGCTTCTGCCTCTGTCATTAAATTAACTGCGATCGCAAACAGTATATTAATATGATTAACAGCCGACATTTCAATTTTGTCAGCAATAGAAAAGAGAACTACAAAATATTTATCTTGAATTTGTCGGCTAAACTCAGCTAACAAAGTAGACTTACCACATCCTCGATGTCCTGTAAAGACAATTTTGCCATCTCCATTAGGACTATCTTCTACTAATTGGTTCAAGTCTGCAATCAAATCATCACCATATTCGACTCTAAATCTTTCCATTTCGTTCCGTTCCATCAACGGAAATAGTTCGAGATTGCTGTATGCTTCTTGAAAGGAGTTTAATAAGCCTTGAGACATTGGATAGTGCCGTAAACGTGTTAACTATTCATATAATGGCTCATGATTTTTGAAGCACAAGTTCAGGCAATGTCTAGGATAGAGTATGCCTACATAACTTCTCAAATTCAGTTAATAAATAACTACTAGGTGAGTGGTATGTTATGTCTTAAAAAGAGATACCCTAATTCCCAAATTTCAACCTATCAATGAGTAACAGAGGTCAATAATCAATAAGGCTGAATGATAGATTATACATGCGATAATTTAGACTGAATGATAGATTATACATATAACATCCTAAAAGCTACTTAACACATAAATAAAATAAAATTTTCAGTTATAAAAATAAATTTTTAGTGTGCTTCGTCTCATCCCCCTCTAGCCGATGCGATGGTAGCTGTTGTTACTATTAGTTAGTAGTCTGTCAAGGAATACTTGACAAGTACATTCTTTGTAGAGACGGCGATTTATCGCGTCTCTCTAACGTGTCAGTCTTTTAAACGCGATTTATTGCGTCTCTACATGAGATAAAGCTTTGTAACTTCTAAAGCTGCTTTTCTCAACAAATTTCAGCAAATATACCCGCATTTATCTAGTTGGCTAATGCCATCCAATGCTTTTATAATTCTGTAACTTCAGCCTCAAAAAAGACGTCCGGTTTGAAACTCTAGTACCAGAGCAAATGTTGTGCTTAACAAAAAAAATCTAGTACAGAAACTTCTGAGTATTTTGGAATTTTTATTACCAATAACGCCAGGATATTTTTCCCCTAAATATTCTGTAAACCTTGGTATACGGATTACTAATAACACCTCAAACCCCCTGAGATTTAGCTTTTATTTCACCTTATTTCCAGAACTAGTGAATGCATACGGTCGGATTCCATTCGAGGGTGGTTGGATTAGCCTTTTATCATCTTTAGAATCTGATTACCTTTTGGCCATACCAGGAAAGAGTTTGACATTCTTTCCTGATATCGAAATATTTTGGATTTGGGGTAATCGATTTGGACTTAGCATCACCAGTGGAGATAGTGGTACATGGTTTTTTCAACCTCTCAAGCCAGGTAATTATCAGTTCCGATTTATCTATAACGAAAATGAAAAGGAAACAACGTACAGTTCTGTGAGTAGAGCTATAAACTTAATAGAAGGCATTTGGACGGGTGAAGTATTAACTCCGTTTGTGGAGTTACATTTAGCCCACCTTTGAAGTAAAGCTTTGTCGCAGATCATTGTCTAAAAATTCCAATTTATCTGATTATCTGATTCACAACAGATGTACTCTGAATACGCCATTTACCTCGTTCTCGAATCAAATCATACCGAACTCGCAAATTATCATTAGAAGAGTTTTTAAACTGACCATTTTCATATAACTGGGTCGCTTCTCTAACCGTAGCTTCCACTGCGGCACGATCTGCAAATAAATCAATTCTCTCTACAGATTCGACCTTCAGGCTATGCTCATACTTGCGGTAGCGATTGTCTAACCTATTCTGTTGAGCAATCAGCCTCCATTGAGATAAAGCTGAACCAGTTAAAATCTGCTCTAAATTATTAATTTCATGATTCGGCCCTAAAGCTGCGGCTTTGGTAGATAACCAAGTCCGAATAACTTCCTCTGCCGTTGCACTTGTTAAAGGGCCTTCTGCTGATTGTGGGTTAATATTTGGATCGGGAATAGGTATTGGTGGTTGATTTATTTGTACAAACAACTCTGAACTACGCACATCTTTTGTAGGAAAAAACAGATTTTTTAACCATCCAAAAGTTGTTGTGGCTAACACCCAGAAAACTAATATACTCACTAAAGAAATAAACACTCTCCACACCAGCCGTGTTTTTCCTTCTATGGTGTTCGCAAAAGTTCGCCGCCGCCGAGGACGACGAGAATGAGGACGATTGTCTGGTAAACGTTCTCGGTTTGCAGATGGAGTAGGTTTTCTCCGCCTACGCTTTTGGTTATAACCGGGTGCAGTACTTTTAGCTGAACCGTTCAAATGCTGATTAGTGCCTCTGCTCATCCGTTCGGCAGTAGGAACCTCTGATTTTACACTCCCAGATGAATTCCACATGGGTAGTGAGAAGTTTGAATATTCGGGTGTTCCTTTTGTTGGTGTTTCTGGCAAATCTGGGTCAGGGGTTCTGCTATGATTAAATTGCGCTGAAGTTTTAGTTGAATTGTTGTGAAAATTGGACTTATTTGTTTGGGCCTGGGGAAAATATTGGGGGTTAATTACAGCCCATTCATTAGTTGTTTCTGCATCAGTTGGCAGTGCTTCTAAATAAGCTTGCACCTGTTGATTAGCAAAGTAATCTTTTAGGAAAGCTTGCTGGTTTGCTAAATCTCGAAAATGGGGAAATACTTCGTGTTGCAACCACTGTTCTGCATATAGACACAACCCCGGTAACAAATCTGGAGAGTCTTGAGATTTTTCCCGAATAAAAGCTAAAGCTTCGTATTCCTGACTAAGTTCTAAAACACGAGTTGCTTCTTCAGTTTGTCCCAAAAGTAACGCACATAGAGACTGTTCTAAATGTACATCTTGGCGTTTGCCCAGACGCATGAGCATTTGTCTTGCTTGACGAATTAAAGCAGGTTGTCGTTGAGCAAATCCCCGCGCTATCAAAGCATAAACAGCTAAATAAGTTGCAACAGCAGAATTGCGTTTGCTTTGGGCTTCAAATAACTTGTGCTGCTCTGCGACTGTTAAGTGGTTGCGTAACTGCTGGATAAATCGCAGAAAGTCATCTATGTTTAAACCAGAGTCATCATTGTTCGTGCCATCAATCCCGCCACGATCTTCTAAGAGGTTTTGTAATAATTCCAAACCTTGCTGTCGTTCGGCAGTTTTTTCTTGAGGTAGTGCCAGCAACTCCAAAATTCGATATGGTCGCAACTTGTAAAGATCAGCCTGAATTTCTGCCTGTACACTAGAAAACAAGCCTTCGCGTACTAGCAGTTCTTGACCAGTTTCTAGGGATATGGCGGCATTTTCATAGTGACCTTGCTGCCACTGTTCCCGACCTAATTCTAGACAAGCAAGGGCAACAGTCAGAACAACATCTGGATGTTCAGCGCTTTCATAAATTTCTTCGTCTGCTAGATTATTGCCCTTTCTTGCACTTGTAGCACTATTTTTATTTACCAGGTAAGGACGACCTAGTTTCAATACAAGTTCGTATTCTCCCAACTCTTGCAAAATTAACAAAGCGCCAACTAATTCGTCTTGGCTAATTTCGATGCCCAGACTCTGGGTGTCAATACCCCTTTTGGTGCTTTCTGGACGATTTTCCAGTGCTACTGCGGCAGCAGCAAGGTTATCTGGGTCATAGGCGTGGGCAAGATAGAGATGATCGTAGGTACTGCGTTGTTTTGGATCTGATAAAACCACGTAAGCTTCTTCTATGAGTTGTTTACGAGAAGAAATTGCTGCCTGAGAATACTCACGTCGAGGCAATTGTACAATGCGATCGCTGTATGCCTGTCGCAATTGTTCATCACTTGCCGCTAACGGTAGTCCTAAAATTCGGTAGTAATCTAGCGGAATTCGCACAGCCTACTTCCCCTGCACCGTGATCAACATAATTCACCTAGAGCTTTCCAGGCCTGTAAAACCGTGCCATAAAAATGCCGTGTAGAATTTACTCTACAAGTGTATATTGCAACAACTTGTTTTGTAACTTCCCGAAATTTTGAGTCACATTCTAGTACTAATTTTTTGCTTTCGCCTAGAAAGCCTCAATTTTTTGTCTTAATTCTTAGTATTTATGTTTAACACAACTATTATCAGCCTTCGATAGCACAAACCACAACTACCGCTTTTAATCACGGCATAATTGTTGTGGTTGCAAGAATCTATTGATGATTGATTTTTTCGGCACTTTCCCACTAGGAGGTTACTAAAATACCACTATTGGGAGTTGACCCTGATAACTGGAGAAAAGAATCATATCATAATTAACCTTTAATTACAATTACCTATTTGGGTATATAGATTTTTGCGCCCTTTTTTTTAAATTGTTAATGGATATGCAGAAAGCAGTCTATCTTGATTGCTAGTCTATGAAGGGGAATAGTGAGAGAGAAAACCCAAAGCGACAAGTCTATTGTCGTTAGAGTCAAATCCTCACAGGGCATGGGCTGAAAAGTTAAAAATCAAAAATTAAAAATTCAGCTATTCCCTCAGACCCTTTTTTGGTGCATAAATAAAGTTTGATTGTTGAGTCTTGCAAACGCTAGCCTGTTAAAAGCTGAGGCGTTATCAGACCAACTTATTTAAGACCGTAACTTTAAGTTGTACAACAGGGATACTCAAAAATAATGGTTCAAGAGCGTACTTTACCCACTTTTAATCCTGCTACTACGCACATTACCAAGGAAGAAGGGTTACGGTTGTATGAGGATATGGTATTAGGGCGCTTGTTTGAAGACAAGTGCGCTGAAATGTACTACAGAGGCAAAATGTTTGGTTTTGTCCATTTGTACAATGGTCAAGAAGCCGTTTGCAGTGGTGTTGTGCAGTCAATGCGACCGGGTGAAGATTACGTTTGTAGTACTTACCGCGACCACGTTCATGCCTTGAGTGCGGGAGTACCAGCAAGAGAGGTAATGGCAGAATTATTTGGCAAAGCCACAGGTTGCAGCAAAGGGCGCGGTGGTTCCATGCACATGTTTTCAGCGGAACATCGCTTGCTGGGTGGCTATGCTTTTGTGGCTGAGGGAATTCCTGTAGCGGCTGGAGCGGCTTTTCAAAGCAAATACCGCCGCGAAGTGTTGGGAGATAAAAATGCTGACCAAGTTACAGCTTGCTTTTTTGGCGACGGTGCAGCTAACAACGGTCAGTTTTTCGAGACGCTAAATATGGCAGCCCTATGGAAACTACCAATTCTTTTTGTAGTCGAAAATAATAAGTGGGCCATTGGTATGTCTCACGAAAGAGCCACTTCCCAGCCAGAGATTTATAAAAAAGCCAGTGTATTTAACATGGTGGGCGTGGAAGTAGATGGTATGGATGTACTAGCAGTCCGAGCTGTGGCCCAAGAAGCTGTAGCCCGTGCTCGTGCAGGTGAAGGGCCAACATTAATTGAGGCGCTTACCTACCGCTTCCGGGGTCATTCCTTGGCTGACCCAGATGAAATGCGAAGCAAAGCTGAGAAAGAATTTTGGTTCGCCCGTGACCCAATTAAAAAGTTGGCAGCTTATTTGGTGGAGCAAAATCTGGCGGATGAGGGAGAAATCAAAGCCATTGACCGTAAAATTCAGGATGTAATCGACGATGCAGTTAAGTTCGCCGAAAGCAGCCCTGAACCAGACCCCAGCGAGTTATATCGTTTCGTGTTTGCAGAAGACGAGTAACAAAGTTAGGAGTTAGGAGTTAGGAGGTAGAAGTTAGGAATTGTTAACTTCTAACTTACAACTTCTAACTCCTAACTATCCCTATACCCAGGACTAAAATTTGTGTTTAGCATTGCAGTTCAACAGCAACAGTACAAGACCTATATTCTTTCTGACGAAGGCGCTGGTTCTCAATTGGAAGTGGTACCCGAACGTGGTGGTATCATCACCCGTTGGCGCATTCAAGGGCAAGAAATTTTCTACCTGGACACTGAACGCTTTACTCATCCTGAGTTGAGTGTCAGAGGTGGGAATCCAATTTTGTTTCCTATTTGTGGCAATTTACCAGATAATACTTACACTCACAATGGGCAAAAATATACTCTCAAACAACACGGTTTTGCCCGTGAATTGCCCTGGAAAGCAACAGAACAGGAAACTGGAGATAAAGCTAGTCTCACTGTTGTTCTTGATAGCAATGAGCAAACTAAGGCAGTTTATCCTTTTGATTTTCAACTGGCTTTCATCTACGAACTTCAAGGTAATACCCTAGAAGTCCGCCAGCAGTATAAAAACTTGTCATCCACACCAATGCCCTTTTCGGCTGGTTTCCATCCCTACTTTTTATGTGGTGATAAAAGTCAGCTAGAGGTTGAAATTCCTTCAAAGCAGTATCAAGACAATCAAACTAAGGAATTTCACTCTTTTGATGGCAATTTTGACTTTAGCCGTGATGAAATTGATTTTGCCTTTGGACAGCTAACGAGTAAATCAGCCACTGCGATAGATCGTAGCCGGAAGTTAAAACTCACCTTGGATTATGATGATTTCTCTACCTACCTGGTATTTTGGACAGTCAAAGGCAAAGAGTTCTACTGTCTAGAACCGTGGAGTGCCACCCGTAACTCTCTTAATACTGGTGATAACCTGACTGTGTTAGCACCAGGAGCTAGCCATACAGCATCTATAAGGTTGACTGCCAATTTTTTCTAAACCCCTTTACAAATCTACAGATGTCTGTGCTATGATGGCAAAGTTGCGAAATGCAGCGAAAGGGTCGCTAACTCAACGGTAGAGTACTCGGCTTTTAACCGATTAGTTCCGGGTTCGAATCCCGGGCGACCCATAAAATTAACATAATATTATTAGATTAAAAGAAGGCGATCGCAGCATCCAAGAAATTTCTGCAATTCGGTAGGATAGGCATAGACTAATCCCAAACACCATTGTCATGGTAAAAACAATTCCACAGCATTGGACAATTCCCCTTCTGGAAAATGGCGACAAACTCAGCCTTTATGAATTTGAGCGTCGCTACAACGCGATGCCTAACTTGAAAAAAGCGGAATTGATTGAGGGAATTGTCTACATGCCTGCTGCTTTGCGTTTTAGAAGTCATGGTCAACCGCATGGTTGGATTATTGGTTGGTTGGTTAGCTACGAAGCCGCGACACCTGGTGTAGCTTTGGGAGTAGAACCCACTGTGCGCCTAGACTTAGATAACGAACCCCAACCAGATGCTGTACTTCTGATCAAACCAAAAGCAGGTGGTCAAGCAAGGCTGAGTGAAGATGATTATATTGAAGGCGCACCAGAGTTAATTGTCGAAATTGCTGCTAGTAGTGTCGCCATCGACCTCCATGCTAAAAAACAAGCCTATCGTCGCAATGGAGTCAAAGAATATATCGTCTGGCAAGTACTCGATCAGAAATTGACCTGGTTCTATTTGGAACAGGGTGAGTATTTAGAGTTGGCTACTGATAGTAACGGTATTCTGCGAAGTCAAGTTTTTCCAGGGTTGTGGTTAGGGGTTGCAGAGTTATTAGCCGGGAATATGCAGTCTGTATTGACAGTTTTACAAACAGGCTTGCAATCTCCTGAACACGCAGCATTTGTCCAGATACTAGAGCCTTTTGCCTAATGCGATCGCTTGTAGATTTGCCAAAATAGTTAGGAGTGCGATCGCTTTCAAATGACCATTTTGGATAGTGGGCTACCAGAGCTACGAACTGTAGGGTAACTAAATGTACAGCAACACAGAGCAAGCATGGGGCATAGTACAGCAGTAGAGAGCAAGTATAGAACATATTTATAGTAACTATGGCGTAAACTTTTTCAACATAGGCACACGACACTAGTTATAATTTCCTATAAGTTGAAAAAACTCTTAAGATTTAGCGTAATAATTACGCTTCTCTCAGACCGACTAGCTGACAACCACATTAGGAGGACTATCTATGGCGCTTGTACCACTGCGGCTACTGTTGGATCACGCAGCTGAAAACGGTTATGGCATCCCAGCTTTCAACGTTAACAATTTGGAGCAGATTCAGGCGATCTTGAAGGCTGCTGTCGAGACAGATAGCCCCGTAATTTTACAAGCTTCACGCGGCGCTCGTAATTATGCAGGAGAAAACTTCCTCCGCCACCTGATTTTGGCAGCGGTAGAAACCTATCCTCACATTCCCATTGTCATGCACCAAGATCATGGTAATGCGCCTGCTACCTGCTACTCAGCAATCAAGAACAACTTCACCAGCGTGATGATGGATGGTTCTTTAGAAGCTGATGCGAAGACCCCCGCGAGCTTTGAGTACAACGTTAATGTTACCCGCGAAGTTGTAAATGTAGCTCATGCTTTGGGTGTCAGCGTTGAAGGTGAACTCGGTTGTTTGGGTTCTCTAGAAACTGGTGCTGGTGAAGCTGAAGATGGTCACGGCTTTGAAGGTACACTCGACCATTCACAACTGCTAACCGATCCCGATGAAGCTGTTGAGTTTGTAGAAGCAACCCAAGTAGATGCTTTGGCTGTTGCCATTGGCACAAGCCACGGTGCTTACAAGTTTACCCGCAAACCGACTGGGGAAATTTTGGCAATCAGCCGCATTGAAGAAATTCACCGCCGTTTGCCTAACACCCACTTGGTAATGCATGGTTCATCTTCTGTACCAGAAGATTTACTGGCGCTAATTAACCAGTATGGTGGTGCAATTCCTGAAACCTACGGTGTACCTGTAGAAGAAATCCAAAAAGGTATTAAGAGTGGTGTACGTAAAGTAAATATCGACACCGACAACCGTTTGGCTATTACTGCTGCTGTACGTGAAGCTTTGGCTAAAAAACCAGAGGAGTTTGACCCCCGTCACTTCCTCAAGCCTTCCATTACATATATGCAGAAGGTTTGTGCTGAACGCTATCAGCAATTTGGCACAGCTGGCAATGCAAGCAAGATCAAGCAAATTTCTTTGGAAGATTTTGCTGCTAAGTATGCTAAAGGTGAACTCAACGTTGTTACTAAAGCAGCTGCTAAAGTTTAATTCTCACAACAAATAAATAGGGGCATAGCAGGACTATGCTCCTAAAAAACTGAGGATTTGAATGTTGTCAGAAACCGGGTGTTTACCCGGTTTTTTGTTTTATTTATAAGAACTGGGTATTGAAAAGAGGGGGAGGGTACGGGGAGCAGAAGGGAAAACTCTTCCCCCTTGCTCCCTGCTCCCTTGCTTCTTAACCAGTGCCTAGAACACCCGATGTTGTAAAGAGGGCATTTGACGGCGGACTTGTTCGAGCCGAGTGGGCTTGATTTCTGCGATCGCAATTCCTGGTTTTTCCCCAGCATCGGCTAAAATTACACCCCAAGGGTCAATAATGACGGCGTGGCCGTGAGTTAGACGACGACCGTAGTTATTGCCTGTTTGGGCAGGAGCAATGACGTAAGCGGTATTTTCGATGGCTCTGGCTTGTAGTAGTACTTGCCAGTGGTCTTTGCCAGTAAAGGCGGTAAAGGCGGCGGGAATAAAGATAATATCAGCTCCCTTATCTGCCAGATGACGATACAACTCAGGGAAGCGGACATCATAACAAATAGAAAGCCCTAAGTTACCGAGTTTTTCTGAGAAATATACGGGGGGTAGTTGTGTACCAGCTACAACCGTGCTGGATTCACGATAGGTGTTGCCGTCGGGAACGTTAACATCAAATAAATGTACTTTGTAGTAGCGGGCAAGCTCTTGACCGCTGGGATCGATAAGTAGAGTGGTGTTATAAACTTTGCCTGTATTGTCTACCGGAACTGGAAAGCTGCCGCCCAAGATCGTAATTTGAAAGCGTTGAGCCATTTTTTTGAGAAATTTTTCACTTTCAAGAGCGATCGCATCGCCTTGCGCGAGTTTGTCTTTTTCTTCTCCCATATAGGAAAAGTTTTCTGGCAAACCTACCAATTCAGCACCTTGACGCACGGCAAGCTCTATTAATTCTTCTGCCTGTGCCAAATTTTTGTGTAGATCGGGCACACTGGTCAATTGAATAGCGGCGGCTAAATAAGACTTCATAGATTCAACAACGAACAGTTGATTTATGGAAGATAGATTATCAAAATATATCGCTACTTCAACATCTGTGGAACTTAATTGGAAATGCCTCAGCGTTGCTTTGCTTTAACAGACTTGTTTTATTACTGATCTTAATCTTCCTCTGGGTTATAGCAAACTGAGCAAGACAAGGATTAGGTTGTGATCAAACCCTGATAAAAGCTGTCTGCTGTGGATATTTCTATTCTTATTCAAACATTTATCGCTGTGTTTGTCTTGGCGGATGCTGTGAACCAAAGAAACAAAGTCATAGATAAAGCAATTATCGTTGCGATCGCAGTTCTTTTGCTATTTGCCTTTGCAGGGCAAGTAATTTTAAATTATTTGGAAATCAGTATCGGCTCTTTGCGAGTAGCAGGAGGACTATTGTTGCTGTTAATTGCTTTGCAAATGCTGCAAGGAAAATTAGATCAGCCAATTATTGAGGAAGGACGCGATGTTGCAATTACTCCACTAGCTTTACCACTGCTAGCGGGGCCAGGAACTTTGACGACGGTAATGTTACTGATGTCGAAATCACAGAGTCCGCATATTGATTGCTGTTGTGGTGGGTATATTAGGGTCGATGTTTATCACTTGGTTAATTTTGCGTTTGGCAAATCTGATTGACCAGTGGATTGGTACAGAAGGTGAAGTGATTGTGACTCAGCTTTTGGGTTTTCTGTTGGCGGCCCTAGCGGTGGAAATTGGTAGTGCAGGAATAAGGGAGTTGTTTTTGAGGTAGAAAACTCCTAAAAATATTCGGAAACTGTATACAAATGTAAACAAGTTTGAGAGACGAGAAATTCGCGCCTCTCAAACTTGTTTATAAAAATTAACCTAAAGTTAGAACAAGATGGATAACTCAAGAGGAGTTTATTGCCGATTGAGTTTCAAAGATACTTTTCGAGAGTGGAAGCTAATGTAGTTTTAGGCACAGCGCCGACTACCATATCCACTTTTTGTCCATCCTTAAAAATCATTAATGTGGGAATGCTACGGATACCGTACTGACTGGCAACATTAGGATTTTCATCCGTGTTGACTTTGACGACCTTAATTTGACCTTTGTACTGTTCGGAGATTTCATCGACAACAGGAGCTACCATACGGCATGGTCCGCACCAGGGTGCCCAAAAGTCAACTAAAACGGGTACATCGCTGTCGAGTACTTCTTGCTTGAAACTAGAATCGGTAACTTGTGCGGCTGTTGACATGCCTAAAACCTTCGCCAATAATATCTGAACTTGGTGAAAATTCTACCATAGCAAAAACCTCAGCTTGGAAGTGCGAGGATGTACATTTGCAAAGAAGCTCTAGAATTTATTTATAAACATAAGGAACCGCCCGAACAGTAGTCCGGGCGGAGTGTGGTGTGAGGAGTGAACGGAAACATTTGTCTCCGCTATCTCTATTGTAGGCGACATATCCAATTTTTCCAGCAATTGTTTAGGGGGCTGGAAAAATTTATTGAAGAATTGGGGAGTGGGGAGTGGGGAGTTGGGAGTGGGGAGTGGGGGATGAGGGAGCAGGGGGAGACAAGGGGGAATTATTTAACAAGTTTCTTCTTTGTCTTTGCGCTCTTTCTTGTCTCTTACCCATGCCCGATGCGCCATGCCCCATACCCCAATTCTATTTCCCCATACCTAATTGTTGAGCTTTTTGGTAAACTTTACCCTCGGTTAATAAAGAAGGCGCAATCACAACTTCTACTTGTTGCATTTCTTTAATATTTTTAGCTCCTAAGGTGCCCATACTCGTCTTTAAGGCTCCTAAAAGATTGTGAGTGCCATCATCTAGTCCTGCTGGACCAACGAGTATTTGCTCTAGGCTACCGGTGGTGGCAACGCGAATGCGGGTGCCACGAGGCAACACTGGGCTGGGAGTAGCCATACCCCAATGATAACCTCGTCCTGGGGCTTCTGCGGCTCTGGCAAAGGGGGAACCAATCATCACACCATCAGCACCACAGGCGATGCATTTACAAATGTCGCCACCAGTGATTAAACCGCCATCAGCAATAATGGGGATATAGTTACCAGTTTCCTTGTAGTAATCATCTCGTGCAGCTGCACAATCTGCGATCGCAGTCGCTTGTGGTACACCCACGCCTAATACACCGCGGGATGTACAAGCGGCACCAGGCCCAATTCCCACTAGTACTCCAGCCGCCCCAGCTTTCAACAAATTCAATGTAACTTCGTAAGTCACGCAATTCCCTAACACTACGGGGATGGGCATGGAACGGCAAAATTCTGCTAAATCGAGTGGTACTAAAGACTCTGGTGACAGATGTGCAGTAGAAACTACCGTAGCCTGCACAAAAAATAAATCTGCCCCAGCTTTTGCCACCGCCTCGCCATATTTACTTGCACCGGCTGGAGTTGCACTTACCGCCGCAATGCCACCTTGTTGTTTAATTTCCTGAATACGTTGTTCAATTAATTCCGGCTTTATTGGTTCGGCATAGAGTTCTTGCATCAGGGCAACAAATTCATCTTTCCCCACAGAGGCAATCCGATCTAATATTGGCTCTGGGTCTGCATAGCGAGTGTGAATACCCTCTAAATTGAGAACACCTAATGCTCCTAACTGTGACAAACGTACAGCCATGCGAACATCTACTACGCCATCCATTGCACTGGCAATTATCGGGATTTCTCGCTCAATATTGCCAATACGCCACTTAGTATCTGCCAAACTGGGATCTAGTGTTCTGTTACCAGGGACTAGAGCAATTTCATCTATTCCGTAAGCTCTGCGAGCTGTTTTTCCCCGCCCAAGTTGAATTTCCACGCTTTAATTTTTCTTAAATCTGTTTAAGCTAGGGTATCAAATTGTGAGATAAGTTGGGGCGTTTTTTTCCTGAACTACAGAGATAAATTCAAGTTACCCAAGCCGTCGTTCGAAACTTTGATGGACGCAAAGTATTGACCAAGCAACCAAATGAGTAAAAATTGTTAATTGGTTTTTATATTGTGTTGTTTGAGGGTTGGTGTTGCGCTAGTTTTTGGAGAATTGTAGTCTCATGTGTCTGTTATTACTTAGTTAATATCAAGATTGTTGGCATTAATTGTCTTAATTTGCCTGTATTGAGTTAAGTCAAAATCATGCAAATTCCCACTAATGATTTACTGTTTATTTTTAGCTGCATCCACACCGGTGTAACCAGTTGCTATCCAAAGTATCGCTCTAGCTCCATCGCGAATAGATTTTTCGATAGATTCAGGGGGTTTTTCTGAAGGAACTGGTACTGGTTTTAAATAAATACCTCGACTACCCAAAATAATTTCGCCGATAACACAAGCCCGACGCATATGGAAATCTGAAGTAATCAAATAAACGCTCTTGATGCCGCGAGCTTGCAAATCATCTACTAACGTAGTAAAATTAGTAACTGTATCTACGGCCTCATAGTCCAAGTGTAAACGTTTGGGATCAACACCAGCTTTGGTAAACACTCGTTGGGTGAATCTAGGTGGGCTACCCCCAGTAATCCAAATTGGTATATTTGGATGCTGGCGAACAAATTCGGCCGTAAACTTTTCTCGCTCTAAACGTCTGGTTGAACCACCCAAAACTACAACTGCTTGCGGCTGTACAAATTGGTTTTGTACTTCTTTGTATCCCCACCACGTGATTAGGGGTAGGACAAAAGCCATAAAACGAAAAGATTTACCTGTAAAGAGTAGCTTATTCAAGGCTCGATAACTTTTTTTACTGATTCCAAAATTTCCTCTAGCTAGAAGAAAAACAACGATTGATAGTAGAACAGTAGCAAACTCCTATAAAATCTGCCCAAATTTATATTTGGGTAATTTTTATGTTACAGCGCGATTAAGCGTGCTTGAAGTTTTTCCTCTATATTGATGGATTATCCTAACCGATATCGGACAATCTATCAAAGGGTTCTAGCACCTTGCCGGATAAGACTATTTAGAAGATAAAAATATAATTGGCATTTATCCTACTCAGTAGTTGCTGCTTCCAGCCAGACTTCCACATCATCTGCTAGCAACTTCTGTGCTGCATCCAGCATTGATGTTGCTATGTCTTTGAGGTCTTCACGGTTATTCAAGTAAGTTTTCAAAGCTTCCATTGGGTCGATGCTACTACTTGCACTCAATTCAGGAATGCGGGGGCGAGCTAATTGACTCACTAATTCTGCTTGAATGGTATAGGTATGAGCGGGACTTAAAGCAGTATGCAGAGAGGAACTGTCAATTAAATCCATCTGTTCGGAGCGGAGTTTGTAAATTAGCCGCACTACAGCATCTTGATTATCATACTTAGCGATCGCTTTGATTAACACCGCTTGGGGATCATCTGCTTTCGAGACATCCACTTCAATGGTGCGGAAAGTCCGAACTGTTAGGGGGCAAAATTCCCATTCAGCCTTCCCCCGCTCCAGTTCTAGCATCACATAGCCTTTGTCTTCTTTTTCTTCACTAAAATCTACCCGCTCAATACTTCCTGGATAAATCACAGGCGGGTTGTTGGATTTATTGAGGTTCTGGTGGCGGTGGACGTGTCCCAAGGCTACATAATCAAAACAAGGTCGCGTCAGCAAAGATAAGGGCAGAGTAAAGCCTTTACCCACCGCCAAAAAGCGTTCTGCGCCCAAAGTCGCATTGTCAGACATCAAGTGAGCCAGAAGGACTGTTGGCACATCGGGGTCAAGACGGCGAATTTCACCTTCTAGAACTACTCGCAGGCGTTCCGTTAATAGTTGGTTGACTTCCGCTAAAGACGAACCTTCAGTCTCTTGGCGAGTCATCAGGGTGGAACGGGTCAGCCAAGGAAGGGTAATTACCTGCACTTTACCATTGCGGGTTTCGATGCAGTGAGTAGTTAATGTGTCACCGACAACAAATCCTGGCACTCCCAAAGTGCGGTAAATATTTAAACTCGCTCCTCCCTGTCCTTGGGAATGTTGGTCGTGGTTGCCAACCAACAGCACTGTAGGTATATTGGCATCCATGAGACGGCGAAATTGACTGGCAAAAGCTTGTTGTACGTATGGCGGTGGTGTAGCATCCGGGAAAGCATCGCCACCAAATATCACCATATCAACAGCATCTGTCAGCGCTCGGTCGATACATATAGACAAGGTATTGACAAAATCCTCCAATCGCGTATTTAATCCAGTTGCGGGATTAATTCGTCCGTGGGAGAAGCCGCTTCCCATGTGGATGTCGGAGAGATGGAGGATTTTAATCATAATCTGTCATTAATATTTAGTCATTTGTCTAAATATTAATGACAAATGAGCAATAACTAATAACTAAATATGAATTCCGCATTCTGTTTTATCACTTCCCCGCCAGCGTCCGGCGCGTTCGTCTTCGCCTTCGCCGACTTTAGTAGTAATAGGTTGGTCGCCGATGCTGGGATAACCTTGGTCGTGAAGGGGGTTGTAGATGACTCCATGTTCAGCCACGTAAACCCAGCTATCTTGACGTGTCCAAGTAGCTATAGGATTTACTTTCAGCCGACCTTTACCGTCTAATTCAAATATGGGCATATTTGCACGGGTTACTGCTTGGTCGCGGCGGCGGCCAGTTATCCAAGCGACGCTGTTGAGTTCGTCTAGACCCCGTAGCAGTGGTTCAATTTTTGTAATGTGGTGGAATTGGGCAATATCTTTGTCCCAGAGTTTGTCGCCATATTTGGCTTCAAAGGCTTCGCGGGTGTCTACATCTGGAGTTTTGAAAGTTTGCAGATCCAGATTATAGATTTGTTTAGCTTTGGCAACTAATTCTAGGCTTTCAGGGAAGTGATGCAAGGTGTCAAGAAAGATCACAGGAACGGGATGCTTCAGTTCACTGTAAAGAATATGGGTAATTATCATGTCATCCACGTTAAAGGCGCTTGTTTGCACCAGTCCCGTTGGGATATTCTCTATAGACCATGCCAGTATTTCTTTGGGAGTGGCAGTTTCAAATTGCTGATTTAATTTTTCTAAGTCAAAAGCGATCACTTGGTTTATAGATGCCGTGGGGACTGTCATGATAATCTTCTGTTCAAATATTTTTACCTTGATTAAGATTTATTTTACTCCATCAAGGCGCGTATTCCGCTCGGAGTTCAGGTATTTATTCTGTTCGGGAATTACTAAATTTTGGGGAGTGGCGAGTAGGGAATTGGGAGATCAGGAGAATAACCCATTCAAAGTAAAAATTAATACTTTAATAAAAAATTAAGTGTTTACTAAGAAATTTTACGGTAATTTAAGTTTTACAATGCTTTTATAGATATTTATACTGATTTTGATATGGTTAAGAAACAATTAATAAAAAGGATTTTACTTAAATGAACACTTCAAAATCCCCTAATCGCTTAAATGAATCTATAATTATGGGCGCTTTAATGATGTTGACCAGCGTTAGCATAATTACAATAATGAACTTTTTCTAAGATAAAGATTTCTAATTTTAGCAACAAGACTTCACATAGTCCTGCTCAAAACTGAGTGGGACTTTTACTTTTATTATCCAGATAAAACCGTGTATATTAAGTTTCTTCTATGACTTTCGGCAGAAAATCATTTGGAAACCGTATTTTTACGTAGTTTTGCAATTAGAGAATTTAAAATTAAGATGCGATCGCATCATCCACGCCGACCAAGCTATTCTCCAAGCAACCTTAGACTTGCTTGCAGAGGTAGGATATAGGATATGAAAGCATGATTATAGAAGCGATCGCTTCCCGTGCTGGAATTGGCAAAACGACCATCTATCTGCGTTACACTTCCAAAGAAGAACTAGTTGCAGACACTATAGAAAGTCTGAGAGATGATTTAGCGATCCCCGATACTGGCAGTTTTTGGGGAGACATGGATATTTTGATCAATAATGCCGCCAAAAAAATAAGCTGATGCGCGTCTAAAGTATATAAACACTCTTGATGGTCGTTAACTGATGACTGTTAACCGTCAACAGTCATCAGGTAAATGTACAAATTAAATGCGTAACAGCAACTTGTTACCAAAATAACTTTTCACGAACGGTTGTAAATGAGATGATGGATTAATTAGAGAAAAAGGTGAACAATTGTTATTTTTCTCCTTCCGCTTCTGGTTGCAGGATGGCATTACAGTATTGAATGAGAGTGGTCAAGCGATCGCTAATCGTCTGAAGTCTCGTTTGTGCAGTAGATGCTTGCCGCGCTCCTTGCAAAAACATCACATCTATTGCCAACAAGCGCAATTGCTTGCTCATTTCCGTTTGATAAGACTGCACTCGCCAGTTTTCATCAGCCAAAGGCACAATCTGCTGCCCGAAAAATTGCTGCAACGAGGCTACACGCTGTCGCAGTTTGGGCGCAACGATTGGGGTAGTTGTGGCATCGGAGCGTAATTGCTCTAGTAAGGTTACGAGTGCCAAATATTTCTCACGGTTTAAAGACATCCAGTGCTAGTTAAGATAGTATTAATGTCAAGTAATTTTTCTTCTACAATAAACTTTCTTAAGCGCTTATCAGCACTAAAAGCCTCAAATCCTGATTTGAGGCTTTGTTTGCCATCAATGGATTTTCAAGCTTATGATCCTTGAAACTCACACTGGATGACTACCGTCGGCAATTGGAGAATCATCCTTACACTGTTTTTTCTACCCGTCTCTGGGCAACAGCATCTTCTTAGGTTGATGCTGCCAGTTTTATTTATCATTCACTTATCTACCGATCCTATCCAAACCCAATTGTATGAGCAGTCTAGCTATAAATTCATCAGTTGATCTGACCATTCCGGAATGGTTAAAGAAATGTTTGAAGGAATCATCGACAAGTAACGGCGAAGCGGAAGATCACCGAAGGCATAATGATGCAGTCTTAATTGGTCGCGCATTTGAATTTGCTTACCAACTCCATCAAGGTCAATACCGCAAATCGGGAGAACCATATATCGCTCATCCCATCGCTGTAGCCGACTTGCTGCATGACTTGGGAGGCAGTGCTGCTATGATAGCAGCTGGATTTCTTCATGATGTCGTTGAAGATACAGAAGTTACAAGTCAAGAAATAGAAGAACGCTTTGGCGCAGAAGTGCGCCAATTGGTTGAAGGTGTCACCAAGCTTTCTAAAATAAATTTCACTAGCAAAACCGAAAGCCAAGCCGAAAATTTCCGGCGGATGTTTTTGGCAATGGCGCAAGATATTCGGGTAATTGTGGTGAAATTGGCAGATCGTTTGCATAATATGCGAACTTTACAATACATGTCAGAGGCCAGCCGCCGCCGCAGTGCCCAAGAAACGCGAGATATATTCGCGCCTTTAGCTAATCGCTTGGGGATTTGGCGAATTAAATGGGAACTGGAAGATTTGGCTTTTAAGTATTTGGAACCGGAAGCTTACCGCCAAATGCAGGAGCATGTTTCCGAAAAAAGGACGGCGCGAGAAGAGAAATTGGCTAGAGCTACGAACATGTTGCAAGAGCGTTTGCAGCAAGCCGGAATCCACTTTCAGGAAATCAGCGGTCGTCCCAAGCACCTTTATAGCATTTACCAAAAAATGCACCGCCAGCAAAAGGAATTTCATGAAATTTACGATTTGGCGGCGCTGCGGATTATTGTTCAAACCAATGAGGAATGCTATCGGGCGTTGGCGGTGGTTCATGATGCTTTTCGCCCAATTCCTGGGAGATTTAAGGACTACATTGGACTGCCAAAGCCTAACCGTTACCAGTCCTTGCATACTGGGGTGATTGGACTAACAGGCCGTCCTTTAGAGGTGCAAATTCGGACAATCGAAATGCATCATATCGCCGAGTATGGGATTGCCGCCCATTGGAAGTACAAAGAAACTGGAGGTTCTAGTATTAGCCATTTGACAGCGACAGATGACAAGTTTACTTGGCTGCGGCAGCTGCTAGAATGGCAAACTGATCTCAAGGACGCACAAGAATATCTTGATAGCGTCAAAGATAATCTATTTGAAGATGATGTCTATGTCTTCACCCCTAAGGGGGATGTTGTTCCTTTAAGCCCCGGTTCTACCACTGTAGATTTTGCTTATCGCATTCATACGGAAGTGGGAAACCATTGTTCAGGGGCGCGAGTGAATGGGCGAATGGTATCTCTGTCAACGCGGCTACACAATGGCGATATAGTAGAGGTTCTCACTCAAAAGAACTGCCATCCGAGTTTAGATTGGTTGAACTTTGTGAGAAGTTCGGCGGCGAAATATCGAATAAAACAATGGTACAAGCGATCGCGCCGAGAAGAAAATGTTGCCCGTGGACGGGAATTGTTAGAAAAGGAACTTGGTAAAACTGGTTTTGATAGTTTGCTGAAGTCAGATGCGATGCAGATTGTCGCCGAAAAGTGTAACTACCACAGCGTGGAAGATTTACTTGCCGGTTTGGGTTACGGAGAAATTACGTTGAACCTAGTGCTAAATCGTTGGCGAGAAGTGGCGAAGGGACAACAACCAGTTTCCACAGTGCCGCCATTTATCCCCAAAGAACCAACTACATCAAAAGCTTTGCGAGATGCACCTCCAACTACTTCCCGCTCTAGTGATTCGCCAATTGTTGGGGTAGAGGGGTTGGTGTATTATTTAGCTGGGTGTTGTACCCCGATTCCTGGCGAACCGATTATTGGTGTGGTGACGCGAGGTAGGGGGATTTCGATTCATCGCCAAGGCTGCCATAATCTAGAGACTGTGGAGTATGAGCGCTTAGTACCAGTTAGGTGGAACCCAGCCGCCGAAAATAGTGGTCGTCCGCACACTTACCCTGTAGATGTTCAAATTGAATCTCTTGACCGCGTAGGGGTGCTAAAGGATATTTTGTCACGCTTGAGTGACCAAGGGATCAATGTCCGCCATGCCCAGGTGAAAACCTCTGTTGGTCAACCTGCATTGATCGACCTAGGAATAGATATACGCGATCGCTCTCAACTAGAGCAAGTCTTCGTTCAAATTAAGAAAATGAGCGATATTTTGAATATCCGCCGTGTTGGTCAAATTGACGAATAGTAGGAGTACAAAAATACTGTGCCCCGATAACAGCTAGGGTGCGTTAACCCAATGTAACGCACCAGTTTAAGTTGCGATTTTACTCTCAAGTTTTAAATTTTGAGTTGTAACAAAGCGACATTCATACGTAAAATCGCTTCTAATGGCAAAATTACTGTAAATGTAGACCCTTTTGCTAGCTGTGAATCTACTTTAATTTCACCATCCATTAACTGAACCAATCGAGAGACTATTGCTAAACCTAATCCTGTACCATCAGAACTTTGCACTTGGGGAGCAGTTACTTCCCGAAAATAGGGATTGAAGATTTGTGCTTGAGCATCTGGAGAAATACCAATACCACTATCAGTAACGGAGATAGCCCACTGCTGTTGAGATACTGTCCAGCACTCCAAATGAATTGAACCAGATTCTGTGTAGCGAATTACTTTACTCAGCAGATTTGTCAGAATTTGCTGAAGCCGAAGAGGATCTGTGCTAACTTGACTTGGGGCGCGTTCGCGTTTAGCGTTGGCGAAGCCATCGCATTCAAGAGTTCTGGTTGTTGACGCTGCTGGCGCAGAAATAAGTCTGCGTAACCGATGATTGAAGTGAGGGGCGTTTTCAGTTCATGAGCCAAATGAGAGAGATTATCTTTATTAGCGCGAACCAAACGAGTTAGCTCTTGGTTAGTCAATCGCAACTGACTTTGGAGTTTTTTAAGCTCTTGTAATCGTCCTTGAGTATAACTGTTAAAGCAACGAGCGATCGCTTCATCAATTACTGTATCAATCTGGCGAACAGCCCTTAGCACATCTTGTGCAGCTCCCTGTAATAAATCTTCTTCTAAACTGGATTTGGGATTTACCTGTCTCTAATAGGTATTTATAGCATTAATAGCTTGATAGTAACAAAACAGCAATAAATAACATTATTTCTCTTGATCAGAACTAATATATAAACGCATTAGGTCTGTGAAGGAGGTCTTGCTAACTCACGCAAGGTTTTTGGCTGAAACTTGCGGTAATTAAGCTTACTTTATGTTTTTATGCAATATTCCCACATCAGAAAGTACCCGTGAGGGTACTTTCAATCCTCCACAGACCTATCCGAAAATACAGAGTAGAAAATTTTATTCATAAAGAAACCAGGGACACGCAATTTAGATTCATTTTTCTGCTCGTTTCAAAAGTGGAGTTCAACCCACTGTTTGCCATCACTTAGTTTCAAAAGGAGAATATCTTGGATGGCTCGAAATAAAAAGAAATCAGCCGGGTTTAAATATGAGCATCCACTTGACTCTAGATGCCCTATTTGTTGTATTATCCCGCCCCACATGCTGGAAAATGTCGTGGTGAATGGCAACCCTCAACAGCGGAGTTGGGCTTTTCATACATTAAATGTTTCGGCACAGCTTCGTGGACGGAGAGATGTCATAGGTACTATCTCATTTGCACCTTCTCCAGGTGAAAAGCGCCGCACCATCTACGATGCAAAAAATGGGCAGCAACTACCTGGCACATTGGTGCGAGGTGAAGGAGACCCACCAAGCAGCGACGTAGCAGTGAATGAAGCCTACGATGCTGCTGGTGCTACTTATGACTTGTTTTATGAGATATTCGATCGCAATTCCATTGATGACAAGGGGCTGCGTTTAGACTCCACCGTCCATTATGGCGTCAAATATGACAACGCCTTTTGGAATGGCGACCAAATGGTTTATGGTGATGGCGATGGAGAAATGTTTCAACGCTTCACAAAGTCGATTGATGTGATTGGGCATGAACTAGCTCATGGGATAACTCAGTATGAAGCGGGTTTACAGTATTATGGCGAACCTGGGGCACTGAATGAATCGTTTTCTGATGTCTTCGGTTGCTTGGTGAAACAAAAGACCAAAAATCAGACTGCACAAGAGGCAGATTGGCTGATTGGCGAAGGTCTTTTAGTACCGACTGTCAAAGGTGTTGCCCTCCGCTCAATGAAAGCACCGGGAACAGCATACGATGACCCAGTACTGGGAAAAGATCCTCAACCAGCCCATATGAAAGATAAATATACAGGTGTTGAAGATAATGCTGGGGTGCATATCAACTCAGGAATCCCTAACCATGCCTTTTATCTAGCTGCTGTTGAGATTGGTGGCTATGCCTGGGAAAAAGTTGGTAAAATTTGGTACATAGCTTTACGCGATCGCTTGCGTGCCAAAGCAGATTTTAAAAAAGCTGCCAACGTCACCATTCAAATTGCTGGCGAACTCTATGGCAATGACAGTCATGAGCAAAAAGCTGTGCAGAATGCTTGGCAAAAGGTAGGAGTTATCTAGGAGTTAGGAGTGTTGAGTAAGGAGTTAGGAATAAATGGTCAATACCTTCCACTCCCTCACTCAACACTCAGGACTGATAAATCTGTTGTTTGTTGTTGCTAAAGTGGGAGGTGAGAACTATCATCTCCCAGTATTTGTATTTATCCCAACTAAATAACACAACGGAGAGCAAAAAAATGCGGATATCCTTTGAACGCACAGGCGGCTTTGCTGGGATTACCAAGAAGACAACCGTTGATACAGAAACTCTCCCGCCAAACGAAGCCAGCACACTTCCCCGACTGGTGGAAGTTGCAGATTTATTTAGGCTACCTGAACTAATTACCTCGCCAAATCCTCAGAGCGATCGCTTTCAGTATAAGTTAACAGTAGAAGATAACGGTAAACAGCATACGGTGACTGTGAGTGAAGCAGCATTGCCAGGAACCTTAAGGCCCCTGATTGAATGGCTACAAACAATGTCACAAAAAAGGTAAAAAAATAAAAATAATTACTTATAAGGCTCTGTTTCGGTAATCAAAAATAAAAAAGACGAAATAGCAACACGCGGTAGAAGCATAACATTGTTCTACCTCTTGCTAACGGCATGTATTATAACTAATTAATTAATAATGGATTTATCAGCATGATATGAATAAATCAATCAAACGAGCATTTTTAGACACTGAAGATGGGCAGATTCTTTACCGTATCGGTGGTGAAGGAGAGCCTTTATTATTATTGCATCAAAATCCCAGAAGCAGTGATGAATTTGGTGAGTTAATCCCTATTTTAGCTCAGACAAGGCGTGTCATTGCTATGGACTTTCTGGGATTAGGTGATTCTGATAAACCCCCAAGAATGTACTCTACTGAAGACTACGCGAAAACTGTCATTGCCCTTTTGGGGGAATTAGGTATTTCAACTACAAGCATCCTGGGAAACCATACGGGTGCCTTTGTGGCAGGAGAAGTGGCGGCAGCATATCCTGAAAAAGTAGATAAACTTATATTATGTAATGCTTTTGGCTTCGATGAAGAAGGAAAAGAAGCCCTATTAAAGAGATTTTATGACGGGTTCAAAATAAAAGCAGATGGCTCCCACCTCATGGAAAGATGGTCAGCCCGTGCCCAATATGTAGGCTCTCCCGAATTAAATCAACGTTGGGTTTTAGACGATTTAAAAAGCTCTGGCTATCCTTTATATGCTATTTGGGCTGTACAAAACTACTGCCTGAATGCGCCAAAAAGATTTCAGTTGATAAAGTCTCCCACCTTGATTATGTGGGGAACTGAGGATATGAAAACCTTTGACAGACTCGGATTAGCCAAGACAGAAAATAGATATTTTGTTTCCAAAGCAATTCCTCATAGCAAGGTGGTTGAAATTGAAGGTGGAACCATCTGCATGATGAACCAAATGCCTGAAAAAATATCGCAAATAGTAATAGATTTTCTAGATGATATAGATGTTTAAAATTTTAGAAAGCAGGTTGTCAAAAAGTTTATGCCAAGAAATCATATTGAGTTTATTCAATCAGCAGATATTATCCAAAAAACTTGGCTTGTAGATGGTTTTCTAGAAAGTGGGCTAACACGTATTTTAAGTTTTGATACTGAAACTGGTGCATCTACAGAACTAGTCGAATGGACAAAACACTGGGAAAGTAGTTCAGGTTATTTCAATTGCAACGTGGAAATGTTTGTCCTCAGTGGAGAAATGCGAATTGGGCAACTTCGCCTCGGTCGCTATACTTATGCCTTTATTCCAAAAGGTGTCTGTATTGAATCATCGAGCGTCAGCGAAAACACTACAGCTTTGTGGATGCCTGAAGGAAATCCCAGCTTTACAAAAGCTTGTAAAGATGAATCAGGAGCAAAAAGAGAATTATATATACCCTCCTACAGTTCTGAACTGATTCCTTGGTCTGCTACTATCACCCCCGGTTTTCCCCCAGGAGCAATGAGAAAAACTTTACGTAAGGGGCTAGAGGGCGGAAGAAGCACTTGGCTTCTGGGGTGTTTACCGCAGTTTGTTGAACCTTTTGCAGAGTATCATCCCATTCCTGAAGAAGAATTTGTCCTCCAAGGCAGTCTCACAACACAGGCTGGTCACATGACTCCAGGTTGTTACTTTTGGCGACCGCCATTGATTTCACACGCCCCAGCATACACAGAAACCGGGTACTTTGCTTTAGTACGAGGAGGCAATCCCCATCTTTCTTACCATGCCTGGGAACCGCCATTACATACATACTATCCTTGGAATTGGAATAAATAGATACCAAAATATGAAGTAATCTTGTCTCTACTAGTCTGTCAATAAATAATTGATGGATAAATTCCCTGTAGAGACGGCGATTTATCGCGTCTTTCTAACCGTCAAAATGAATTTGACAGACTACTACTTTAAACCTGCAAATACTTTGATGTAGCAGGAGTTATTCAAGACTGGGAGCGTTTCAAATAACGTCCAGTGGGCAAACCTAAAACTTGCCTATTGTTGTAAATCAAGTTTCCGCGTAGAAAAGTACTCTTCACTCTTCCAGTTAATTCCACTCCTTCAAAAGGTGTGTAACCTTGTTTTGACTCCGACTCAGCAGCACTTACTACAAAGCTTTCATTTGGGTCTATCAACACCAAGTCAGCATCATAACCAATAGCAATATCGCCTTTTTCTAACAACCCAAAGCGCCGCGATGGGTTCCAAGATAGCAATTTAGCCATCTGGCTGTAAGACATTCCCCGCTTGCTACCTTCACTAAATACACCAGAAAGTAAAGATTCTGTACCGCCAAAACCAGACTTTGCTAACCAAATATTATTCGGGTCTTTAACATTTCTTTTTTGTTCAGCAGAACAGCAAGCATGGTCGCTAACTATCCAATCTACTTGATTGTTGAGTACTGCTTGCCACAAGTATTCCACATCAGCGCGAGGACGGATAGGAGGGTTAACTTTTGCCCAAATTGTATTTGGAGTATCGACATCTAATAACAAATGTCCGACAGTAACTTCTCGCCGAAAGTTGATATGAGGAAAAGCAGTTTGCATAGTCAAAGCTGCTTCCATTGCTTTACGCGAACTCAGGTGCAACAAATTGATATTTGCACAGTTAGTCTCATGCGCCAAATAAGAAGCAATGCAAATTGCTAAACCTTCAGAATGAGGTGGACGCGCTGCACTGTAAGCATGTAATCCGCTAAGACTAGAATCGTTTTCAACTATTTTGGTGTAGGCGTTGAGAATTTCTGCAACTTCGCAGTGCAAACTCAAGCTGATAGTATCTCGCGCTTCTGGATGTTTTTCCATCAAGCGAGTTAGACCACGCATAATAAATTCAAAATGGGCGAAGTCGTACCGTTCCTCTTTATTAATCATCAAGAAGAGGTTTTGCTGGTCTGACAAACCATGCAAGCCATAACCGCCATAAAACATGAAAATTTTGAACGAAGAGACACCGTGTTCTTCAAACAATAGAGGTATTTCGTCGATATGCTGGCTGGCTATAGGTGCGATGTGATAACTGTAATCTACAAAAAAATTACCTGCGGATAACGCCAATACCTCTGGAAAAAAATCCCGGTAGGAGCCGCCTTTGTTGAGATAATACTGCCCTGTACGGATGTAATTTAAGCTGGTAGTTACGCCTCCCATTGCGGCTGCTTTGCTTTCAGTCACAGCATCTTTGTCAAGGGATTGATATATACCGATGTGCATATGGGCATCCACGACCCCAGGAAAGCCCAGTAAATTTTTGCCATCAAATACCTCTTTACCTGTGTCTGGGCTAATATTAGGGGCAATCTGAGCAAATTTCCCATCCTTAATGCCTAAATCAAGTAGTTCGATTGCATCCTGATGTGGACGCACTACCCGCACATTTTTGATAATTTGATCTAATACGGGAGTTTCAGACACAGTAGACCTCACACTAAAATGAGTTTAGCCAGGAATTCCAACATCGAATCAGGACGAAGACCAAATCCCATAATTATATAACAGTTTTTTATGAAATCATCTTCAGGAGAAAAGACAATGGAAAGTTTTAATGAATATCATATAGACCCAAAAGAATTTACTTTTCTCAAAAGCTTTCAAGATAACTGGCAAGTGATTAGAGATGAGTTTACAAGTTTTATTAATAATGCATCTAATGAAGAGTTAAAACTTACTTACGAAATTCTGGGGCCTAAAAGTCAAACAATTAAAACCAAGGGAAATGCAAAATATAGTGCTTTTGGTATTTTATTTCAAGGTATGTTTATTGAACAATATATCCAAGCGTATCAAATACAATATCCTGATTATGGGCTAAATGATGCATCACAAAAAGCACTTGCATTAAGAGAGAAATATTTTCCGAATTTAGCTAAAGTAATAGAAACAGTGAACTCTCTTGATAATAAGATTATCAGAAACGTGTATTATGGTACGTTCCATCCCGGTTTGGATATCAAGCTGCATGTAAACTATAACCCTCACATGAATCGCGGCTATCTAGGATTAATCGTGCCAGAGGGAGATGTGGCTATGAAAATATGCCATGACCAACTTTATTGGCATGAAGGAAAATTCCTGGTTTTAGACCATAGCTATCCACACTGCCCGCATAATTATACTAATTATGATAGGACTGTTTTGGTTGTAGACTTTTTTAAACCGGATAAATCTAGAGAGGAAGTTATCCAATTCGAAAAAGAGCAAGTCACAAAACGTATGCAAGATAATCCTTATAGCTTAGGCGTTTTTGGGAAAAGCGATAAAGCTAAAGTAGAAGATTTTATCAAGTATGGTTTAGCCCATCAGTTAGAGTGGGATAAAGCTTTATAAGCTTAGGAATAAGAATTAAATAACATACAACAATTTATGCCCCTGACTTACCTCACCCTCAATCCCTCTGCTTGTACAGGAGAGGGAAGCTAGAGACAGAATGAAGTTTTGCATTTTATTTAATCCACGTTTTTTAGTGTAATGCACCTTCGATTGTTGATGGTGCGTTAGCTGAAAGCATAACGTACCCTAAATTTAAATTTTTCAATATAGCTTTAAATGTTTGCAACGCCTTACTTGTATATAGGAATCCTAAATCATTCCTGCGTGAAAAAAATCTGTTGCCTATTACCTATTGACTGCTTCCACGACTAATTTTACAACTCAAGTATAATTCCTGTACCAATGAATGTAAAAACTTACAAAAAGTTAATAGTAAACAAACTGAATCAAGATTTTAAATCTGCCGTTGAAATTGTCGAAATTCCTATTTCAAAACTTGCTGCTAATGAACTTTTAATTCAAAACAAATTTGCTGGAGTTAACGGTGGCTTTGATACTTTACTTTGTCGTGGTGATGTTCCCTATGTTAACTTAATTCCTCCCTTTGATTTGGGTGTGGAAGCTGTGGGAAAAGTTGTCGCTATTGGTGAAAATGTTAAAGATTTTCAAATAGGTGATGCTGTAGTAACTACCGTCCGTGGTGGCGGCTATCGAGAATATCAGGTTATCGATGCAAACTTAGCAGTGAAGGTGCGGGAAGCAACGTCAGAGTTGCTAACACTAATGCCTACAGGTGTATCAGCTTTAGTTGCATTGGAACAAGTGGGGGAGATGAAAAGTAATGAAGTGGTTTTAGTGACAGCAGCAGCAGGGGGAACTGGTCATATTGCAGTGCAATTGGCAAAGCTAGCTGGGAATCATGTTATTGGTACTTGTAGTTCTGAGGCGAAGGCAAAGTTACTAAGGGAATTAGGGTGCGATCGCATTATCAACTATCGCACAGAAAACCTCAATCAAGTCCTCAAGCAAGAATACCCCAATGGGGTTAATTTAATTTTCGACTGTGTAGGTAAACAAGTTTTTGATACCTGCGTTGAAAACTTGGCAGTGCGGGGACGGTTAATAGTAGTAGGTTTCATCTCCGAATACGCAGTTGATGTAGAGCAAATTACACAACCACGAATTTATCACCAGCTATTTTGGAAAGCTGCTTCTGTGAGAGGCTTTCTCATGCCTCATTATAAAGAACATATGGCAGAGGCACGCGATCGCCTTTTAAACCTGTTCTACACAGACAAACTCAAAGTTGCCGTTGACCCAACCCAGTTTCAAGGCATAGAATCAATACCCGACGCTGTAGAATATCTTCTCAGTGGTCATAATTGTGGCAAAGTAGTGGTGAGGTTTTAAGTAACACCGTATTAGTTTATATCCAGTGGGGGGTGAGAATGATACAAGATTCAGAAAATACTTTAAAAGTTGCTCGGCAAGCATTTGATAATCTTACGCATGGTATGGCAACAGGAGAGTGGGAAGCATTGTTAGATATGCTCACAGAAGATTTTACCCTTTGGTTTCCAATGGGTAAATTCCACGGCTTAAACGTGGGAAAAGAGCGAGCTAGAGAATTTTTTGAGTACGTTTTTGAATCCTTCAATCCTGGTTTGAACCTGACTGGTCTAGACCGTGTTACTAGCAATGAAACGACAGCTGTTTTTGAGTTTCGGGATGAGGGGCTTTTGTTCGGACAGCTTTACAAAAATCGGGTAGCAGTTTCCTTTGATGTGCGTGGAGACAAAATTTGTGGCTATAGGGAATACTTCGGCAGCGATGGTAAATCCTATTAAATAATTCGTAATTACAAATTACGAATTATTTAATACACTTTTGTTAGTTCCTTTCAGGGTTGAGTTCGTTGATTTCTCTGCATTTAGCCTCTGCGGCTTGATATGCTGCTAAATAGTCTTGACCACCCAACATAACATCACCATAATATTCATAAGGTGGATCACCATAGATTGGTAATGGATCATCTTCTGGATAATCTTCTTTCGATTCTTCAATAATGGCTTTCAGTTTTTTAACGGTCAGCCTTTGTGCTGCAAAATACCAGAGTTCTTGGGGATTTTTGTTTAGGTGCGGTAGTGTGGGATCGATAATACGGACATCGGAGGCGTCGCCTATCTCAATCCAACTGTGTTCAATCGGTCTGTATGGCTTCCCGCCAAAAGCTAAAAATCCCTGAATATATCTTGCTCCCTCAGTGGATAATGCTGCTTTGTAAGCATTATCAAACGGAGTGCTAGCTCTGCTGTTTATGCTTTCAGCAATTTTGATTGACAGCGTTTCATCCAATAGTTTGTTCATCAATAGCAAGGATTAGAGCAGCCATGAAAACATATTACCACTGCTGCTTACCATTTTGCTTGACCAAACAGGGCATTGGACAAACAGGGGATGGGGCAGAGGGAAAATAACTAATAACTAATGACTCATGACAAACTCTACTTTGTATTAATCACCATTTGTAAATTTCTTAACAAGTCGCTTGAGGTGTAGGGCTTAGACAAAAGGAGTTTGACATTATTACCAAGGATTCTAATCATTTCATGATTGGAGGCTAATCCACTAACACCAATAATTTTGATATCTGGATTAATTTTTTTCAACACATTGATAGTTGTTGGCCCATCCATAGATGGCATCATCATGTCAACCAAGACCACACTAATTTCTTGTTGATGTTTTGTATATAGTGCGATCGCCTCAATACCATCGCTAGCTAATAGAACTTTATAGGCATTTTTTTCTAACCAGGTTTGAGTAATCTCTCGAATTGAATCTTCATCATCAACAACTAGAATCAATTCTCCATGCCCTGCTGGTAATTCATGATCTCTACCTAATTTACTGTCTATCTCCATTGTCTGGGTGACGGGTAAGCAAATTTGAAACTCCGTGCCTTTGCCTACTTCAGTAACTACATTTACAAAGCCGCCGTGACTTTTGATAATGCCAAGCACTGTTGAAAGACCAAGCCCTGTGCCTTTACCTAGTTCCTTTGTTGTGAAAAATGGCTCAAAAATTCTATCTACTATTTCTCTTTTAATTCCTATACCTGTATCACAGATGCTAATCATCACGTAAGAACCCACCTTAGCATCAATATTCATCCGGGCATAGTCGCTATCAATCCAGAAATTCTTCGCAGAAATCTTTAGGATACCGCCATGAGGCATGGCATCACGAGCATTAATACAGATGTTCATCAGCACTTGATGCAGCTGAGTAGCATCGCCAAAGATATTCCATAGGTTTTGCTGAGGAACATCGATGCGAATTTCAATAGCTCTGGAAAATGTTTGCTTAACAATATTTTCAATTTCTGAAATTAAATACCGCACCTGTAAGGTTTTAAAGTTACCTACAGATCCGCGGGAAAACCACAGCACTTGTTTAACTAAATCTGCTGCACGTTTAACGTTTTTTTCCATAATTGTTAGCCATTGCTGACTTTTCTCATCTGGGAGTTTTGCCTCCAAAAGTTGCACTGTCATCATCATAGGTGTCAGTGCATTGTTGAGATCGTGGGCGATGCCACTTGCTAAGGTGCCAAGACTCTCCATCCGCTGGGCCCGGAGAAACTGCGCTTCGAGTTGTTTTTTCTCGGTGATGTCGGAGTTGACAATGAGGATGGATTTGGCTTGCCCTTCATCATCATTTACTAGTGTCCAGCGGCTAGCAATAATCATCTCTTTGCCTTGTTTTGTGACTTGATTTAACTCACCTTGCCACGAACCATGTTCAAATAGAGTTTTCTGAATGTTTTTCAGTTGGCAAAATTTTTGCTTTTGATATAAAAGCTGATTAGCATCCTTATCCAGTGCTTCTTCTGCCATCCAACCATAGAGATGTTCAGCCCCTTTATTCCAAAATTGAATTTTGTGAACCAAATCTTGAACGAGAATCGCATCTGTGGTGATATCGAGCAAAGCGGCTTGCTCACGGATTTTCTGTTCTGCGTTTTTGCGTTCGCGTAGCGCAGCTTGCTGTTCAGTAATATCAATTACAAAGCCCGCCATTCGAGCAACTTTGCCTGTAGAGTCTAAAAAGATATACCCGTTGTCTTCAACTGTGATGTAAGTGCCATCTTTGCGACATATAAGAAATTCAAGGTGGAATCGCTCTTTTGTGGATAAAACGCGGTTAATCTCTTCGTTAAAGAAGTTTCTATCATCAGGATGAATCAACTCTAGCCAACGGTTTAAACCTCCTAACATCTCAGGCATAGAGTAACCTAATATTCCCTCTACATTGCCACCATATTTGATCTCATTGGTATGCAGGTTCCAGTCGTAGATAATCTGACCACTCGCTTGAATTAGTGCTTGATAGCGATTGTTCCACTCGTCTAATGCAGCTGAATGACATCGAAGTTTTTCCTCTACCCGCTGGCGCTCCAAGATTTCCGCCTCTAAACGTTTATTTTGCTCTGTGAGTTTTTTTGTGAGGTTTCGTAAACGTAAATGGGTATTTACCCTAGCTAAAACCTCTTTCTGTTCTAGAGGTTTAGTGATGTAATCTACTGCCCCAAGATTCAAACCTTTGACTTTATCCACCTTGTCAGTCATGGCAGTTATGAATATTACAGGAATATCTTGAGTAACTGGATTTGTTTTCAAAAGTCTACAAGTTTCAAAACCGTCGATTTCTGGCATTAATACATCCAATAAAATCAGGTCAGGTGAGGCATATTCTGCCATATTAAGTGCCGTTATTCCATCTTCAGCTACTAAAACTTTAAAGCCGTAAAACTCTAAAAAATCGAATAATACTTCTAAGTTAATAGGAGCGTCATCAACTATTAAAATGACATTTTTTTCATTGTTGTTAAAATTCATACTTGCCTCTTATTAAATTTATTTTAAAAATTATCGAATTTGTTCGCCTTTAAAATCTTTGGCAAGTTGACGAATATGGATGGCAAACGGCACTTTATCACCTACTAGTTGGAATGGCAAATAATTTTTGCTAATTAGACTATCTTCTGGTTGATTTGGTATATCACATGTTCTGCTAAGTTTTTTAGATCCAAGCAAAAAGATTGAATTAAAAGTAAACTATTTTCTGGAAATACCTACGTCTATAAAGTAAAGCTTATAGGTAGGAAACATCAGCCCAGCTATGTGTGTAAAAAGTACATAGCCTCTGAGTTAGAGCACTACAAGTTGAAGGTTCGGTGTAGGCGTAAGTAATCCTACGCTACTTGCAATTTTAGCTTGATGATTCACCTATAGCGCTTCTCTTTTGGATGCAATACACGACGATACACGTATGAGCAATCCTGTGCCTCTACGAGTGGTCTGTATCCTATGCAATTGAGAAATATGTAGAAAAGGGCGCACAGCTAGTTGTGCGCCCCTACTATGTTTATCTATCAAATTACGGGGTTGTCGGGGGATCAAGTTTTATCCGAACTGTCTTGGGACGACAGGGGCTTCCCCAACAAACCTGCCCAGAAGGCATATTACTAAAAACACTACTACGAGCGCCAATCACAGCATTAGCCCCGATTTGCACCCCCGATCCAACAAAACAATCTGCTGCTACCCATGCACCATTCTCAATGGTGATACTCGCTGTTTTCAACCCAAAGGCAGGGTCTTGGATATCATGACTACCAGTACATAGGTAACTTTTTTGGGAAATTACGCAGTGTTCACCTATGTGGATCTGATCGAGGCTGTATAAAACTACGTTATCTCCAATCCAACTGTAATTCCCAATGGTAACTTTCCAAGGGTAGGTGAAGCGGGCGGTGGGTCGAATTAATACGCCTTTACCGATACGAGCGCCAAATAGTCGTAGCAAAGCACAACGTAAAATATTTAACGGTTGAGGAGTGAGGGGAAAGGCGATCGCTTGTACAAGCCACCATAACAAAATATACCAAGCTGGACGGCCGCGATCAAACCAAGATTGGTCATATTTGCGTAAATCTACAAAAGGTTGATCATTAATCATTAGTCATTAATTAGGAGTCAATGGTCAATAGCTTTACCTCTACTCCTCTGCTCCCCTGCTCCCCTGCTCCTTCCTTTGAGGTAGTTGCAGTATTTAAGTGACCACCACAGTTGCGTAATTCGTAGAGTTTAACGCCAATTTGATATTCATATTGACTCAGCAAGCGTGCATAGATATATCCGGCTTTGCCATCCAAAAAACCACGTTGAATAATATAAAATAAAACAAACCGTAAAATAGGTTTAAATGGCAGGTGTACCCACACTTTTTTCAAAAAGCGCTTGCGTTGAACTGCATCACCAAATAGATTAGCACCGATAGTACCGCTATCATCTTTACCTGTGAGAATATTAAAATAAACGCTGGCTTCCCAGTTTGAATAGCGGTTGTGCCGTTCTAACCAGTGATAAAGGTCGCGGAAGTCCTCGTGGAGCATATCATTTTTGAGATACCCAACTTTCCCCTGCAAAATCACGTGTTCGTGAACTTCGTTATCACCAGTATTGGGAATATCTTCTGTATGTAGGTTTTCGTAGCGACCTTTTTTATGCTGAAATAAACGTAGATTCCAATCGGGATATTTCCCACCATAACGAATCCATTTTCCTAAGAAAAATACGCGGCGGTTCAGATAATAACCTGTATATTCATCATTTTGAATTGCTTGGTCAATTTCTTCCCAAAGTTCGGGGGTGATGCGCTCATCGCAATCTACAATTAGCACCCATTCGTTACGGAAGGGTAGATTATCTAAAGACCAATTTTTCTTTTTAGGCCAGCGTCCATTGAAGTTGAATTGCACGACATTTACACCGTGACTTTTAGCAATTTCAATGCTGTTATCGGTACTTTGAGAATCTACTACAAATATTTCATCTGCTCTGGCGAGGCTAGCGAGGCAGGCTGGCAAATTTGCTTGTTCGTTTTTTGCGGGAATTAAGACAGAAACTGGTATTTTAGATGACATATATTTAGGAGTTAGGAGTTAGGAGTAAAGCATTCTGAATTCTGAATTCTGACTTCTCCATTCTTCTTTATTTCTTATTTGATGTGGATAGAAGACCCTGAATAGCAGCATTTAAGTAACCAATCTGACCATAAGCATATACAAGTTTGTCAAACCGTTCTGCTGGATCAGAAAAATATTGCAATGCCTTATACAAGCCGCGCACAAACCGTTCGCTACCTCGCTGCAATTGAGCGATTCCAGCTTTACCAGCGAGTTGTTCTCGATAGCATTCACTGATCCCCTGCCACCAACCTCGGTTTAAAAACCAGGAGCGTTGGAGGCGTTCTGGAGCAACATTATGAGCAACCAGCGCTTCGGGAAGATAAGCGACTTGCCAATTGCGCTGTAGGGCAAATTCGGTCATTTGCAGTTCTTCATTTGATAATAGATTTTTTCCCACCCGACCGAGGTGAGGATCAAAACCGCCAATTTCTTCTAGGAAACCACGGCGGATGGAGTAATTTAAGCCTCTGGGTGTTAAGCCAGGTTGCTCAATATAGATGATACTGTCACCCAAATCGTATGCACCTAGATTTGCAGCTAGCCCTGGAGATAGCCACCGTGGTTGCTGGATTCCCTGGGGCCAGATGAGAGTGACTTTGCCACCTGCGATCGCTAGTTTAGAGTTATTGTAATAGGCAAAATATAAAACTTGCAGCCAGCCCTTGCTCGCAACGGCATCGTCATCTAGATAAGCAAGAATATCACCACTAGCTACTTTTGCACCCGTGTTGCGGGCGACAGATAAGCCAATGGTGGGTTCAAAGACATACTTCAGGCGCGAATTGTGGGCCCTTTGTTCTACAACCTCACGGGTGCGATCGCTAGACCCATTATCAACTACCACAATTTCAAAGTCAGCAGCAAAATCCTGCGCTAAAAGACTATCAATTGCAGCCCCTAAATAGGTATCTCGATTGTGGGTACAGATAATGGCAGAGATTTGGGTGTCTGGCATAGATTTTATTTTGGATTTGAGATTTGGGACTTTCCTGCGGAACGCTGCGCGAACGGCTTGGCTCAGTCGAACGATTTTAGATAAAAATCTTAAATCCAACGCACACTTGCTGAGAGTTAATCTAAACCAAAAATTACCGACCCACCAACCGAGTTTCTTCGGAAATAATCTTTAAAACTTCACGTTTGTTGAATATGACTGTGTAAAACTACAAGTGTTTGGGCTAGTTGACTCAGACGGGTTTCCAAAGATTGCTTGCGCCCCAACAGTTGACGTAACTTTTGGTAACGAGCGATCGCCATACTAACATTGGGAACCTGATCTGCTGGACATGGGCGCGACCAGACTTTACCAGCATCGTCCACACCACAGAGGCGGTAGCCAGTAATAGATGATTGATAAGATACTTTCCCACCAGTGGCGCAAATTTCTTCTACGTAGTTCATCAGGCGATCAACTTCTGCATGGCGCAGTGTTGCGGTTCCTCCCGGTTCTGGCTCGGTGGGATTAGATTCTAACCAGCCATTGACAATTGGCCCTTCTAAGTAAATATCCTGAATTTGCTTCAAAATATTTTGCAATTCTATTTGCCAACCCGCGACAGTTTCCTGAATTTCTTGCAATAGATTCATCGCCAATGCTGGATTCGCTCCGTGACGATGGCTACTAAAGGTCGGAGTTTTCAGCTTGGGTAGGCTGGGTGTTTTGCCACCATTCTCTTCTGCTTGAAAGGTCTGCACAGAGTCATGGTGAGGAAAGAAATTTTGTTCAGAAGGATAATCACTCTCAGTATCTACGCCCAAGTCAACTGTTTGTCCTTCCTGAGAGGATGGAGTTTGTGTACTTTCTGTAGGTTCGTTGGCTCCGACGCTGATTCTGAAGGAAAAAGGTCGTTTTGTCGTCGCATCAACTGTTTCAGCGGCAGAGGCAGTGCCGCGATTCCCTAAATCGTGTAGAGTTGCTTCAATGCGTTTTAAGCCTGCGTTCATAAAGACATCCTAAAGTTTGCTGTCCCCAATGGTGTTGAATAATTGAAAATGGGGTTGTTGGGATTTTTGGCTTTTGCCAGTTAGGGCATCAATGATGCTGGTGCTAATTTTATCCCTTAAAAGTTATTTGAAACTAAAAATTTCACCGATGAAGTAAAAAACTGTGGTGATAAATTGCAACCGTAGGCATATTGTTAAAATATTCAGGTAACAACGTTGGGTAAAATCATCTTAGTAACAGGGCCAGCACGATCTGGTAAAAGTGAATGGGCGGAAACTCTGGCCATGCAGTCAGGAAAAGCAGTTGTTTACGTAGCAACAGCCACCGATAACCCAGATGACCAAGAATGGCATCAACGCATTTTAGAACACCAACAACGCCGTCCCCAAGACTGGGTGACTTTATCTGTACCTGTAGAACTGTCTGCTACCATCGCCGATGCCAAACCATATACCTGTCTTTTAGTCGATTCTTTAGGGACTTGGGTTGCTAATCTCTTAGAAGAAGACGAATCTACCTGGGAAAACATCCTTGCAGAGTTATTAGAGACGGTGGATCTGGTTGCTGCTGATATGCTGTTTGTAGCAGAAGAGGTGGGTTGGGGTGTGGTACCAGCTTATCCGCTTGGGAGGACATTCCGCGATCGCTTGGGTTCTTTAGTGCGCAAGCTAGGTGTACTCAGCAATACTGTTTATTTAGTTACTGGTGGTCATGTTCTCAATCTCAGCATCCTTGGTTACCCATTACCAAATAGAGGCAAAGGAGAAGTGAGAAGTCAAGATTCTTAATTAATTCAAATTACTCCAAAATCTAAGATTTAAAATCTAAAATTGTAATATGGCAAGCAAACAAGAAGTTAGAAGATACCTCGCCTACTGGTTTCAGTTGGGTAAGAAAGTGATTACGGGCAACGGTAAGGCAAGCTTTTTGCCCCAAGACGCTCGCGGACTCGCTAACGCTCCGCTATCGGTGCTAGATGGCGATCGCTATAGTGAAGAATTTGAACAGTGCTGGCAAAAAATTCTCTCACCGGAATCGGGTGATTGTTACCTAGAGGGTACACATGAAACCATTGCTGAACTGTTGACACCAGCATGGGATATGGTGGCTTGTGGCCGTTGCAGTATGCCAGTAGCCGCCCGAAACGTCGGGATGCCTGCGTTGTTATGCCCGTGCAATGATTTACCTAACTGGCCTAATACCGAATTACCAGGACCGCGAGAGCCAATTAAGACTCAAGACCAACTCAAAACAATTCGCGATCGGCTGTTAGATAATATTGCATAAACAAACAACCAAGTTGTAAATCTGATAAGTTTTCTCTAATTATTTGATTATTTGAATTTTTCCTGTAGTGGCTTTTAGTTCAATTACAGGATTTTTACCTATCTGTAATAGGGACGCACATCTGTATTCTCTCGTGTTTTGGCTTCCAGTTGATACCAATTCACGAACGAAAAACCTGATACGGAAGAAGCTTTCACATCCTCATCTTGCTACAGATAAATCTGGGGAACGCGTTGGCTCCCCTATAAGTTGGATATTTTTTTATTGAAAGTTTCTCAGTTCACTTTGGTACTTGAGGATTTGGCGTTGGACAAGTTTTATTAGCAAAATCACACTGATAAATATAGGCTTCTTGCCAACTCACGGGAATTTCTAATAAGTCTCGCGTTCCTGTCATACCTTGTCCAATAAATAGCAACAAAGCAATGCAGTTTAAAATCGTATGGACGATGCGCCATCGATTGGACTTATCTTGATAAATATCTTGAACAATTGCCAATGAAAAAATCATTAGCAGTGCTGCGGTAATACCAATATAATAATGTGACCAATACCACTCATTGGTGCGACGATATACTCCATCCTGACAGCCTAGTATTACTAAACCTGCACCAGTTAACGTAGCAAAAACTGCCCGCCATACTCGCTGTTTTGCCCGATAAAGTAAAACTAAAGAGGCGATAGTAGCAGCAAATATTAACAGAATAAAAGCAAACTGAAAAGGTGTTTTATTCCATAACTGATTTGTGATAATATTTTTGCCAATAGGGTAGCTTAATCCGATTAAACTTAATCCGACAACTGCACTTGTTAGTCTTTCACCTAACTGCTTATGTTCTCCACCCACCACTGGAGGAATTTTGCTCTTACTCCCGGCTAAAATTTGCAATCTGCGTTGGCGTGTTTGCCAAGCAAAATTAACCACTATACCGATGAGTGGGAAGACGAATATAACTGCGATCGCTGGATGTAAAAGACGTATAAAATCTGTTATTTCCATACAACACCTTTAAATGAATCATTAAATTCATGTCAAATGGCAATATAAAGCATTTTACTATCACTTAAATTAATTTCAGATGAGAATCTTTTGAATATTTATTTAATTGTGTTGTTGTTAACTTTTTAAAAAGCAAATATTTTAATAATTTATAAAAATTTATAACTTTTGTAAATAGTTTTTCTACCCATATACATGAAACATGTACATTGCCACACTAGAAACTTGCAGATAACTTATTATTAGGTGGAATATTACGTCGGCGTAATTTAGTAAATTTAGCCAATTTCCAAACTGAATAATATTTATCACTGTAAACAATATCTGTCTTTAATTTATACTTTTTTTCGATTTTTTCATGCCAAGTGTCTGAAGGATTTAATAAAAATACATCAGCAAAACCATCAGGTATTTTAGGAATTTTTTGGTTGTTTACCAACAGAAAACGCACTTTTGGTTCTAAAAGATAGCTGAGAGAAAAAACATTCCCATAATTATTGCCCAAAGCATCACTAATCAAAAGTGGGCGAGTTGTCTGATTGATGATTTGGGCAACTTGTGGATTGCCATAGCTCATACCCTTATTCCACCAAGTTTCTGCCTGGGAACTCACCCTAGAAGAAATTAGACCACAAATAATTACTAATGCCATGATTATGTGCCAAATGCTCCGGCGTGACAAGCTGCCATTATATAGTTGCGTAGCTAGTAGGTAAGCAACAGTCACTTGGATTCCTAAATAAGATGGGATGAAATATGCTTCAGTAGATGATTGTATACCTCCAGCACTTGAGAGTATTAGGGGTAGCGCTGGCACTACAATCAATGTGATGAGAAAAAACCAGACTTTATAATTAGTTGTTAGACAAAGAAAATAAATTGAATATCCTACCAAAATTAAAACAAATGGTGTAATTAAATAGTTAAAATAATTATCTAGGCTAAGGTCTATATCAAAAAAAATCCTGCTTAACTGCATCAGCAAAAATGGTAAGACAGGCGTTAAGTTTGACTGCGTTGTTGTCTTATCTGCTGAAATCAAAAATTGAAAAAAGTCACCCATTACAATTGTTATCCAAGGCATGAAGGCTAAAAAACCTACCAGTGATGCTAAAAGATAAGTTCTGACAGTTTCAGTCAACTGAAATTTGGCAGTGATCATCACATAAATTCCATGAGCAACTGCTACAAATGCACTCCAAAGAAATGTATAAAGACTGATGGCTAAAGTTACTGCATAAATGCTCCAAATAGCGAATAAATCTGGTCGTTGCCGTTCTTTCACAGGCTCATTTTTATCTTGTGATTCCAGCCGCATTGCTCGCAGCAGAGACGCACTGGATAGCAATATAGTGACTAACCAGAGAATATATTCTTGTGCTTCTTGGGCATAAACCAAGTGAATTGGAGAAATTGCCATGAGTGCGATCGCTACACCAGGAACCGATAACGGCACATTGAATAATTCTCGACATAGCCAGTAAACACAAGGGAAAACCAGCAAACTGATGCAGGCAGATAAACTTCTAATCGCCGTCACTGAATTACCAAAGATTTCCATCCACAATCTGGCTATTATGTAATAAAGCGGTGGATGATAAGGATCTTCTTCTGCCAAATTCATAATTGTGGCATTTAAGCTTTTTTGTTGGTTTGCCCCTTGAAACTGAGCAAAGCTTTCTTTGCCAATGACACGATTATTAAAAAGTTGCTGTTTTACTTCATTAATTGTGTAACCAGAAATTCGCAATGAGGTATAAGTTTCATCATGCCAGTAAACTTTGCCATCAAGGTTAAAAAACCGAAACAACATACCCATCGCTAATAAGAAAATAATTAAAAATCGCAACCAACTCGGAGCAAATTTGAGATGGCGCATAATTGGGGTTCCTAAAAATTGTTCTCAAATCATCTAATATAAGCGGACTGGATGAGGTGTCGCAGCTATGCTCGTCATAGACATCGCCAAGACTTCAAGCAAAGCCTATTTGTTAAACATCGCCAACCATACTTTAATTTGATTGGGAAGATTGGCAATCAACACCTCTCCTTTATTAACTACGAAAAGAAGTGGGCAAGGTTGTATCAAATCCCGCAAAACTGGACTTGGTTTTAAAACCAAGATATCAATGGAGTGTAAAATACACTAGGTGTAGCCGCATCTGTGGTAAGCCGACTCCACAGCTACCGTGCACTGGGCGATCGCCACTTGGTATTGTTAACTGATAAGAAGTCGAGGTATAGGAATCATATTTGATTTTTGAAAAAACTTTGTACAACTCAAAAAGCCTTCTTGTCTATTGCCTACCTATGGAGCTTGCGCTGCGCTTCTCTGCGAGACGCTTCTCTACGAGAGGCTTCTCTACGAGAGGCTTCTCTACGAGAGGCTTCTCTACGAGAGGCTTCTCTACGAGAGGCTTCGCCAACGCCAACGCCAACGCCAACGCCAACGCCAACGCCAACGCCAACGCCAACGCCAACGCGTACCACGCAAGTAAGTATGGCTACGCCACGGTACGCGAACAAAAATCAAAGCAGATTCCTATAGCAGTTTAAATAGCTGTATCAGCAGATTGAGAATACTCCCTTGGCAAGAAGATAAACACTTGCTTTTAAGCTATCGGAGGCTAAGATCGCACAGATGCGACAGCAAAATTTCTTGCGTTCGATTCCAAAAAGGTTATTAAGGGTGCCGCTCCGTGTAGGTCTTGTAGTACCTTTTGTCCTGCAAATCTCTATTGCTGTAGGTTTAACAGCATTCTTATCTTTAAAAAATGGTCAGAAAGCTGTTAATGATGTTGCTACTCAGCTGCGGAATGAAGTTATAACTCGGATTCATCAACATGTCACAGATTACATAGAGATTCCCCAACTTGTCACTCAGATTAATGCCAATTCTGTCCATTTTGGTGAGTTAAGTTTAAAAAATGCAAAAAGTTTAGAACACCATTTATGGCATCAAATGAAGTTGTTCAAGCCCTTAAAACCAATCGCTTTTGCAAGTACACAAGGAGATATTCATGCGGTTGATCGCCTTAACGATGGTTCACTAGTTATCCGAAAAAAAGATCAATCAACGGGTAACAATTACTATACTTACACCACTGATAATCAAGGTAATATTGTCAAGTTACTTGAAGTTAACCCAACTTTTGATCCTCGCACTCGCCCCTGGTACACAAATGCTGTAAAAGCAGGTAAAACTACTTGCACAGAAATTTATTCATATTTCTCTTCATCGGGGCTAGCGTTCAGTGCAACCCAACCTCTTTATGACCAGACAGGTACCTTGCTGGGAGTGACCAATGCAACGTTATCTCTCTCACAACTGAGTGAGTTTTTGCACAGTTTAAAGATTGGTCGCTCAGGAAAGACATTTATTGTCGAGCATTCTGGAGAGCTAGTAGCAACTTCAACCGCGGAGCAACCTTTTATCCTGAGTTATGAGGGAGGTAAAAAGATATCTAAACGGCTCAGAGCGATCGCTAGCAGCGATCGGATCACTCATCTGACAACACAGTATTTGCAGTCACAAGTTGGTAATTTTAGAAACATTTCTTCTAGTCAGCAGCTAGAATTTGAAATTGATCGCAAGCGGCAATTCGTACAGTTAATGCCTTTTACAGCCGATTGTGGGCTAAATTGGGTGATTATAGTGGTGGTTCCAGAAGCCGACTTTATGGAGCATATCGAAGCCAATACCCGAACCACTATTTTGCTGTGTTTAGGATCGTTGATATTGGCTACAGTCATAGGAGTGGTTACTTCTCATTGGATTACTCAACCAATTCTTTGTTTGAGCTTTGCCTCTAAAGAAATCGCTAATGGAAAGTTAAACCAAACCGTTACAGTAGAGGGTATCAACGAACTAAGAGTTCTTGCTCAGGCTCATAATCAAATGGCCACTCAATTACAAGATTCATTTACTGGACTCTTAGAAGCTAACAGGCAATTAGAAGCTGAAATTAACGAACGTAAGCAGGTAGAAGAACAGTTACGACATAATGCGTTTCACGATGCACTGACAGGTCTACCAAACCGAGCTTTCTTTATGGAGCGCTTAAAACACACACTCCAGCGAGCCAAGCGGCAGAAGAATTATTTATTTGCTGTACTATTTCTCGACCTGGATCGGTTTAAGGTAATCAATGACAGTCTCGGACACCTAAAAGGAGACCAATTTCTAATTGCTATTGCAAATAGATTAGTAATATGCATACGCTCCACGGATATAGCCGCACGGCTTGGGGGAGACGAATTTACAATCCTGCTTGACGAAATCCAGAATCTATCAGAAGCCATCAAAGTAGCTGAACGAATTCAACAAGAACTGACATTACCCGTTGAGCTTGATGGGCAAGAAGTATTTACAACGGCAAGTATTGGTATCGCCCTGAGTTCGACAGTAGATTATGACCAACCAGAAAACTTGCTAAGGGATGCTGATACGGCTATGTACCGAGCCAAGGCGCTGGGCAAAGCCCGCTATGAACTATTCAACCAAGAAATGTATACTAAAGCTCTGGTCAGATTGCAGTTAGAAAACGATCTACGGCGAGCGATCGAACGCCATGAGTTTCAGCTTTATTATCAACCGATTGTTTCCCTGACTAATGGCAGACTTTCAGGCTTTGAGGCTCTGCTGCGCTGGCAGCATCCAGAGCGGGGTTTGATTTCTCCAACAGATTTTATCCCCCTAGTAGAAGAAAGCGGAATGATTGTCGAGGTTGGCTACTGGACACTACATGAGGCGTGCCGGCAGATGCAAAGCTGGCAGGTGAGCCATCCGACAAACTCGTTAGAGAAAATCAGCGTCAATCTCTCAGTGAAGCAATTTTCTCAACGGGATTTAATTGAGCAGATTAAGGAAATTTTGCACTCGACTGGTCTTGATGCCGACAGTCTCATGTTAGAAATTACTGAAAGTGCAATTATGGAAAATGGCGATGAGGCAAATGATGAACTCTCAGAACTTCGGAAGATGGGCATTAAGTTATCAATTGATGATTTCGGTACAGGCTACTCTTCATTAAGCCGTCTCCATAGCTTTCCGATTAGTGTGTTGAAAATTGACCGTTCCTTTGTCAGCCCGATAGATTCTAATGGCAAGAATTTAGAAATTATTGAGACAATTATCACACTGGCGCACAAATTAGGTATGGATGTGACCGCCGAAGGAGTGGAGACAAAAGAGCAGCTAGCATTTCTGAGGAAGTTGAACTGTGAATATGGACAAGGATATTTTTTCTCGCGTCCGTTGGATAACGCGGCAGTAGTGGCATTAATCGTGGCAAATCCTCAGTGGTAAGGGTTTTTTGAGAGGATTTGGATAACGCCATCTGGCAAAGTCTGCAATATTAGATATAGTTAAAAAATCAATAGTTTTAAACTGTCGGTCAATAGCTGGAAGGCTGCATATTTTAGCTCCAATACTCAAGTATGCCTGCAAAATTTTAGGAATCTCAACATTACATGAATCTGGATAATTTTGAGGTAGTTCTAGGCAAAATTGTGAATTTGGATAAACCAAAACACTTGGATGCATCAAACGATTTTGCCGAAAATAATCATAGGCGCAAGTAGCTTGTAAAGGACATTGTGTTAGTAATGATGCACAGCCAAAGAAATATTGGTTTCTACTCCAGATGAGATAATTTGCTAGCCCTTCCCAGAGTAGTAAAAGTGCCTGAATGTTGCGGTATTCTTGAGCTATACATGTACGCCCAACTTCAACTGATACCTGAAGCACAGAATTGGGAATTGCATTAAGATTAAATATATCGGCAGCATCAAAGCCTAGTCTTTGAGAAGCCATTGTATAGGTTTGCATCCGATAAGTTCCAATCGTTTTACCCGTTTGTTTGGAGATCAAGATTAAATGATGGCAAACCGCATCAAACTTATCTATATCCATTTGGGTAAAGTTAGAAGCAGAAAATCCCAAGCCTAGTTCAATATTAAAAACTTCAAAGCGCAACCGGAAAATTGATTCTAATTCTTCTTCAGTTGTCGCCAGCCGTAGGATATATTTTTCAGTTTGAAGGACGGGAAAATCTTCAAGAGGGGCAGGAGGATTCAGTGGGTAATTGATGTTGCGTCCAGAAACTTCCATCTATCTTCCTACTTAGATTTGCGAAATTATTCTACTAGGATTTAGGCACTATACAAACAGGTCACATTATGTGTTAATGTGTCGAAGCGTGCTCCATACGGTTTTCGATAAAAGAACCTATAGAGAGCTTTGTTCCTCTCTTGGATTAGAGGTAGAGTGCTTTTATTATGGACATTAATTACCAAAAAATCTGGCAATAAGATACAAAATTTTCCTTTGATATACGCTATAAATACAAGTCAGCAAAGAAAGTCAAAATCAGGGCAGAAAGCCCCCGGATAAATCCAGGGGCTTGGATAATTTTAGCTGCGATGCTTGCAGTGAGCGTAGCGATCGCCTACGGGGGCGGGTACGCGATGTCTACGACGGGCTACGCCTATGCAATCTGCGGTAAATGCACTCTACAATACTTAATTAATTACGGTGATTATTGCTGTAGCGAACCCTTGTACCTGCCCAAAGCAACTTCTCCCGCAGCGTCTGATAGTAGGAATTGTTCTCGCGCAAAATAATAAATTTAGCCCGACAATCTGCCATCCGCACATCAACGCGGTGTCCCGGCCAAATTGAAGTCCCCAATACCCCATCTGTCCACAGTTTGGTACTCAAATCGTAATCGCCCAAAGGCCAAATACTTACCACAGAACCAGGGGGCAAAACGAGGGGGCGACTAGAAAGGCTCATTGCACAAATAGGAGTGATGGTAATCGCCTCCATGCCATCATGCATAATTGGCCCATTAGCAGAAACAGTGTAACCAGTAGAACCTGTAGGAGTAGCAATGATTAACCCGTCCCCGACGTACTGATCAACTACCTCACCGTCAATTTCCATTTCCAGGATTGAAGTAATCATCCGGTCAGCGGAGGCGGGTTTGACACAAAATTCATTCAAAGCCAGGTAATGCTCACTCACTGGTTCTAAATTAGACCCATGACCCTCATACACCGCAGCTTGTAACATCATCCGCCGTTGGATAGCATAGCGATCCTCAAACAGTCGATCCCAAATTTTCTCAGTATCCTGAAACTCTTCTACTGACTCAGTTAAAAACCCCAGATGACCTCCCACATTCACTCCCAGAATAGGGATGCCTGCTGGGGCTAAATGTCTGGCACCAGTTAAAACAGTACCATCGCCACCGAGTACCAAAGCGAGATCGATTGGTTGGCCCGCCGAAGCCAAAAAGACAGGATAGGGGTTGTCTTTCGGCCCGCTAGGCCCCATCAACACATGGCACTCGCGGCTTTCTAGTTGTTTAGCACAGATTTCTGCCCATTCTTTACTTCGGGCATCCCGCGCTTTATAAGCAATGATTACCTGCTTGAGTTGCACGCACAATTACCACTTCAGGAGATTAAACTGCTCCATATCGACGGTATCGCGGTTGCGATAAATGGCAAGCACGATCGCTAAACCCACCGCCGCCTCGGCTGCGGCCACGGTAATCACAAATACTGTGAAAACCTGACCCTTAATTAATGTTGAGTCGAGGAAGTTGGAAAATGCCATTAAATTCAGATTAACAGCATTGAGCAGTAACTCAATTGACATCAGCACCCGCACAGCGTTGCGGCTGGTAATTAAACCGTAGATGCCGATACAGAATAAAGCTGCTGCTAGTAATAGAAAGTACTGGAGTTGCATGAATCTGAATATCCCTCCTGAAAAATCTGGCTATTTATTTACGACCTGAGTAGTAAATATTACTCTTTTGTTTCGCTGGTTGTTGATACCAGTTCTCTGGGGCGTTCTTGCAAAGTCAAAACAGTTTGCCCCAGTTTGGATGGTGTCAATAGGTCTGGCAAATACTCGCGGCGTGCCAAAATAATTGCTCCTACCATTGCTATCAGCAGCAAAATGGAAGCCAATTCAAAGGGTAGTAAAAAGTCAGTGAAGAAATGTTCTCCAATTAAAATGATAGAACTTTCACCACCCGCCATAGGAGGAGTTGAGTAGGCCCAAGGAGTAGCCAGAACCATTGTGCTTAAAAGCCCAAACAATCCTACACTGACTAAACCAGTCAGTAATTTCCGCACCCAAGAGTTGGGAAATGCTACAAAACTCTCCCGCTTGTTCACCAACATAATGGCAAACAAAATCAATACGTTAACCGCCCCAACGTAAATCAGTATTTGTGCAGCTGCAACAAAATCAGCATTTAGCAACAGGTAGATTCCCGCTATGCTGATGAACACGCCGCCTAGCATAAATGCTGAATAGACAATGTTGGAGAACAGCACCACACCAATAGCTGCCCCAATCATCATCACACCCAATATGCCAAGCGATACAAACTGTACTCCTTCTGCTAGATTCACTGTTTTTTGTCCTTAGTCATTGGATTAGTCATTGGTCATTGGTCATTCGTCATTAGGAAAGGACAAATGACAAATGACATTTATTTTTCTGTTTGTTCTACTAGGTCTTCTGGACGCGCACCCGCACGTGGCGCATCTGCGGGCAGTCCGTGTGGTTCGAGGACGCCCTTGGGTAGGTAAACTAGTTCGCGTAGTGGTGTAACCATTGGATCATCTGTTACCTTGTAGGGCAGACGACCTAACGCCACGCTGTCATAGTTCAATTCATGGCGATCGTAAGTGGAAAGCTCATACTCTTCTGTCATAGATAGACAATTAGTTGGGCAAAATTCCACGCAGTTACCGCAAAAAATACAAACCCCAAAGTCAATGCTGTAGTGATTGAGTTTTTTCTTTTTGCTGGCTTTGTCGAATTCCCAATCTACTACAGGCAGGTTAATCGGACAAACGCGAACACAAACTTCACAGGCAATGCACTTATCAAATTCAAAGTGAATCCTACCGCGAAACCGTTCGCCAGGAATCAGTTTCTCGTAAGGGTACTGTACGGTAATCGGACGCCGCCGCATATGATCGAAGGTAACAGAAAGTCCCTGACCAATGTAACGCGCAGCTTGTACCGTTTCTTTGGCGTAATCACCAACTTGTTTCAGGAACTTTAGCATTTTTTGTCTCTCTTTTAAGGGGATAAAAGTTAGGAGTGAGGAGTTAGGAGTGAGGAGTTAGGAGTGAGGAATGAGGAGTTAATTAAAAACTCATAACTCATAACTTATAACTCCTAACTCTTAACTCTCTCATTACCCGCCGAAGGCGAAGGGAAAGGCTAGTTTAAGGGCGGCAGTTAATAGGAGATTAACCAAACCAACTGGCAACAAAAACTTCCATCCTAAATCTAACAATTGGTCAATCCTTACCCGTGGCACTGTCCAGCGCAACAGGATGGCGACAAACACTAGTAAATAGGCTTTAAACACGGTCATCGTGATCCCCAAAGCAGCAGTTACTATCTGGAACACGGGATTTAGTTCACTGACTCCCAGCCAACCAGCGATGAGGTTGAGGGGAATGGGAAAGTCCCAACCGCCCAGGTAGAGAATTGCTACTAATAGGGAAGAAAGGATCAAGTTAACGTAAGAACCCAGGTAGAAAAGACCGAATTTCATCCCTGAGTATTCAGTTTGATAGCCTGCGACGATTTCTTCTTCCGCTTCTGGTAAGTCAAAGGGTAATCGTTCGCATTCAGCTAGGGCGGCTATCCAAAAGATCAGGAAACCAATTGGTTGTCGCCAAATGTTCCAGCCCAGGATGCCGTAGCCAGACTGTTGATTGACAATATCAACGGTGTCGAGGCTGTTAGACATCATAGCGATCGCTAACACCGCTAACGCCAAAGGAATTTCATAACTAATAGATTGCGCTGCTGCCCGCAACCCCCCTAAGAGGGAGTATTTGTTATTAGATGCGTAGCCAGCCATTAACAAACCAATCGGTTGAATGCTTGACAAGGCAATCCACAAGAATACGCCCATGCCCACATTGCTAATTACGATGTTCTGCCCAAAAGGGACGATCAGGAATGACAGAAACACCGGAATCACAACAATAATTGGGCCAAGGGTAAACAGCCAAGGGTCAGATTTGGCTGGTACTATATCTTCTTTAAATACCAACTTCAATCCATCCGCTACAGGTACTAGTAACCCAAAAGGACCCTGGTATTCTGGTCCAATTCGCTGCTGTGCAGCGGCGGAAATTTTTCGTTCTAGCCAAGTAGCGACTAATACCCCCACTGTTGCCCCAATCAGCATCAGTATCATTGGCAGTGGCATCCAAATCGCTTTGGCTGTTCCTGCTGGTATACCTAAATCCCGGAGGGATTCAATAAAAGTTCCTTGGAGGTCAATTCCTGAGTTCATGTTTCCGCTCTTTAAGACATCGAGTCATGGTGAGTTACAACTATTAGTTGAATTAATACCTGTAAATTCACCTATTTTTAATTTTTGCCCAGATGACGCTTGATTGAAGATTTGTTGCTAATTCCCATGCCTAGTATATCCTTGGATGGTTTTAGCCCTCTGAAGCGAGATGAGAACTTCTACTTATGGTTGGCATTGAGATTGGCTAATAAATCCTCAGAATTTGGGGAGCAGGGGAAAACAAGGGAGAAAATTTTACTTTGTCCTCCTTGTCCCCCGGCACGACAACACAAATACTCCGCTTCCCTTTTGGCAACGGTTGTCTGCTTTGTGAAATTTTCTGCTTCCCCAGAACTGGGGACTGACATGACTTAGTAATTTTAGACTGTCGATTTGAGATTTTTTGGTAAAAGCACCTTGTTTTCACTAAGAAAAAGAATCCAAAATCTAAAATCCAAAATTGCTTGACTGCCAGTTAACGTTGTTCAATGGGGGTATAAGTAACTTCGTGCCGACCGTTGTAAACCTGGGTGGGACGGAAAATCCGGTTTTCTGCTAGTTGTTCTTTCCAGTGGGCTAGCCAACCGGCAACGCGAGCGATCGCAAATATTGGCGTAAACAAGTCTGTGGGAATACCCATCTTCCTATACACCAAACCTGAGTAAAAGTCAATATTGGGATAAATCCCTTTGCTACCGAGTTTTTCTCCTACCACTCGTTCCATTTCTTGAGCAACGTCATAGAATTTGTCATAGCCAAACTTTTCAAACAGTTGCTCTGCTAGTCCTTGTAAAATTATGGCTCGTGGATCTTTCACTTTATACACACGATGTCCAAAGCCCATAATCTTAGATTTAGTTTGCAGACAATGCTCTATGTAGGGACGGACATTTTCCACAGTGCCAATTTTTTCCAACATCTGAATTACTTCTTCATTGGCTCCACCATGCAGGGGCCCTCCCAAGGTTCCCACGGCACTAGCAACCACAGCGTAAGGATCAGTCAAGGTGGAAGCTGTTACCCTGGCACTGAATGTGGAAGCATTCATTGTATGCTCAACCTGAAGTATCAAGCAGATATCAAAAATCCGCGCCATCAGAGGATCGGGTTCTTGCTCATTGAGCATGTATAAAAAGTTGGCGGAGTAGTCTAAGTCATCACGAGGACGCACCGGGTCATTGCCTTTTCGCATCAGTTGGAACGCCGCCACCATCGTGGGAATGGTTGCTATCAGGCGCACCACCGAATCTCGAATGTAAGCAGGATTATGTAAATCCCGGAGCGAATAAAACAAGCCTAAAGCAGCAGCAGAGGCTTGCAGCGCATCCATTGGGTGACCGCTCTCTGGAAAGCATTTCATCATGTCCCGAATGCGGTATTTTATCCGCCTGTGGTAACGAACTTCATGCTCAAATGTTTCCAGTTCTTCCTTGCTTGGCAGTTCGCCCCAGATTAAGAGATAAGCAGTTTCTAGGAATGTACTTTTTTCTGCTAATTCTTCAATCCGGATGCCACGATATTCTAGTATTCCCTTTTGCCCATCAACATAGCTGATACTTGATTGAGCGGCGGGAATGCCTTCTAAACCAGGCTTGTATTCGCACACCATCATGGCAACACCATTCGCTTTGTGAAATATCTGATCAAGCTAACTTACCAGAAATTTATTGTCGCCATAACAGTAGCCGTTCTAACAACAATAGAAAATGTTGAAAAACTGTTATAGCAGGTACTTGGGTGGTGTCAACCAAAACATCTGACTACGACCCAGAGGAGAACCTGTTTCTGGTAGTTTTATCCCAATCATACCTGCTTTTTTCAAGACTAAGCTTTCTTTGACTTCTCCCCATAGGAGAATTTCTGCCCAATTGGTCAAATCAGGTTCGTGTCCAACCAGCGCCAGTTGGGTATTTTGGGAATAATTTCTTGGCTCTAACCAGTCTTTTAGCCAACTAGAAATTTGACCATCATGGGCGAGGTGGCTAGATTCCTCTAACTGGGAGCTTAGTTTTTCTGATATGAGGATATCAGCCGTTTGGCGGGCCCGCACTAAGGGGCTGGTGAGAATCAAATCAAAGCTTAAACCCAATTTAACAATTTTCTGAGCAACTTTCTCCGTTTTTTGCCTTCCTTCTTTGGTAAGGCTGCGCTCCTCATCCTTGATGCCTAATCCCTTGTCTTCGGCGATGCCATGACGAATTAAATACAATTCCATACTTTTAGTTTTATTAGCGTAGCAGGGCATAGCCCGTGCTTAGTTAGGATTTACGTGTGGTGTTAATTAACCTATCCTAATCTTAATCATTATTACTACGTATTCATTAATCTCCCATTTGTCCGGTATAACGCGAAGTTTCGATAACTCTTACTGCATCATTTTTGATACCTCTGAACAAAAAATGAAGATGATTTTGAATTATTCAACAGCAGGACACCATTTACACTGATCAAACCTCTGTTTCAAATACTCCTGTTTGGGATGGCAAATTTTTTCTTCTGGAACTCGTAACTTGATCCCCTCAAGTATTCGATACTCAGTGATTTTAAGAATAGGGGAAATATGAACCATCATTGTTTTTGGATTAATGGCAATGAGATTTAAGTCAAATAAGGTATGCATAACCTCAACGCACTCTGCAAGGCACGCTGTTGACTCTTACCCAATTCCACCACTTCCTCAATTAAGTGTTCTAAATCCAGCGTGTCCCAGTGGTGCGTAGGCGTAGCCTGTTGTAGACATCGCAAAAGCTCTGCTGTCTGCTCTACCCATGCACAAAAATCTTGCTCATACAGAGTTTGTAACCTTTGCAATTCTATAGACTTTATGACGCTTGTTTTTAGCAAATAAAATAGGTAGGTGCGATTTAATTTTATTTGTGCCTACCTACTTAACATTAAGCATGAACTACATCCTCAATCAGTTCAGCCTCTGTGAAAAAATCAAAATTCCCGACTTTTCTCAAAAGTCGGGAAATATGTTTATCACAAATGACTTAGGGATGCTATCTGACCAAACATTTTGACTGCTGCATGAGTTAGGAGTTTTCCCCATCTCCTTAATCTCTTTCTACTCCGACTGAATCGGGTTATCTCTGGGATTAACCAACCTCAGCAGTTTTTGTTTAATTTGAGCATCGAATACTTCCCATTTCATTTTCGCATAGGCGGAATTTTCGTTGCTGCCAGATAAGAAGCCCATCGGAATTTCAAAGCCGCCTGCGCTTGTTCTTCCACCGCCGAAAAAGCGCCCTGCACTATCTTGTCCAAAGGCTTCTTTGATGAATTCATCAGGATCAAGGGTGAGTTTGGTGGTTCTCAAGGAGCCGATGACTATTTCTAGTTCATCGTCTTCATCGTGAACAATGCCATAAACTACGGCGGTGTGGACGTTTTCTTCAGTGACGAGAAAATCAGCCGCTTGAGGAATGGCATCGCGGTCATCGTAACGTAAGTAACCAACACCAGCAATGGAAAAGTTATTTTGGACGATGCGATTTTTTAGCGATCGCTCGATCACATCCATTACCCGCTTGGAACGGTTCGCCTGTAAAATGGCGTTTAGCAGTTGAGCATCATAAAATCGGCTTAAATACGCCGCTGCCATAAAGTCTTCTTCTTGCGCTTGCATGAGCCGATTTGTATCAGATCGCAAGCCGTGCATCAAGGCAGTGGCGCATTTGACGTGTTGATTTATGCTGGTATCTAATGCCAGTAATCCCGTCTGGAGGTACTGAGTAAAAATTGTTGCTGTTGCTCTTACATAAGGGCGGATATCTTCAAACTCTGAGTGGAGATCACCTTGTATACTGTGATGATCAACTAGTACCACTAGGGGAATTCCAGCCTGCTGCACCGCTGACAGTAGCTGTGAAGTGGTTCCCTGGTTATCAATTAGTACAAAACCTTGATAAGATGACAAATCTTTGGTTTTCAACGTTTGCGGTGTCCAACGTTGGATTGGTAAGTTAGTTAGCCTTACCAAAGCAATATTTTCTTGATGGCTCAACGCACCAGCATAAATTATTTCACATTTGATATCATATTGCTGGGCGATTAACTGATAAGTCCAAGCACAGGAAAGGGCATCAGGGTCAGGAAAATCTTGCAGAATTACCAGTTGGCGATCGTGCCGATGTGCCAAAAGAGTTTTTTGCAGTTCTTCTGACTTCTGTTGTGCCAGCGAATTACCACGCTGACTGAGATATATAGCCCCATCACCTACCGATGGCGGTAATGACGGACTCTTAAATGCAACTTCCACTGGCGCTTTCTCGATTTCAGGTTCCTCTGGGTTTGGCTCTGTGGTCAATGACAAACTCTCAAACTGAGTAACGGGCGAATTCAAGTACATAGGGAACTTTTTTAAAGTGTGAGGCTCCTTTAATTCAGAAATACTACGATCAGCAATTCACTGAATTTAGCCACATTATTCTGATCTTCGCAAAAATTTCAAGACATTGCACTATACATCTAAGTATATTTTTTGTCAGTAACAGCGCTCAACAATAAACTAAATTCCATGAGAGTGCGTATAGGTGCTGGAGGCAAAGAAGTTTAGTATATCGGGCTGTATCTGACAGCATAAATTTCTTTTAGGAGCTTTTTTCTCTTCCTTTAATTGAATCAACTGAATTTTTATCTTGCTTAGGGTATATTTTTTATTTTATACTTTAGAATTAGTCCTTGATATTTGAAATATTCTTATGCTTAATATTCTCATCATTGTGACTATTGAGCAATTAATAATTATTTTTGATGAATAACGCGTGTTTAGTATCCCCTTTGAAAATTCTGAAAATTCTGATAATTTAGAGCGAGCCTAGTGGAAGAAGGCAGAAGCCAGAAAAGATGAGGAGCAAGGGGGAAACCCATACACTAATGTAGAAGCATTGAGCATTGACGGATTGTGCCTGTCTACGAGACGCACTCGCCTTCGTTGCAAGCCATATAGCCGACAATTTTTAAACGCTCCATAACTAAAGTTATTGGTTATGTCCCAAAGCAAGAGGTTATTTTTTCTTTCCCCTTTGCTCCTCTGCTTTTTTGCTCAAAGACCTATAACATATTTTTGCCACTCTGTGTGCAGTCCACTCTTAAGATGTTTGCTGACTTCAAAATAGAGGCTGCTATAAGGTTGGCGTGGGGGATGACGCAAAGGCATATGAGCTTCGTGGGGAGTGCGACTGCCTTTTTTGACATTGCAACGGACACAAGCGGTCACAATATTCTCCCAGCTATCGCCCCCGCCGCGCGATCGCGGTATTACATGGTCTAGAGTCAACTCATCCCCTGTGTAACCACAGTATTGACAGGCATGACCATCACGGTGCAATATATTCCGACGAGTCAGAGGAATTTCTTTATAAGGAACACGCACGTAATGACGTAACCGGATTACGGTCGGCAACGGAAAATCCGAGTATAGGAATTTACCGTTGTGTTCCACGTGTTCCGCTTTGCCCTTAATTAACAAAACCACAGCACGACGCCAACTCGTTATATTGAGAGGTTCGTAAGAGGCGTTTAAGACTAAAACCTTCCCCATTTATCTGCGCTCAGGGTATTAGTTTTACACTAAGTTTTACATATATTAACACAAATCTACCCTGTTAGGGTGATGAGAATAAATTATACTTTCGAGAGAATTCGGAAATTAAGTTATAAGTTTAAACTTCTAAATTCACAACTTTTAACTTTTACTTTACTATCGCAATATCTTGTATCAATTCTAATATGAAGGGTAAACTTCCTATTTAAATCTGATCTCGCTTTTATGAGCGTGTATAGATAGATAACTTGGAAGTTTAGCCGTGGTGGGATAGGAGTCAGTACAAATGTTAAGTCGCAAACAAATCCCTGGTGTAGTTCCTAATCAGCAGTGCGACCCCTACGCGTGGTTTTCGCAACGAGCTTGGGTAGAAATTGATTTAGGGGCGTTGTCGTACAATATACAGCAATTGGTACAGTTTTTATCGCCAGGTACCCAGTTGATGGCAGTAGTAAAAGCCGATGCGTATGGACATGGAGCGGTAACAGTCGCCCAAACTGTAATTCAATCGGGAGCTAGTTGGCTGGGAGTGGCTACAGTACCAGAAGCAATTCAATTGCGAGAAGGCGGGATTCAGGCACCCATTTTGATTTTAGGGGCAACTCATACACCAGAGCAGATTCATGCGATCGCACATTGGAAACTTCAGCCTACACTCTGTAGCCCTAAACAAGCTTTGGTATTTTCCGATATCCTAGAATCCATTAATCATGGTTCTCCAGTGCCCGTACACATCAAATTAGACACGGGAATGTCTAGGTTGGGAACCGATTGGCGGCAAGCTGGCGAATTTGTGCAATTAGTGCAGCGGTTACCACATCTTTCTATTGCCAGTATTTATTCTCATTTGGCAACAGCAGATGATCCTGATCCGACGGTAATGGAAGAACAGCATAAACGATTTGAGGAAGCGATCGCTCAAATCAAAGCAATGGGAATTGAACCGCCCTGCTTGCATTTGGCAAACTCAGCGGCTGCACTAACAGATTCGGCATTGCACTACGACATTGTGCGAGTAGGTTTAGCTGTTTACGGACTTTACCCAGCCCCGCATTTACAAAATGCGATCGACCTCAAGCCCGTTTTGCAACTTAAAGCGCGAGTCACCCAAGTCAAAACAATTGCCCCAGGAACTGCTGTCAGCTACGGTCATAAATTTATTGCCCCGCGTGAACTTCGCCTCGCTGTCGTGGGAATTGGCTATGCTGACGGTGTGCCTCGTAATCTTTCGAACAAAATGCAGGCGTTAATTCGCGGTCAGCGGGTTTCGCAAATCGGGACAATTACAATGGATCAATTGATGCTGGATGTGAGTGCTATACCCAATATCCAAGAAGGGGAAGTAGTAACCTTACTAGGGGAACAGGGAAAAGAACAAATTTCAGCGGACGATTGGGCAGAACAACTAAACACTATTTCCTGGGAAATTCTCTGTGGGTTTAAGCATCGTCTGCCTCGTGTTGCAGTTATGTAATTGGGTATGGGGCATAGGAAATTAATTTTTCCCTTGTCCCTCATTCTCTATTCCCATAAATAATTTCTTGTGGTATGATAGTAAACTGATGCGGATGTGGCGGAATTGGCAGACGCGCTAGATTTAGGTTCTAGTTCCGAAAGGAGTGAAGGTTCAAGTCCTTTCATCCGCACTCTTAATAAATTGAATTGCCTTATCTAGGCTGGTAATGAAACTTGAGTTAAAACTTCAAGGATAGTTACCAGCCTATTTAAATTTTACCTAAATTAAGACTTACGTATAAAAGATCCTCTTTTTAAGGAGGAGTGCGCTACGAGAACGAAGTTTCAGGTTTTAAATGCGTAAGTCCTGCTAAATAAAAATATGTTTAGCCAGTATAGTTTCAAATATAAAGAACGTGGATTTAATAATCTACAATTTTCGTAGGTAGGGTGCATTAGGAGTATAACGTACCATTCCAAGTGCTTTTGGTGCCTTATGCTGTCGCTAAAAAAATAACTTTTACATTCTCTTTAATCCACATTTTTAAGTTTAAGCTCATCCCACCTCTAAAAGGGGATGGGATAACACGTGCATACTGATAACTGATGACGGTTGACAGTTAACAGTCATCAGTCAACAGTTAACGGCGGGGCGGCTATCCCGAACACCCTTTGTTTGCACAGCATCTCGTAGAGAAGAAGTGGGCTTCCCGCCGCCTTGGTGAATATTAAAAAATTAATTTATTATTATCAATAAATCAGTATTATTGCTGTGGTCAACTTGAAGTTACTCAATGCAAAGTGGCTTCATTATAGTCCTTAGTTGGTTAAAGACTGGGTTTTACTTAAGTGTAAATACAGAAGTTCAAATATATTACTATTTACAAAATCAGTATTATTCCTGTGGTCAGATTGGGGTTACTCAATGGAAAGTGGCTTCATCTAGTCTTGACATTTTTATGTCTTATTCTCCGAAGATGTCTGTAAATCTCAGTAACAGGAAGTAAATTAATAATAATTTACGAATTTACTGAGATTTGATCTTTGAAAATAACGCTGTTTTCGTTGAGTTTGAACACAAACCCTAGATATAAACTGATGTACTTAAACATACAAAAGTTTAATATTTTTTACCTGATTTCAATTGTGAAATCACTTTGTATGAAATTAGCTTACACGTATCGAATTTAGCTGAAGTAAAAGCAAAATGAGCACAACTCCTATAGGTAGCTACAGGTTGTTCCAAAAACTACATCCGCTATCTCTGTTGGCACAATTAACCAGTCGGCGTGCTACAGGGTGCTTAAACATATTTACTGGAATAGTTTCTTGGTCAATTTATCTAGAGGACGGTAAACTTACTTATGCCTCCTATTCAGATAAACTGTTTGAGCGGCTTGACAGTCACTTGCGACGCTTGAGCCAGCAAATTCCTGCTCTCAACAGCGCCACTCGCGTGCAGATGCGGCTGATGTTTGAGACGAAGAATGAACATCAATCAATACCAAATGCAGATTACCAAGCTATTTGTTGGTTAGTAAATCAGGATTATATTACTTCTGTACAAGCAGGAAGCCTGATAGACGAATTGGCAAAAGAAGTACTGGAATCATTTCTGTGTTTAAAAGAAGGTAGCTATGAATTCAGCCCGGAAAGCTCTTTGGATAAACTACCAAAATTCTGCCGCCTGGATTTGCGGTTACTTGTTGAACACTGTCAAAAGCAGTTACGAAATCGGCAAAATATCCAGTCATCAATACCGGCTGGTGGGAGTTCCCAAGTTTTGTCTAAAACACAACCGTCTCAAGTTCAGCCACAACTGCAAATAAAACTTGGGCAAAAGTTGCCGATACCAATCAATTTTGATATTTCTGAGAATAATAAAACTACTCAGCCAACTGTTAGCAAAAAACTATATACAATTGCCTGCATTGATGATAGCCAAACAGTTTTGAATTCCATCAAACACTTTCTGGATGAAAACACATTTTCTGTTGTAATGATCAACGATCCAGTAAAAGCTTTAATGCAAATTCTTCGGAGTAAGCCCGATCTGATTTTGCTAGATGTTGAAATGCCAAGTTTAGATGGTTACGAACTATGTTCCTTATTACGGAAACATTCAGCTTTTAAAAATACACCGATCATTATGGTGACTGGTAGAACAGGATTTATCGACAGAGCAAAGGCTAAAATGGTCAGGTCATCAGGATATTTGACTAAGCCTTTCACCCAATCAGAATTGCTAAAAATGGTTTTTAAGCATCTTGGTTGATTTAAACAAGGCAAATAAAAATAACAAAATATGTTTAATTTATTTTTTTAGGAGATTTAATAGTGAGCCTGACTTTGCTTGGCACGATTCTGATTGTAGAAGATTCTCCCAGTGAATTGGAATTAATGAGCCATTATCTCAAAGAGAGTGGTTATAACGTAATTAAAGCAAGTGGTGCGAAAGAGGGTTTAGAAAAAGCTGTGTTAGAAAAACCAGATGCGATCGTTACTGATGTAGTCATGCCAGAAATGAGTGGATTTGAATTATGTCGTTCTTTGAGAAGAAATCCGATTACTGCAAAAGTGCCGATTGTAGTTTGTAGTTCCAAAAATCAAGAAATTGATCGTTTATGGGCGATGAGACAAGGTGCAGATGCCTATATAACTAAACCTTACACCCGCGAACATCTCCTACGTACTATTAAATCAGTGGTAATTTGAATCAATGACTAGTAACAACATTACACTTCCTTCAAAACCAACCCAAAATAACTTAGCAGACGGTTATCTGAAGTTTCAGCTAAATCAACAGACTGCTGCTGTTTTATCAATGAAACATACGCAAGAGGCAATTCTTGTACCTGTTGAATCTATCACCTCAATGCCCAATATGCCCTCCTGCATATTAGGATTAATGAATTGGCGCAGTCGGATAATTTGGGTAGTTGATTTGCCAAGAATGCTCAATTTAGAATCTATAGATTATCGACTGCGGCAGTACAATGCGATCATTATTCAAGTGGAATCGTTGGTGTTGGGCTTAGTTGTCCAAGAAATAAAAGGTACAACTAAATTCATCGCTGATGATATTCATTCTCCTATAGGACAAGTGGCATCCAGTTTAGTTCCTTATTTATGTGGCTGCGTTGTGCAACAAGAAGAAATATTACTGGTATTAGATGCACAAGCAATTGTACAGTCTTCTATTCTCCGCAGTGATTAGGGTCTATTACTAAAAAAAGGATTTTTAGTGTTCTTATTCACATAGTTAGGAGAACTACTTTTATGTTTAATAAAACCAACACGAATCAAGGGAGTGGTGCTCAAAATCGAGCATCCCTGATTTCATCCCAAAAAATTACTGGTAGCGTAGTAAAGCTACCAACTAAGGCTACTAGTGAAACGGCTAATAATTCTTCCCTAAATCAGGCCATTGGATCTTTTACAAGGCTGGGATTGGTTAAGAAAGCGACTATTTTAGCGATCGCAATCGGTACAATACCAGTATTGGGCATCGGCGCGATCGCTTTTAGTTTTGCCAATAAATCGATTACTAAGCAAATTACTCAATCTCAACAAGCCGAAGCCATTGATTTAAGTGATAAAGTTAACCGCTTCATGCTGGGACGCTATGCAGATATTCAGGTAATATCAAACTTGCTATTTTTGACAAGTCCCCAAGCTAGTGTCAGTATTACTACTCAGCAAAAACAAGCAGTTCTAGATCGAGTTGTCGAAGCCTACAAAGCTTATGACAGTGTTGCTGTTTTTGATCGCCAAGGTAACTTGATTGTGCAGTCCACAGGCGAACCACTAGACAACCAAAAAGACCGTACTTATTTTCAAGACGCTTTGCAAAAAGATACTCCTGTTATCAGTAAGCCAGAAGCAGCAAAAAATACTGGTGTAGTGAGTATTTATATAGCTGCACCTGTGAAAGAGACAAGGACGGGCCAAACTATTGGTGTGCTAAGAGCGCGTATGCCCGTAAAATCTTTAGAGGAAGTAGTCAAAAACTATGTAGCCAATGGGCAACAATACCATTTGCTCGATGCTTCGGGAACAGTTTTCTTGAGTCCACAAAAGGAATTATTGGGGAAAGAGGCAAAGGAAGAGTATTCTAGTTTACCCAAACTGCTTGCAGCTAAAAAGCCAAATAGTTTTATAGAAGTTCCCAAAATTTATAAAAAACAAGAACTAGTCAGCTACGTCCCAGCTAGTACGCTAGACGGCTTACCAGATTTAAACTGGCAGGTACTTTTATCCACAGACACAGCAACTGTATTTGAGCCGCAAAGACAATTATTGTGGATTATAGCCATCGGCACAGCAGTGACAGCATTGATTGTAGCTGCGATCGCATCTCGGTTAGCTAAACTTACTACACAGCCAATTCTCAATGCGACTGCGGCATTAGCAAAGCTTGGTCAAGGTAAATTCAATACCCGTCTGGAAATCGAAAGAGAAGACGAATTAGGGTTATTGAGTGCAAATATCAACCAGATGGCCGAACAATTGCAGGTCTTAGTTAAGGAACAAGAAGTAGACGTTGAAGGGGCAAAATTACTAGCAGACATTACCCTACGAATTCGGAAAATTCTCAAAACTGAAGATATTTATCACGCAGCAGTGAAAGAAGTTCACCGAGTGCTAAAAACAGACCGGGTAATCATTTATAGTCTGAATCCAGATACTTGGGATGGCGTTGTCGTTGCTGAATCGGTAACTGGTAATTGGCCGGAAATGCTCGGAGTGCAAATTAACGACCCCTATTTTCGGGAACGTTATGTAGAAGCTTATCACGATGGACAGGTGCAAGCAGTTGCCAACATTCATCAAGACCAAAGCCTGAAAAATGCCAACGGTTACATCCAACTTTTGGAAAAATTTGCTGTCAAAGGTAATTTGATCGTACCGATTCTTGCCCAAGAGCAACTTTTAGGCTTATTAATTGCTCATCATTGCGAAACTCCTCGTGTTTGGCAACAGCCGGAAATTGACTTGTTTCAACAGATAGCAACTCAAGTTGGCTATGCCTTAGAACAAGCCAAGTTATTAGAGGAGATAGAGCAATCTAGGAATGTTGCCGTAACAGGTTCAGATGAAGAACAGCAAGAAAAAGAAACACTGCAACAACAACTTTTACAACTACTCAACGACGTAGAAGGTGCAGCCAGAGGCGACTTGACAGTGCGTGCAGACGTAACCGCTGGGGAAATAGGTACTGTTGCCGACTTTTTCAACTCCATTGTGGAAAGCCTCAGAGATATTGTTACCCAAGTTAAACAAGCTGCTATCCATGTGAATAGTGCCATTGGCTCTAACGAAGGAGCCATTCGCCACCTAGCAGAAGAAGCACTCACCCAAGCTGCCGAAATCAACCGCACCCTCGATGCTGTTGACCAAATGACCCAATCTATGAAAGCCGTAGCCGAAAGCGCCGAAAAAGCTGCTTTCATTGCCAACAATGCTGCTCACACCGCCACCAAGAGTGGATACGCGATGGATTTGACAGTACAAAATATCCTGTCTTTGCGGGAAACCGTTGGTGAAACTGCTAAGAAAGTGAAACGTTTGGGAGAATCTTCGCAACAAATTTCTCGCGTGGTTTCCTTGATTAACCAAATCGCTATTCAAACTAACTTGCTTGCGATTAACGCCGGTATTGAAGCAGCGCGTGCGGGTGAAGAAGGTCAAGGTTTTGCCGTAGTGGCTGAAGAAGTCGGCGAACTAGCAGTCAGGAGTGCCGCAGCAACCCAAGAAATTGAACAAATTGTTGAAAATATCCAACGCGAAACCAGTGAAGTAGTGCAAGCAATGGAAATAGGAACCACCCAAGTGGTAGAAGGGACTCGAATTGTGGAGGAGGCTAAACAAAGTCTGAGTCAAATTTTGGATGTATCATCTCAAATTGACTCCTTGGTGCAGTCAATTTCTACTGCAACTGCATCTCAAGTTGAAACATCACAAAGTGTTAGCCAATTAATGAAAGATATCGCTGCCATATCACAACGCACTAGCGATTCTTCTCGCCAAGTTTCTGAATCTCTGCAACAAACTGTGGAGATTTCCCAGCAGTTGCAAGAGACTGTCGAGGCTTTCAAAGTTAGTTAGTGGTCATCTGTCAGTTGTTTGTTTTTCACTACTTACTACTGACAAATGACAAATGACAAATGACAAATGACTATTAACAAAAACCATGTTACAAGACAAAGAACTAGAAATCCAGATGCAGTTTCTGGAAGAAGCAACTGAATACTTGAATACCTTAGAATCGGTATTGTTGGAAATCGATACTACTAACCGCATCGATTTAGATAAAATCAATGCTGCACTCCGCGCCACCCATTCTATCAAAGGTGGTGCGGGGATGATGGGATTTAGATCGCTAAGTGATTTATCTCACCGTCTGGAAGATTCCTTTAAAGTTTTAAAAACTAAAAAAAATTCTTTAGAAATTGATACTCAGTTGCAAAGTTTATTGCTATCTGGAGTTGACTGGCTGCGTCAAATTGTAGAATTGCTTGCAGAAGGAAATGTTGTTGAAGATGCGTGGTTAGCAACCTTCTGTTACCCAATTTTTGATGAGTTACACGATCGCTTGGGTGACCCCACCCCTGAGGATGCCTCAACTATGCTATCCCCAGAAGATGGCCAAGACGTTATCCCCTTGCTATTTGGCACAGAAGTAGAAGAGTGTTTACAGCGTCTAGAATCTGTATTGGCAGATAGCGAACAGTCCGGTTTGCATGAAGAAGTTGTGATCATGGCAGCTGAATTGGGTGGTTTAGGGGAAATGCTCCAGTTGGCAGCTTTTACCAAGCTTTGTGAGTCAGTAACACAGCAATTGGAAACTGTTACTAGCTCGCGCATTCCCGAAATTGCCCAGTTAGCATTGCAAGCATGGCGGCGATCGCAAGCTTTGGTGCTGACGAATCAATTAGATAACTTGCCTACAGAACTTGATTTTGGTAGTTATACGCAATCCCAGCTACTATTACCAGCAGAAGTAATACCACAGTTTATCGCCACAGACACAGAAGCAGTGTCAACATCTGTTTGGCAACCAGAAAACACTAGGGAAAATTGGACTAATGATGAAGCGTTAGTGCAGCCCACCGCAGGTATCGCGGCTAATTTTACATTTGTGGATGCAGAATTTGCCGATGACGTAAATGCTGTAAATGTCACCGAGCACAATACAATATTTGCTAAAGAAAATAATTCTCCAGATGCCAGATTTGGTGAAGGCAAAGGAGAACAAAATGGCGTTGCTAAAGAGAGGGAAATTCATGAAAATAGCGTTCGAGTTCCTAGCAAACAATTAGAGCAAATTAATGATTTATTTGGTGAACTAATTGTTCAGCGGAATGGGTTAAACTCCCAACTAGAAAGATTACGCAAACTCGTTCGTAACCTTAACCAACGAGTCCAAGTTCTCGACCGCGAAAACCAGGAATTACGTATAGTCTACGACAAAATTTCCACTCAAGCTTCCATGTCTACTGAAGTGCGGGTGCAAGATAAAAATAGCCACCAAACACAAGGTACAGAAAGGGAATTTGATGCCTTAGAGATGGATCGCTATAACGATTTAAACCTGCGATCGCAGGAAGTTATGGAAACCATTGTTCAGGTACAGGAAGTTACAACTGATGTACAACTCAGTGTAGATGATACAGACCAAATTGCTCGTAAACTAAACAAAACATCGAAACAGTTACAGACAAAACTAAATCATATCAGGATGCGGCCGCTGTCCGATTTAGTTGAACGTTTTCCTAGAGCTTTGCGCGATTTAAATGTAGAGTATGGGAAAAATGTCCAGTTAAAAATTGAAGGTGGCAACACTTTAATTGAACGCAGCATTTTAGAAGCATTAAACGAACCTTTAATGCACCTATTAAGGAACGCCTTTGATCATGGTATTGAAGACTCTGCCACCCGCCGCCTTCTGGGTAAGCCAGAACAAGGATTGATTGAAATTACAGCTACTCACCGCAGTAATCGTACCCTGATTACTATCCGTGATGATGGTTGGGGCATTTCTCTGGAGAAAATTCGCACCCGCGCTCTAGCTATGGGATTAGATGCTTCTCTACTCGCTAATGCTAGTGATGAAGAACTGTTATCACTAATTTTTGAACCAGGTTTTACTACCTCTGAGCAAGTGACAGCATTATCTGGTCGCGGTGTCGGTATGGATGTGGTTCGCAACAACCTCAAACTAATTCGAGGAGATGTCAAAGTTGATACGGAACCAGGGGTTGGTACTACCTTCACCCTATCAGTTCCATTTACACTTTCCGTTGCGCGAGTTCTGCTGGTAGAAATCAACAAAATCCTATTGGCATTTCCCACAGATGTGATTTCAGAAATATCTTTACTCCAAGACGAGCGAGTTTTCCAAATGGCAGGTAGCGAAGTTCTAAATTGGCAAGGAACCATGCTGCCACTGATTCGCCTGACTCGCTACTTAGAGTTTAATTGCCTGCGCTACGATAGCCCAGAGTTGGAGACTCCAGCCGCAATTAATGCTAACAGCGTGTTAGTAGTCAAAGGTAATAATCAGCCAGTAGCTATCCAAATAGACCGTTGCTGGGGTGAACAGGAAGTTGCTATTCGCCAAGTCGAGGGAAATATACCTTTACCTGAAGGCTTCAGCAACTGCACAATTCTCGGTGATGGCCGAGTAGTGCCACTAGTTAATGTCAATGAGTTGCTGTATTGGATTGCTACAAATCGGCGGACTCCCAGAGGTACTCAATTACCATCAGCAAGGTTAAAGACACCGTTCCTCATATTTGATGAAGAGAAAATATCAGCAGCATCTGTTAAGCAGAAAGGCACAATTTTAATCGTAGATGATTCAATTAATGTTCGCCGCTTTTTAGCTCTGACCCTTGAAAAAGGAGGATATCAAGTAGAACAAGCTAAAGATGGTCAAGATGCTTTAGAAAAACTCCATAGTGGATTGAGAGTTGAAGCAGTAATTTGTGATATTGAAATGCCTCGCCTTGATGGTTATGGCTTTTTAGGTAAGGTAAATTCAGATGTTGATACAAAAAATATTCCAGTTGCAATGCTGACTTCTCGTAGTAGCAATAAACATCGACAACTCGCTATGCAATTAGGGGCGCGGGCTTACTTTTCTAAACCTTATAACGAGCAAGAATTACTTCAAACGCTAGAGGAGATAATTCGCACTGTAGCGCAAAAAGCAGCTTCCAATTAATAATTCATAACTAGGTTGCATATATTTTCGTAGGGTGCGTTATGCCAAAGGCTAACGCACCTTTTTATACAAATTTGAAACAAGAATGCGACAAACAGACCATTTGTAGAGACGCGATTCATCGCGTCTTTACCCAAGGATATGTTGCAATCATTAATTGAATTGATATTAGTATCCTGGCGACTAGAAGTCGCGGCTACACAGACAAAACCCACCTGCGCGGGTTATAAGACTGATTTATATCACAATACGCTTGGGTTAAAGGCTACTGGCAAAAATTTGGGTTTTTGAGACGCGATAAATCGCCGTCTCTACAATTGTTTTGGTTTTATCTGAACTGTATTGATTGATATCACTAATAATTAATCGCCTAGCTTTTTCGTGATACTATTTGTGTCAATTCAAATAATCTCTACATCAACTCAATTTGTAGTGAATTTATGGTGACTGTAACACTGACGGCTGTTGCTACTGCGATCGCAACTACACTTTGGACTAAAGCCCAAGAGAAAATCGGCGAAAATATTGGTGATGCTACATGGACGCTAGGTGGCAAGTTAATAGAAAAGCTCCGCCAGAAGAATAAATCGCCATTACTCACCAGTGCTGTAGAAGCAAATGAACCGCAGCGTTTAGATTATGGTCAAGCAGTGCTGGAACTGAAAGCCGCAGCAGATGCAGACTCAGAAATTGCTCAAGCAGTTGTGGAAGTGGAAGCAGCAGCAAAAGCAGAACCAAAACTCACTCAAAAAATTCAAGAAATCGAAAATACCCTCAAGTCTCAACAGCCAACCATTCAAAATCTGACGCAGCTAGCAGAAAAAATTGGGGTTGTAAATCAAGGCACAGTTAATAATCAGACTATTAACCAAACGTTTTGACTACAGTCGTCCCCAGGGGAGGATGGGACAAAGTTAACTCCCGATGAGTGGCGTAAAATCTGCCGTGAAATTCTGGTAGAACGGCGAAAGCTAACTACAAATCCTCTGACATCAACTGAAGGCGTTAACCTGCAAGTTGATGATGTTTATGTGCCACTGGGATTAGTTGAGCGCAAAAAACCATCCAAGCCTCAAGGTGATATTTCTCCAGAACAGGGTTCAGAACTATACAAGGAGACAGAAATCACCAAAACGTTTGAGCATGATGTTTTTCTTGAAGAAGTTCTCAAACAGAAGAACACGCCTAAAAGTCAAGGTAAGCGAATTGCGATTATTGGCGAACCAGGAGCAGGAAAGACAACACTGTTACAACAGATTGCTGATTGGGTATCTCGTGAGATTCACCAGTCGATTGTCATTTGGGTATCTTTAGCAGATTTGCGAGGTCAGGAACTAAAATCTTATCTGTTTGAAACTTGGTTAACTCAGGTGGCTGAGAAAATAGGTAAAGCTGAAGCCACTAAGCAACTGAAGGATGATTTTGTTGCTCTGTTTAATCAAAATAATGTGTGGCTGTTGTTAGATGGGTTAGATGAAATGTCTGCATCTAATTCTCTAACGGAGATTGCACGACAATTTCGTGAAGGGGGATTAATTTCTCAAGTGCGAATTGTGCTGACCTGTCGGGTTAATTTGTGGGATGGCAGCATTAATGCACTTGATGATTTTGATACATATCGCAGTTTAGATTTTTCTTATCCAGAACAGGTAGAGAAATTTATTCACAAATGGTTCGCTGCTATTCCCGAAACTGCAAAGCAGTTATGTACTGCGTTAAAAGAACCAGGTAAAGAACGGATTCAAGATTTAGTGAAAAATCCTTTGCGGTTGACGCTGCTGTGTTTAAATTGGCAATCGGGAGATGGTAAATTACCCGATACTCAAGCGGGACTCTATCAGCAATTTGTTGATGACTTCGACAATTGGAAAAAAGCCGAATTTGTAACAAACTCTAAACAGCGTCAGCAACTTAATGTCAAACTGGGAGAATTAGCTAAAGCAGCAATATTAGATAAAGAAGAAACCCGTTTTCGCTTGCGACAGGATTCTGTTACTCAGTTTTTGGGTGATGCTGATGATGAAAATTCGCTGCTGAAATTGGCACTAAATCGCGGCTGGCTAAACTGTGTCGGGATAGATACGAATAGAAAACCTGTTTACGCTTTCTTTCATGCCTCATTTCAAGAGTACTTTGCTGCTAAAGCAATTGATGACTGGCATTTCTTTCTCAACCACGTTCCGAAAAATCCCAGTCAAGGAACTTATCGCATCTTTGAACCGCAATGGAAGCAAACAATATTACTTTGGTTAGGTCGAGAAGAAGAAAACCTCAAAGATAAAAAGGAACAATTTATTGATGCTTTGGTCAACTTTAAAGATGGATGTGGTAAGGGTAATAGAGAAAATGTAAATAAAGGATTTTATGAATATCGCACCTATTTTTTAGCTGCGACAGGAATTGCAGAGTTTAGAGGTGATTCTAGAGCAAGTGAAATAGTTAAGCAAATTATCAAATGGGGATTTGGTTATTTCAACACTAAAAAACAGAAGTGGATAACATTTGCCGATCCAATTAAGGATGAAGCTAGATCAGCACTGCAACAAACAGACCGTACAAAAGCGATCGCTGCCTTGGTAGAACTGCTGCAATCAAAAGATGTAAATGACCACATCCGTGGAGAGGTAGCATTTATCTTAGGGGAAATCGGTACAGGCAATGAATTTGCGATCTCCGCCTTAGTGCAACTGCTGCAATCAACTCATCTGGATGACTTCACCCGTAGGCTGGCAGCAGATAGCTTAGGGGAAATCGGTACAGGCAATGAATTTGCGATCGCCGCCTTGGTGCAACTGCTGCAATCAACTACTGTGGATGACTACACCCGTTGGCAGGCAGCATCTAGGTTAGGGGGAATCGGCACTGGCAATGAAATTGCGATCGCCGCCTTGGTGCAACTGCTGCAATCAACTACTGTGAATGACTCCACCCGTTGGCGGGCGGCAGA